>CAZICN010000281.1:0-5433 GCA_964537655.1 uncultured Aestuariivirga sp.
ATGGTCTTCCGGCCGCGCCGCTCTCAGACTTTCACAGGGCATGCGGGGTTTGCCGCTCCGTTACCTGGTGGCGCCGAGCCGGCGCATTTCATCGGCGACCTGCTGGTGGAGATTGCCGCTCGCCAGGCTGTAGGGAGTCCACCCACTCTTGTCGACAACATTCAAGTTGGCCCCGGCGGCGATCAGGAATTCGATCATCCGCGCGTCACCCCTTTGGGCCGCGTAGTGCAGCGGTGTCGTACCATTGCCGCGGCCAACGGCATTGATGTCCACGCCATAACGCAGAAGCAGTTTCGCCGTTTCAAGATCGCCGGAACAGGCCGCATAATGGATCGGCATGTCGCGCCAGGTGGTGTCCTCGGCTTTGGGATCGGCACCATGCGCCAGCAGCAGTTTGGCCACGCCCGAATTGGCGAAGGTGGCGGCCGTCATCAGCGGGGTCATCCCGACGGCATCGCGCGCATCGACCTTGGCGCCGCGGTCGATCAGCAGTTCCGCCATGGCCAGCTGGTCGTTGAGAGCGGCCGTATGCAAGGGACGCGCATTTACGGGCTCGCCTTGTGCCTCGAGATCGGCGCCCCGGTCGATGAGGATCACCGCGATCCCGACCTGCCCCTTGGCCGCCGCCACATGCAAGGGTGTCCCGAATAGATCGAGCCCGTTCACATCGGCGCCCTTCGCCAGCAATTCGACGACGCGGGCGACATCGCCGGCATTGACCGCGTCATGCAGGCTGTCGATGCGCGCGCCGAGGACGATCAGGCGGTCCGCGGCCTTCGACTGCAGCCGGCGCCTCGCATATTGCAGCGGGGTGAGGCCCGAATTGTCGGTGGCGTTCAGCTCGGCGCCATGAGCGGCCAGATAGTCGATCATCTTCATGCGGCCATAGAGAGCGGCACAATGCAGCGGCGTTTCACTATTGCGACCGGCGCGAAGACCGATCTCGCCGCCCTTGTCGAGAAGCAGCTTCATCACGCCGACATGGCCGGCCATGGCGGCGATGTGGATCGCCGCGTGACCGTCGGTGGCATTCCTGGCGCGCTGATCGGCGCCGAGCGTCAGGAGCATTTCGGCCACTTCGACATTGCCGAAGGCCGACGCAACCATCAGGGGCGTGAGGCCGTCGGCATTGCGCATGTCGACCGGCATGCCGCGATCGACCAGGAGCTTCACCGCCTTTGGCCGGTTGTAGAGGGCGGCGGTGTGCAAGGGGAAGGCGCGAGAAACGCTCCGCCCGGCGCCAGGCTTCGTGTCGGCATTGATCGCGGCAACGGTGAAGCCGGTTTCGGGTTGGGTCAGACTGCCGTCTTGCGCGGGCGGCGGAGCCAGCCCCAGCATCAGGACACATAGTGCTGCACGGACAACTGCGTCGCGCATGGCGAGCCTCGTCTCGCCCAGTCTGCGCCCGGAGGCCGTCGAAATAAAGCGGAATATGGCGCTGCGTAAGATCGCGGATTGTTCAACCAAATCAATGGCGGGAAGGATCAGAGTCCGGTCGTCGGCCTGGGGTTGCTGCCGTCGAAATAGCGCGTGTAGCGGAAAGGCTCGGGGTCGACGCAAGGTGTCGCGCCGGTGACGAGATCGGCCATCAGCGGGTCGAGCGGCGCAGTCGTCTTATTTTCTCCTGGATTTCATCCAGCA
Source organism: uncultured Aestuariivirga sp. (assembly GCA_964537655.1). Lineage (GTDB taxonomy): Bacteria > Pseudomonadota > Alphaproteobacteria > Rhizobiales > Aestuariivirgaceae > Taklimakanibacter. The sequence continues at coordinate 1,642 of CAZICN010000281.1, forward strand.
TATCCGCAAGCGCAGGCGACCGCTTTGCATACTTGTTCGGATTACTGTGCTTTGCATACTTGTTCGGATTACTGTTGCTGAGGACTCTGTGAAGGTCCCGCACTTCTTGCATGGCGGCCGTGCCTTGGCGCAGCAGGGCGGCATCATGTGTACGTTCACCCATCAGCCTCAGTGTCCTTGCAAGACTGATCTGGGTCTCGGTCCAGGCAAGCAGACCGCGGTTGCGGCGCCGTACTTCGAGCGCAGCCCGAAAAGCTTCCACCGCCTCCCTCAATTGTCGCGTTCCGCTCTCGCGTTCGCCGAGGACCCTAAGCGCGTCACCGAGATTGCTCTGTGTCTCGGCCCAGTCTCGCGGATCGCGGGCACGGGTGCGCTCCTCAAGTGCGGCTCGTAAAACGGCTACCGCTTCTGACAGAAGCTGTGTGCTGTTCTGACGCTCGCCAAGGACTCTAAGCGCGCTGCCGAGATTATTCTGCGTTTCGGCCCAGTCGCGCGGAAAGCGGGTGCGGGAACGTTCCTCGAGCGCCGCGCGAAAAGCTGCGACAGCCTGCTCGAGGCGTATTGTGCCGCTCTCGCGTTCGCCGAGTTTCCAGAGTGCGTAGCCGAGGCTATTCTGTCGCGCGGCCCATACAAGCGGCATTGAGGCTCTGTTTCCGCCCCAATCCAATAGACGAGACATTTCGACAGCTTCTTCGAGCAATTCGGTGCCATCCTCGCCCATTGTCAGCCATTTGAGGGCATTGTCACGAGCACGCAAGAACGCCGAGTGTGTGAGGTCGAATGCAAGCAACCTGTAACGCTTGTATAGACTGTAATCCCACCTCTCGACTTCGGCATAAGCCAGCCTGTATTTCTCCACCGCCCGTTTGTAATCAAAAGCCAGGATCGCCGTCTCCGCTTCCCGGGCGAAGGTCGCCGCCACCTCCACATGGCGGGCCACGAGTTGCGCCTCGGTCTCCTTCAATTGCCGCGATACATCCATGGCGCGCGCGCTGGCCCTGGCGCGATAGTCCTGGGCCAGCGGAAGAGAACCTTCCGCCTCCGCCCGGTCGGCGAGGTCAGTCAGGCGGACGATTTCAGGGTCGATGCGTTCTATCGCATCGCGCTTTGCCAGCAGCTCCTTCACCTTCTGCGCTCCGGCGCGCAGCTGCTTGTCGAGCTCATCCGGTCCCGCCGCCGTATCGACCTGCAATGCCTTCAGCATGCCGTAGAGGGTGTCGAGGGGGAGGCCGTCCGCTTTCGCCAACTGCTCCACCGTGAGGCGCAGATCTTGCGGGAGGGCGCTGATGGTGAGCAGAAGCTCGCGCCGGCCCGCGGTGAGGCGCGCTTCATCGCCGTCGCCGTCCTCCATCTTGCCGCCAAAATAGAGAAGCCGGGTCAGTGTCTCGTTCACCCAGGGGCGCTGGCGGCCTTGCGTCTTCAGATAGACCTCTTCCGTCACCATCCGCATGACGGTGCCGAACTCGGTTCCGTTCATCGCCGACAGATGGCGTGTTATGGCCGCCGCATAGGGGCTGCTGCCGCCTTGCGGCCCATCGAGCGCCGGCTGGCCGGGGGCCGCGGCAAAGCTGATGACGGTTCCCAGCGTCGTCGTCACCGGCTGGTTCTCGAGGACGCTCGCCCCCCGGGTGACGAGATTGAGACCACTGGCCAGGACCGGCACCGCTTCCGAGGCCGTATCCCGCTTCAGCGTGGCTCCCGGGGGAAACGGGTTGGTGCGGCAGGCATCGAGGAACATGAGCGCAACCGGCACCGTCTGCTTCAGCCGGTCTATGAGCGGCGACAGCGCCACCAGTCTTTTGCCGGCTTCGCCCAGGGCCGCTTCATCGGCGTCGACCGGGATAAGCCAGTTCTCGCCGCCGGCCTCGATGCCATGGCCCGAATAATAGATCGCCGCGACATCGGTGCCCTCGGCATCACTGACGAAATTCTCCATGTCCCGGCGCAACCGGCGTGCATCAAGGTCGTTGAGGGTGGTCACCGCGAAACCCAGATCGGCGAACAGCCTGGCCATGTCCTGGGCGTCGCGGGCAGGGTTGGTCAGGGGAGTCAGATGCTCGTATTTGGTTTGACCGATGATGAGGGCGACGCCTTTCAGCGGCTTCGCCATATCGGCCAGCACGTCAACCACCAAAGCGATAGCGAGGCCCAGAAAGGCCAGGATGCCGACGAGGGTCTTTCTCCCAACGCCCATCAATGTGTGTCTCCTGCCGCCTCTTTGCAACAATAGGCTTCCGCAGCGGCGCCATCATGTCAGCAAATTGGCCGCCGCAAGGCAAGGCTGCGTGCCGAATCAATATCTTGGAGCAAATCCTTGTCGCCAGAGTCTAGCAAGGCGGGATTTGCTCTAAAGCCCGGTCGTCGGCCTGGGGTTGCTGCCGTCGAAATAGCGCGTGTAGCGGAAAGGCTCGGGGTCGACGCAAGGTGTCGCGCCGGTGACGAGATCGGCCATCAATCTGCCGGCCCCCGGACCCAGGCCGAAGCCATGGCCCGAGAAGCCCGACGCCAGGAACAATCCCGGCAGCCGGTCGATGGGCGACATCACCGGCACGGCATCGGGGGTCGCATCGATCACGCCACCCCACCTTTGCGCGATCTCCATGGCGCGAAAGACCGGGAAGTATTCCTTTAGGCTCGCCGCCGCCTCATCGAGGATCGAGGAGACGGGCTCCGGATCGAGGATACGCACCTCCTCGAAGGGCGAGCGCTCATCGAGATCCCAGCGGCGCTTGAGCCGCGCTTCGTCGAGGAAACGTTTGCCCAGTCTGAGACGCAGGCCGCTCCAGTCCACTCTGAGCGCGGGCAGGAACTCGCGGAACAGCAGGAATGAATCGGGCAGGATATCCGCCACCGAAAGGTGACGGTGGCTGATCGTGTAGCCGCCATCGAGGCGCTTGCGGATGGCGAATTTGCCGGCCGAGCAGGAGCGTTCGAGCGGCGTGTCGATGGGCGCCGAGCGCATCACCGAGTTGACGACGGAAAGCTGCGGGAAGGGGATATCGAGATTGCCGAGGAAACGGCGCGACCAGGCGCCACCCGCCAGCACCACCGTGCCGCAGGCGATGCGGCCCTTCTCGGTGATGACGGCCGAAACCCTGCCGGCCTCGGACTCGATGCCGCGCACCGCGCATTGCGTCAGGATCTTCGCACCCTTTCTACGGGCGCCATGCGCGATGGCAGGTGCCGCCATGAAGGGTTCGGCCCGGCCGTCGGCCGAGGTGAAGAGGGCGCCTTTCCACTGCCTCGAAGCACCCGGCTGCAGCTCGGCCGCCTCGGCGCCCGAGACGATGCGCGTGTCGAGGCCGAAAGGCTTCGCATTCTGCTCATGCCAAGTCTCTCGCGCCGAGAGCTCCGCGTCGGTCTCGCACAGATAGATGATGCCCGATTGCCGGAAGCCGGTCTCGGCGCCGATCCGAGCATTCATGCCGCGCCAGGCGTCGAGGGCGACCAGAATCAGCGGGATCTCGCGCGGATCGCGGCCCATCTGCCGGCACCAGCCCCAATTGCGGCTCGACTGCTCGCCGGCAATGACGCCCTTCTCGATCAGCGTGACGTCGATGCCGCGCTCGGCGAGTTCGAGCGCGGTGCAGGTGCCAATGATGCCGCCGCCGATGATGGCGACGGAGGTCTTCTTCGGCAGGTCGGTATCGGAATAGACGGGATCGGGCGTGACGGGCATGGCGAGGGTTCAGTTGACGGGCGTAACCTCGTAGCCCGCCTTGCGGAAGAGTTCCACAAGACCTTGGTCGCCCGGCAGATGGGCGGCGCCGACCGCGATGAAGGCCTTGCCCT
>CAZICN010000282.1:0-5418 GCA_964537655.1 uncultured Aestuariivirga sp.
AAAGACCAGAAGCCGGCCATCTGGATCGGTTCGTCCAGGGATGACTTGCGGAAGTTTCCCGAGGACGTTCGCCGCATTCATGGGTGTCGCAATCAACGACGCGCAAAACGGCGACGAACACCCGGCCGCCAAGGCGCTGAGTGGTTTTGGTGGCAGGAGCGTTCTGGAAGTGGTGGATGACTTCGATGGCGATACTTATCGCGCCGTGTACACGGTTCGCTTCGCTGGCGCGGTCTATGTTCTCCACTGCTTCCAGAAGAAATCGAAGAAGGGCCGCGAGACGCCAAGGCACGACCTCGATGTCATAAGAATCCGCCTTAAAAACCGCGGAAACTCACTATCGCGAGACCGCTGGCAAGGGAGCGAGAGCATGAACAAGGATATCGGCGTGGAAATCAGCGGCGGCAATGTGTTCGCCGATCTCGGCTTCGACAATCCTGAAGAAGAATTGCTCAAGGCCAAGCTGGCGCGGGAGATCCGCGCCATCATCAAGCGAAGGCGCCTCACTCAGGCGAGAGCCGCCGGGCTTCTCGGCGTGAAGCAGCCCGATGTGTCGGCGATCGTCACCGGCCGGACCGGCAAATTTTCGATCGACCGGCTCGTCCGCTGTCTCGATCGGCTGGACTACAAGGTCGATGTGGTCATACGCCACAAGACCCGCCGCGCCGGTCGTCCGGATACCAAGGCTGCATGAGACATGGCCAATCTCGAGCGGAACAAGCGGACTGTAACGGCCTTCTATGACCTGATGTTCAACCAGTGCCGCCCGCGCGAGGCGATCGAGCGCTACGCCGGCGCCAGCTATACCCAGCACAATCCGGGCGTCGCCGACGGCAAGGAAGGCTTCATCGCCTATTTCGAGGAGGCGGCGCGCGATTATCCCGGCAAGCGGGTCGAGTTCATGCGGGTGATCGCCGAAGGCGATCTCGTCGTGCTGCATTGCCGGCAGGACTGGCCCGGCGATCATGTCTGGGCCGGCATCGACATCTTCCGCCTCGATGACGCGGGCAGGATCGTCGAACATTGGGACGTGCTGCAGATCGTGCCCGACAAGGCTAACAATCCGAACGGGATGTTTTGAGGGAAGGCAGGGCGCGCGCTTCGCGAACAGGCCTGCCCAGAAACGCAAAACCCCGAGCCGAGGCCCGGGGGTTGCTAGCGGCGTACCGCATTGCGTTGACGGCATGATATATACCGAACGAGCACCGAAATGTCAAGGCTGAGCGGGCATGCTGAGAGCGGCATTCTATTACGATGGTTTCAATTTATACCACGCAATCAATGACTTGGGTGAGCCCTATCTCAAGTGGTGCAACCTCTGGGACCTGGCCGAGCGCCTGATCCCGAAGCAGACGGAACAGCTCGTCAAAGTGGTCTTCTGCACCGCCTTCTACCCGGGCGACGAACGCAAGAAATGGCGGCACCAGCAATATCTGAATGCGCTGGAGAATGTCGGGGTGACGACCCTCAAGGGCCACTATGTCCACGAGGTTTCGGCCTGCGACCGCTGCAAGCGGACCTGGAAGCAGCCGACCGAAAAGGAGACCGATATCAATCTGGCACTCAGCGTCATCACCGATGCCCAGGACGACGTCTTCGATCGGGCCTATCTGGTGACCGCCGATTCGGATCAGGCCGCGACCGCGCGCATGTTCAGCGGCCGGTATCCGCACAAGCAGCTGATCACGGTGGCGCCGCCCGGCCGCAACTTCTCGGTGGATATCGCCCGCCACACCCAGGGCAACCGGCTCGCCATCACCCGGGATCATCTCGACTGGACGGTGTTCCCGGCCATCGTCATGCGCGGCACCAATCCATCGGGAAGACGGCCGCGGGAATATGACCCGCCGGACTGGTGGGTACACCCGCGCGAGCGCGCGCCCTCGGCGTGACGGGGCTTCCCCTCACTCCCCGCCTTTCACCAGCCTTGCCGTCGCTGTCTCGATCGCCGTCTCGAGGCGCTGCGAGAAATCGCGCCGTTTCAATCCCGCCTCGATCGCGGGCATTATCTCGACCACGATCCTGCCCGGATAGCGCAGGAACTTGCGCCGCGGCCAGAACACGCCGGAATTGAGCGCCACCGGCAGGCACGGCAGGCCGAGCTGCAAATAGAGTGCGGCGACGCCCGGCTTGTAGTCGGGCGGGGCATCGGGCGCACGCCTGGTGCCTTCCGGGAAGATCACGATCTGGCGGCCCATTTGAGCCGCCTCCTTCGCCCGCGCCACCATGTTTTTCAGCGCCTGCGCCCCCGATGCGCGCTCGATCGGGATCATGCGGAATTTCGGGATGAACCAGCCGAAGAGCGGGATGAAGACGAGCTCGCGCTTCAGCACCATCGCCGGATCGTCGAACAGGGGCAGCAGCGCGAACGTATCCCAGGTCGACTGGTGCTTCGCCGCGACGAGCACAGCACCTTCGGGGATGTTCTCGGCACCACGCACTTCATAGGTCGTGCCGCAGATCACCTTGAGCCACCACAGGCTCGTCGTGGCCCAGGCCTGCAGGGCCCGGATCGACCATTTGCGCGGCGTGATATAGAAGGGCGAGCCGATCACCAGGAACAGCACCAGGTTCACATAGAACACGATGTTGTAGATGAGCGAGCGGAACCAGATCACCTGAGGCTCTTCAGGATGCGCATCAGCGTCACGCGCGACGTGATGAGGCAGATGAGGGTGGCGACGATCGGCACGATGGCGAGCGCCAGATAGTTCTGGGTCAGGTGGTTGCTCGATACGGACAGGAATTCCTGGGCGATCGTGGCGAAGCTTTCCGGCGCAGCACCGGCGGCGAGGAAGAAGGTGAGGATGCCGAGCAGCAGGCCGATCACGCCGGCGCTGAGCCCGGTCTTCAGGAACCGTCCCCACACCTGGCGGGCGATGAAGCTGTCGCGGGCGCCGACCAGATGCAGGACCTCGACGACCTCGCGATTGGCCTCGAGCGCCGCCCTGGTCGCGAACACCACGATGGCGATGGCGCACAGGCCGATGAGGGCGAGGATGGCGTAAGCGAGCGTCGTCAGCACGCGCGCCATGCGGGTGAGCTCGGTCTGCCAGCGCTTGTGCGTGTCGAGGCTCACCCCTGGCACTTCGTTGCGCAGCGCGGTTTCGAGGCCGGCGAAATCGGGCGGATTCTGAGGATCGATCTCGACCGCGATGAGCCGCGGCACGGGCAGGTCCTCGAGCCCCTCAATGCCGCCGATCCACGGCTCCAGCAGCTCGATCGCCGCCTTCTCGTCGAGCACCGTGACCTTGACGATGCCGGGCGTGGCTTTCAGGATCTCCGCCGCGCGGGCGAGATCGGCTTCCATGTCGCGGCCCTGGATCTCGCGCACCTGCACGGTGATCTCGCGCGCCAGATCGCCGGTCCATGCCTCGACCGAGCGGTTGATGAGGACGAGGCCGCCCGCCGCCAGCACGGCCAGGTAACACATCACCGCCATGGCGAGGGTGAGCGTGCGCAGAGGCGCCGCTTTCGGCGGGATGATCGGCTCGGGCCGGTGCGAGGCGTGATCGCTCATGCGGCCATTCTCAGCTCGCCCTGCTCCAGGGTCATGACCGGCATCCTGGCCTGCGAGATCAGCTGCAGGTCATGGGTGGCGATGAGCACCGTGGTGCCGAGACGGTTGAGCTCGAGGAACAGGCGCAGCAGGCGTTTGGCCAGCGCCGGATCGACATTGCCGGTCGGCTCGTCGGCGAGGAGCAGCTGCGGCTTGGCGATGACGGCGCGCGCGATGGCGGCGCGCTGCTTCTCGCCGCCCGACAGCACCTGCGGCATCACCCGCGCCTGCTCGGCGAGCCCGACCCATTTGAGGAGCTCCATGACATCGGCGCGGTATTTCTCTTCCGCCAGCCCCGCGACCCGCAACGGCAACGCCACATTCTCGTAGGTTGTGAGGTGGTCGAGCAGGCGGAATTCCTGGAACACGATGCCGATGCGCCGGCGCAGCAGCGCGAGGTCGGCGCGGCCGATCTGCGTCGTGTCCTGGCCGAACACGCTCATGAAGCCGCGCGTCGGCGCCATCGACAGGAACAGGAGGCGCAGCAGCGACGTCTTGCCCGCCCCCGACGGGCCGGTGAGGAAGCGGAACTCGCCCGGCGCCAGCACGAAGGAGACGTCCTTCAGGATCTCCGGACCATGCCCATAGCGCAGGCCGACATTTTCGAGGCGAACCATGTGCTTCCCTTCGACATCAGAGCCGTAGCGTGGGATTCTTGCGAAAACCGCTACCCGCTGCTCCTGACCACACGCCAGCGGCCTTAACGCCGCCTTAACCCTGTTTGCAGTTAATCTTCAAGACCATAGGGACAGTTAGGCCCGGTCTCGAATCGTTTCAACGGCATGCCCAAATGATAGTCGCCTGCCCCGCTTGCGCAACTCGCTATGATTTTCCGGCCGCGCGTTTCACCGCGAGCGGAACCATGGTGCGCTGCGTCGAATGCGGCCACAACTGGATCGAGAGCCGGCCGGCCGAGGTCATCGACATCCTGCCGCGCCCGCTGCCGGCGACCACGCCCGAGCCCCACCCCTTGCCCGACGAGGACCGCGAGGTCCGCCGCCTGACCGAGGCGGCGCGGCTGGCGCGCGAGGAATTCGACCAGGCGCGGCGCCTGCGCCGGCGCCGCCTTTATGGCTGGGCCGGCTTTGCCGCCGCCGCCCTGTCGCCGCTCGCCGCGGTCCTTCTCATGCCGGAGCCGGCGGTGCGGCTGATGCCGGCCAGCATCCGCCTGTTCGACGGGCTCGGCATGAAGGTGAATATCTATGGCCTCGAAGTGCGCCGCGTCGAGCAGCAGCATCTCATGGTCGACGGCACCCGCGTCATCTCGATCAAGGGCGAGATCGTCAATGTGAGCGATCAGGACCGCAAGGTGCCCTCGCTGCGCTTCACCCTGAAGAACGGCGCTGCCGACGATGTCTATGCCTGGACGCTCGATTCGGGGATCAGGCCCTTGCGCCCCGGCGAGATGACGACCTTCACCACCCGCGTCGCTTCGCCGCCGCCCGCCGCCGAGGATGTGCAGATTCGCTTTGCCCATGCCGATGAAATTGGCGTAAATCCCGGGCATGTCACAGATTGAAATAGACGGCCACCGCATCGCGGTGTTGTTCTCGGAAGCCGAAATATCCGAACGCATCGAGGCGATCGCCAAAGCCATCGCCGCCAAGCGCCCGCACCGCCTCCTGGTCGTGCCGGTGCTCAAGGGCAGCTTCGTCTTCGCCGCCGATCTCATCCGCGCCATGCACCGGGCCGGGCTCTCGCCCGAGATCGATTTCATGATGCTGGCGAGCTATCGCGAGAAGACGCGCTCGTCCGGCAAGATCGAGGTCCTGCGCGACATCGAATCGCCGATCGACGACCGCGACATTCTCCTCATCGACGACATCCTCGAATCGGGCCGCACGCTGGCCTATGCCAAG
>CAZICN010000283.1:0-5410 GCA_964537655.1 uncultured Aestuariivirga sp.
CTCCGCCAGCGTCCAGCTCACTTCCATGATCGACGAGTTGATGAACTCGGTCGCGTCATAGGCGATGCTCGCCTGCAATTGCGGCGGCAGCTGCTGTTGCAGATTGGGAAACTCGGCCCTGACCTGCGAAATCACCGACAGCGGGTTGGCGTCGGGCGTCGTGGTGATGCCGAGGAATACCGCCTTGAGGCCGTCGAAGGCCGAGGCGGAATCGAAATTCTGCGGCCCGAGATCGACGCTGGCGATCTGGCCCAGGCGGATGATCGTGCCGTCCTTCACCGCGACGACGAGCTGCAGGAACTGCTCCGGCGTCTCGAGCGAGGTCTTGGCGTTGATGTTCTGCTGTGTGAAATCGCCCTTCACGCTGCCGGCGGCGGTGGTAAAGTTGTTCTGCGCCAGCGCGGTGTTGACGTCGAGCGGGGTGATGCCGAGCGCCGCCATCTTGTCCGGATTGAGCCAGACGCGCATGGCGAAGGTCGAGCCGCCGAGGATCTCGGCTTCGGCGACGCCGTTGATCGACTGGATCTGCGGCCGGATCACGCGGTCGAGATAGTCGCTGATCTGCGCCGGCGCCATGGTCTTGGAGTTGAAGCCGATATACATGAGCGCATAGGGCGTGCCCGTGGTGCGGGTCACCACCGGGTCTTTGGATTCCTCCGGCAGCACGCTCTTGACTTCATTGACCTTGGAGAGAACGTCGGCCAGCGCCCGGTCGCCATCGGCATTGAGCTTCAACTTCATCGTGATGGTCGAGAAGTTCTGCGCCGAAGTCGATTTCAGCGTGTCGATCCCCTCGGTCGAGGCCACCGCCTGCTGGATCGGCGTGGTGATGAAGCCCTTGATCTGGTCGGCATTGGCGCCGGGATAGGTCGTGGTGATGGTGATGGTCGTGTCGGAGACCTTGGGGAACTGCCGGACCGGCAGATTCCATACCGCATTGGCGCCGACCAGCAGAATGAGCAGGCTCACCACCGTCGCCAGCACGGGGCGGCGCACGAAGATGTCGGTGAAACTCATGGGTTGCCCCCGCTATTGCGTGTTGCGGTCAACCGTCAGGTTGAGCGCGATCGAGTTGTCGATTCGGACCTTCGAACCCTGGTCGATCTTGTTCTGGCCGGCGATCACCACCTGATCGCCCGGCTTCAGGCCATCGACCACATTCACTCTGCCGTCACGCGTCATGCCCAGCTTCACGAAGCGCCGCTCGATCTCGAGGTCGGGCTCCTTCGCGTTGAGATCCGGATTCTTCGCTTTCACGACCGCGAACACGCTGTCGCCGTAAAGCGAGTAGGTTACCGCCGTCTGCGATATGGTCACCACCGGCTGAGGCTCGCCGACGATCACTTTCACATCGGCATACATGCCGGGCACCAGGCGCCCGTCGGCATTCTCGATCTTGGCCCTGACCGTGATCATCCGGCTCGACGCCGAGACGCGCGCATCGGTCGTGGTGACCTCGCCGTTAAAGCTGTCATCCGGATAGGCGCTGAACGTGGCGCCCACCTTCTGGCCGACCTTGATGCGGCCGAAATCGCTCTCGGTTACGGTGAAGTCGGCATAGATCGGATCGACGCTCTGCAGCCAGATCATGTTCTGGCCGGCAGCCACATATTTGCCGACGGCCACGTCGCGCAAGCCAAGCCTGCCGTCCCACGGCGCATAGATCGACTTCTGCGCGATCAGCGCTTCGGTGCGCTCGATATCGGCCTGGAGACGGTCGCGCAGCGTCCGCGCCGTGTCGAGATCGGCCTTGGACGCAAATCCCTTGTCGAACACCTTCTGCCGGCGGTCGAGCTCGGTCTGGGCGTTGACGAGCTGCACGCGGAAATTCTTGAGATCCGCCTCTTCGGTGTCGGTGTCGAGCTGGACGAGCTTCTGGCCCTTCTTCACCAGATCGCCCGAATCGAAATTGAGCTCCTTGACGATGCCGCCGACCTGCGCCGCCATCTCGATGCCGTTGACGGCCGTCAGCGTGCCGATCGCGGTCACCTGCGGCTCCCACTGGTCCTGGCGGGCCTCTTCGGCCGAGATGGTCTCGACCGGCCTGGGCGCCGACATGATGAAGCCGGCGATCATCTTCGGCTTGAAATCAAAGGCATAAAAAGCGATCGCTCCGCCGAGACCGCCGAAGATGATCAGCACGAGCAAAAGATATATGATGCGGCGCAACATGGGGGCGTTAGATAGGCCGTTTGGGGTTGAATGTAAATGATATAAACTTGCTAGATCGGATCACTACTGACAGACGACAAGAAATTTCGGCAAACTATTTCGTTACGAAATATTTCACCACTTCGAAGGACGTCCGGGAACGGTTTGACGGATTTTTGAGCAACAGCTTGTCTTTCCAAAATGATGCGTTTAAGGATCGCATAACCGGCCAGACAGAAGCTGGGAAATAAATAAGAACAAAAGATTGGGTGAGGAAGAGGGACAGGGGGAGGCTCATGGAATATTTCCTCGAGCAGCTCATAAACGGCATTACGCTTGGCTCGATTTATGGTCTGATCGCCATCGGTTACACGATGGTCTACGGCATCATCGGCATGATCAACTTCGCCCATGGCGATATTTTCATGGTCGGTGCCTTCATCTCCCTGATCGCCATCCTGGCCATCGGCCTCACCGCCTCGGCGAGCTTCGCCCTCCTCCTCCTGGCGCTCATCTTGGTGCTCGCGATCGCCATGATCCTGGCATCCGCCTACAACTGGACGGTCGAGCGCGTCGCCTACCGGCCTTTGCGCGGGTCCTTCCGGCTGGCCCCCCTCATTTCGGCCATCGGCATGTCGATCGTCCTTCAGGAATTCGTCCGCATCGCCCAGGGCGGCCGGCCGAAGCCGATGCAGCCTTTGATCAGTGGCGGGGTCGAATTGATGCGCCGCACCAGCGAACAGGGCGAGTTCGTCGTCCGCCTGTCCAGCATCCAGATCATCATCATCCTGACCACCCTCGGCCTGATGGCGCTGTTCACCGCCCTCATCACCCGCACCTCTCTCGGCCGCGCCCAGCGCTCCTGCGAGCAGGACATGAAGATGGCATCCCTCCTCGGCATCGACGTCAACAAGACGATTTCCATCACCTTCATCATGGGGGCGGCACTTGCCGCCGTGGCCGGCCTCATGTTCTTCCTGCGCTACGGCGTGATCGACTTCTATATCGGCTTCCTCGCCGGCGTTAAGGCCTTCACCGCGGCCGTTCTGGGCGGCATCGGGTCGATTCCCGGCGCGATGCTGGGCGGACTCGTCATCGGCCTCATCGAAGTATTCTGGTCGGCTTATTTCTCGGTCGAATACAAGGACGTCGCCGCCTTCGCGATGCTGGCCGTGGTGCTCATCTTCCTGCCGCAGGGGCTCCTCGGCAAACCGGAAGTAGAGAAAGTCTGACCATGGCGCCCTGGCGATCCGGCAAACTCAAAGGGGACAAGGCGCAGTGACAGCCACCCAGCAACAGGCTCAGGCCTCCACCGACTATCGTCGCATTCTCATCGACACGGCCCTCACCGCCCTGGTCGCGCTGGCGATCATCGGACCGATCGTCGGCATGAGCGCCACCGCCCCGCAAGGCGGGCTCGTCCTCGAATATCGCTGGCCGATGGTATTCTGGCTCGTCGCCATCATCGCCGCCGGAAGGCTGGCGCTGCATCTTCTGGTGTGGAACCGCCCTCCCTGGGTAGAGCCGATCCACCTCAAGCGCGCCGGCGTGACAGCGATTGCCGTCAGCGTCTTCGCACTGTTGTTTGGCCTCTTCAACATGGATTCGCCCCTGGGCTTCCTCGCCCAGATCCATCCGAGCCTCGCCGCATGGCTGGTCGCCTTCGGGGTCTTCGCCCTCATCACCGGCCTCTGGCTGACGACATCGGCCGCCCGTGAAACCGCCGAGGCCCGGGGCACCCAATCCAATTTTGTCCAGACCATCGAGCCTTATGGCAAGTATGTCGGCATCGCCCTTCTCGCTGCCGCCATCATCCTGCCGTTCATTCCCGGCGTCGATCGCCGCATCGTCGATCTCGCCATCCTGATGCTGACTTATGTGATGCTGGGCTGGGGGCTCAATATCGTGGTTGGCCTCGCCGGCCTCCTCGACCTGGGTTACGTCGCCTTCTACGCGGTCGGGGCCTATTCCTATGCTCTGCTCTCGACCATCTATTTTCCGCTGTGGTTCGGCGAAGGCATCACGCCATGGGCCTTCTTCCTGGTGCTGCCGCTCGCCGGCCTCCTCGCGGCCTGCTGGGGCGTGATCCTCGGCTTCCCGGTCCTGCGCCTGCGCGGCGACTATCTCGCCATCGTCACTTTGGCCTTCGGCGAGATCATCCGCGTCATCCTCGTCAACTGGTACGACTTCACCGGTGGTCCCAATGGCATTTCCGACATTCCGCGGCCGAGCTTCTTCGGCATTCCCTTCACCAACGACGAGAACGGGTTCGCCGCCACCTTCGGCCTGGATTATTCGCCGCTCCAGCGCATCATCTTTCTCTATTACGTCATCCTCGTCCTGGCGCTCATCACCAACTTCGTGACCATGCGCCTGCGCAGGCTGCCGATCGGGCGGGCCTGGGAGGCCCTGCGCGAGGATGAGATCGCCTGCCGTTCGCTCGGCATCAACACGACCAACACCAAGCTCACCGCCTTCGCCATTGGCGCGATGTTCGGTGGCTTCGCCGGCTCTTTCTTCGCCACAAGGCAGGGCTTCGTCTCGCCGGAGAGTTTCGTCTTTATGGAATCGGCCATCATCCTCGCCATCGTCGTGCTGGGGGGCCTCGGCTCGCAGATCGGCGTCGTCATTGCCGCCATCGTGGTGATCGGCGCCTTCGAGGTGTTCCGCGAGCTGGCCTTCCTGAAGGCCATCATGCCGGCAGGCTTCGACCCGACCCAGTACCGCATGCTGGCGGTCGGCATCGCCATGGTGCTGATCATGCGCTGGCGGCCGCGCGGCCTCATCACCAAGCGCGATCCTTCCATCTTCCTCAAGGAGAAGAAGGCCGTGTCGGCGGATCTCGTGGCGCAGGGACACGGCTGACATGACCACCTGGCAGACCAATCCTGTGCTCCGCGTGGAACACATCACCATGCGCTTCGGCGGCCTTGTCGCCATCGACGATCTGTCCTTCACCGTCGGACGCAACGACATCACCGCGCTGATCGGCCCCAATGGCGCCGGCAAGACCACCGTCTTCAACTGCCTGACCGGCTTCTACAAGCCGACCGAAGGCATGATCGTGATGCGCCACGAGGACGGCAAGGAATTCATCCTCGAGCGCATGGACGACTTCCGCATCTCGCAATTCGCCAAGGTGGCGCGCACCTTCCAGAACATCCGCCTGTTCGCCGGCATGACGGTGCTCGAGAATCTCGTCGTTGCCCAGCACAACACCTTGATGAAGGCCTCGGGCTATACCATCGCCGGCATCATC
>CAZICN010000284.1:0-5377 GCA_964537655.1 uncultured Aestuariivirga sp.
GTCGGCGGAGGCCGATTCCGTCGCATATTTCAGGATCGCCTGGAGTTCGGGCGCCAGCGCGTCATATTTCGACTTGTTGAAGATGATTTCGAAACATTCAGCCGACTGATGATAGCTCTGCAGCATGTAATCCTTGCTGACATCCGGGAAGCCCAACAGCCGGTCGGAAGAGGGATTGTTGAATTCCGCCGCCTCGAGCAGGCCCCGGTCCATGGCCGGCACGATCTCGCCGCCGCCGAGGATGGTGACCGCGGCCCCCATTTCCTTGAACAGATCGGCGGAGAGGCCGACGGTGCGGTATTTGAGGCCCGAGAGATCTTCCGGCTTCTCGACCGGTTTCTTGAACCAGCCGAGCGGCTGCGTCGGCATCGGCCCGGTGAGGAAGCCGACGAGATTAAGGCCGAGGACCTGCTGGACGAGTTCTTCATAGAGCGCCTGGCCGCCGCCATATTTCATCCAGCCGACCATCTGATTGGCGCGCCAACCCCAGGCGGGCGGCGTGCCGAAGAGCGAATAGGCCTTGTGCTTGCCATACCAGTAGGCGCACACGCCGTGGCCGCCATCGAGCGTGCCGGCGATGACGGCATCCTGGACTTCAAAGGCCTTGGCGACGGCGCCCGCCGCCAGCAATTCGAGCTTGAGGCGCCCGCCCGACATCTCATTCACGCGCGCCACATAATCCTGCGCATATTCATGGAAGATATCCTTGGAGGGCCAGGTGCTCTGGAACTTGAACACCACCGCCTCCTGGGCGCGCGCGACATTCGGCACGGACAGGGCGGCCGCGCCCGCGACGGCGGTTGCCCCTGTCTTGAGGAAATGGCGGCGTGATTTGGTGGCCACGTCTTGCATGGCCTTACGGTCCTTTGGCATGGGTTCCTCCTGATTGAAGGCGCCTGTTCTGGGCTTTTGGCGCTTGCCGGCGAGTGTGCAGGAGAAACCAAGGTGAGGCAACTTGCCGCGCCATTCAACTAACGTCGAACCCGCAGCTCGGGAATAGGCCGCTGGTCTCGGTTAAGTGACTGAATTTGAAAAGGGAAAGGCCGATGTTATAGTCGCCTTCCAGTCCCTTCTGAAGAATCTCCATGCCATCACAGATATTTCATCCCGACTTCAAGGCGCGCCCCTTCTGGTGGGAGGCCTATGCGCCGGAAGCCCTCACAGCCTTCGATCTGCCGAAGGAGACGCGCGTCGCCATTGTCGGCGCCGGCTATACCGGCCTCTCGGCGGCGCTGGCCCTCCACGAGGCCGGTCTCGACTGCATCATCCTCGACGCCCAGGAACCGGGATTCGGCGCCTCGACGCGCAATGGCGGCATGGTTTCGGGCGGCGTCAATGTCGGCAAGCGCTATCTCGCCAAGCCGATGCCGCCGGACAAGGCGGCACCTTTTCTCAGCGACGCCGCCGATGCCTTCAGCCATATCGAGGCGCTCATCGCACGCGAGAGCATCGCTTGCCACTGGACCAGGGCCGGCTATTTCCTCGGCGCCTGGTGCGACAGCCATTATCGCGACATGGCGAAGAAGATCGCCGTCCTCAACGCCAACGCGCAGTCGGGCGCCTTTGTCGTGCCGCGCGAGCGCCAGCGCGAGGAAATCGGATCGGACTATTATCGCGGCGGCATGGTGGTCGAGCGCGCCGCCCATATCCACCCTGCCCTCTACTACAAGGGCCTCCTCGACATCATCCGTAAGCGGAATATACCGGTCGCCGCCAAGACGCCGGTGATGAAGCTCGCGCAATCAGGCGCCGGCTGGACCGTTTCCACGCCGAGGGGCGCGATCAGGGCCGCCGATGTGGTGATCGCCACCAATGGCTATACTGGAGACATCACGCCGCAATTCAAGCGCCGCGTCGTGCCGATCGGCTCCTACATCATCGCGACCGAGGAACTCGCGCCCGAGATCGCCGCCTCGCTGTCGCCAAAGAACCGCTCGATCGCCGATACCCGCCGCGTCCTCACCTATTATCGCATGTCGCCGGACGGCAAGCGTCTCGTCTTCGGCGGACGCGCGAAATTCGGCCAGACCGATCCGGTCGACACGGCCCCCATCCTCTACCGCTTCATGCTCGACCGCTACCCGCAGCTCAGGGGCGTGAAGATCACCCATGCCTGGACCGGCAACGTCGCCTTCACCCTCGATGAAATGCCGCATATGGGGAAGTTCGACAATCTCCACTATGCCATGGGCTGCAACGGATCAGGTGTGGCGATGCTGAGCTATCTGGGCTACCAGACCGGCCGCAAGATCGCTGGCCGTGTCAACCGCATCTGCGCCTTCGACCAGGAGGATTTCCCCTCGCATCCGCTCTATGGCGGCAATACCTGGTTCGTGCCGTGGATCGGGCGCTATTTCCGCACCCGCGACTGGATCGATCGCAATGTCAGCGGATAAATGGACAGCCAATCCTTCATGCTCAGTTTATCTGTCAGCAGAGTCAGAGTTGAGAGAGGGAACGCTTCACAGCCACTGACTTTGAACAATGGCCTCACGTGCGCCGTTAGAGCAACACATGACGATAGTGTCTTTTCTTATGATGATATCCGCGTGGAGCACTTTCTGTCGGAAATCGTTTCCGCCATCTATCACTTTCCTTTTACGATTCCGCATACTTGTATTTTGACGGTTACGATGCAGCGTATATCAAGTTCGAGGGCAATTCTCTCATCAGCGCCATCCTTTCAGCGCCTGAGTTTCCTGCCAACGTAACTTACCTTGACTGCTCAGCGTTGCGTGACTTCTTGCTCAAACCCATAAAGCAGATGCAGGCAGGCCTGCTTCAGCTGGAGTTAGGTCGAGATCAGATTTTGGAAATACGGCACTCGTTCAAGCATGGCGGCTTGCTATTGCCAGCCCCTACGCTGACCTGGATCAGCCGCAGCGCGCCTGCAGCGCCCATACGCCGCCCTTGAATTTGGGGGTGCCGACGAGGCGGCCTTTTTGTCCGTCCGGGCAAGCGAAATAGCCCAGCGAAGAGAAGGCGATATTGGTCGCATCCTTTTGGCTGTCCGGCTTCATCGGCGCGGTCGTACCCGACACCTTCATGTCGAAAGCCTTCATCGCTTCATTGTAGCTGTAGTTCAGAGCGTAATGCTTGCCGTTATAGAAGATCGGCTCCGAACGCGCCTGGGTCTGGACGCGTTTGGCGCCGCCCGAATTGATGTCGATGTTACCGGACTTGCTGCAGGCGGCGGCGAAGACGGAGAGCGTGAGCACAGCAAGCAGGTTACGGATCATGGGAGTTCCAGCGATGGGTGGGAGGCCCGCGCATATAAGGCTGTTCGCCCGCTATGTACAGGAAGGAGGTTAAGCAAATGCACCGCCACGGCGCAGGCTGGCCATAGGTTCAAACTGTGACATTTTTGCGGGACGCCTCGACCTTGCCGCGGCCGCGTGGCATAGAGCCCGCCATGCCCCCCTTCGACGTTTCCTCCCTTCTCGCCCGCCGTGCCGCACAGTCTGATGAAGGCGCCATCGTGCGCATGTCGCAACGCGCCCGCGAGCTTCGCACCAAGGGCCAAGACATTGCCAGCCTGACGATCGGCGAGCCGGATTTCGATACGCCACAGCACATCCAGGCGGCGGCCGCCGAGGCCATGCGCAAGGGCCTAACTCACTATTCGCCAGTCGCCGGCATTGCCGATCTTCGCCAGGCCCTGGCGAAGAAGCTGAAAGAGGAGAACGGGCTCGATTATGCCGCCTCCGAGATCGTCATCGCCAATGGCGCCAAGCAGGCCATCGCCAACGCCGTCCTCGCCCTGGTCGAGCCCGGCGATGAGGTGATCCTGCTGTCGCCCTATTGGGTGTCCTATGAGATCACGGTCAAGCTGGCCGGCGGCATGCCCGTCCTCCTCAAGGCCGGTGTCGAGGAAGGGTTCAAGGCGCCGCCCGCGCGCATCGCCGCCGCCCTTACCGACAAGACGAAGCTCCTGATCCTCAATTCCCCCAACAACCCGACGGGCGCCGTCTGGACGAAATCCGAACTCGAAGCGCTGGCCCAGGTGGTGAGAAGCCATCCGCGCCTGATGGTGCTGTCGGACGAGATCTATGAGTATATCCTGTTCGACGGCAAGATGACGTCCTTTGCGAGCCTCCCCGGCATGCGCGAACGCTCCGTCACGGTGAACGGCTTCTCCAAGAGCTTCGCCATGACCGGCTGGCGGCTCGGCTATTCGGCAGGCCCTGCCCCGCTCGCCATCGCCATGGCGCGCCTGCAGAGCGGCCTCACCGCCGGCGCCAACTCCTTCGTACAGCATGCCGCCCTGACCGCGCTGGCCGCGCCGCGCGATGATGTCGAGGCCATGCGCAAGCGCTATGAGGCGCGCCGCGACACCGTGGTCGGCGCGCTCGCCGCGATACCGGGGCTTCGCCTCGCCCCTATCCCCGCGACCTTCTATGCTTTTCCGGATGTGTCGGCCTTCCTCGGCCGCAAGGCCGGCAATCATGTCATGGACAGCGTCGATTCGCTGTGCGACTGGCTGCTCGAAGACATGGGCGTCGCCACGGTGCCGGGTTCCGCCTTCGGCGATCCTCATTGCATCAGGCTGTCCTTCGCCACGGGCGAGGCAGAGCTCGCCAAGGCGCTTGAACGCTTCGCTGCCGGATTGAAACGCCTCGCCTGACGGATTATTCCGCCGCTTCCGCCGGCGGCAGCCGCCGCTCGCGCGACTTCTTCGTCTTGGCCGCCACTTCGACCTCGCGGTCACCGTCATTGGCCGCCTGCGCCATGACCGGCGCGTGGCCGCCATGCGCCGGCACACCGCCGGCCGCCAGCGCTTCCCTGGGCCGCCGGTCGGCGGCGATATAGGTATAGACGACGGGCGTGATGAACAGTGTGAACATCGTGCCGATAGTCATGCCGGCGGCGATCACGACGCCGATGTCGAAGCGGCTCTTGGCACCCGCGCCATCGGCGATGAGCAGCGGCACGACGCCGATCACCATGGCGGCGGTGGTCATCAGGATCGGCCTGAGGCGGACGGCCGCTGCTTCCTTGATGGCCGCGAACTTGTCGTAATTCTGCTCTTCCTGAAGCTTGTTGGCGAATTCCACCATCAGGATGCCGTGCTTCGAGATCAGGCCGATCAGGGTCACGAGACCGATCTGCGTATAGATATTGATGGTCCCGGAGCCGAGATTGACCGACGACTGGCCCTGCATCATGCCGTTCACCTCGCCGAGGACGAACAGGAAGAACAAGGCGCCGAACATCGAGGCCGGCAGGCCGATCAGGATGATGAACGGGTCGCGGAAGCTTTCGAACTGCGCCGCCAGCACCAGATAGATGACAATCAGCGCGAACAGGAACGTATAGGCCAGCGTATTGCCTTCGGTGACGAACTGCCGGCTTTCACCCTGGAAATCGTAAGTCATGC
>CAZICN010000285.1:0-5362 GCA_964537655.1 uncultured Aestuariivirga sp.
GAGCGCGATCGGCTTCACCGCCGGCCCGCAATAGCCGCCATGCGTGCCCTTGCCGTCGATCGTCGGCTCGGGCGCGAAATTGTCGAGATTGATGCTCATGATCGAATTGATCGTGTTGATCAAGGACACGGCGTCGGCGCCGCCCTGCTTCGCGGCGCGGGCGGGCTTCCGGATATCGGTGATGTTGGGGGTGAGCTTCACGATCACCGGCATGCGCGTATTGGCCTTGCACCAGCGCGCCACCATCTCGATATATTCCGGCACCTGGCCGACCGCCGAGCCCATGCCGCGTTCCGACATGCCATGCGGGCAGCCGAAATTGAGCTCGACGCCGTCGCAATCCGTCTCCTCGACGCGCTTGAGGATCGCCGCCCAGTTCGACTCCTCGCACGGCACCATCAGCGACACGACCATGGCGCGGTCGGGCCACTCGCGCTTGACGCGCTTGATCTCGTCGAGATTGGTCTGCAGCGGCCGGTCGGTGATGAGCTCGATATTGTTGAGGCCGAGCAGCCTTCGGTCGCCGGAATGAATGGCGCCATAGCGCGGCCCGTTCACATTGACGACATGGGGATCCTCGCCCAGCGTCTTCCACACGACGCCGCCCCAGCCGGCCTTGAAGGCGCGCACGACATTGTATTCCTTGTCCGTCGGCGGCGCCGAGGCGAGCCAGAAGGGGTTGGGCGACTTGATGCCGGCGAAATTGGTGCGAAGGTCTGCCATCGGTGCCTCCTAGGCTGACAAAAACGCGTGGATGGCCTCGGCGGCGCGGCGGCCGTCATCGACGGCGGCGACGGTGAGATCCTGGCCACCCGCGGCACAGTCGCCGCCCGCCCAGACATCGGCGAGGCTGGTGCGGCGGGAAGCGTCGACCTTGATGCGCCCGCCGTCAAGCGCGATCGCATCGGCGACCGGCTTCGGCACGAAGGTCTGGCCGATCGCCTTGAAGATCATGTCGGCCTTGAGCTTGAAGGTCTCGCCAGTGCCGGCGAGCTTGCCCTTGTTCTCTTCCGTATACTCGCATTCGAGCCCGACAGCCTTGCCGTCCCTGGCGATCACCTTCTTCGGCATGACCCAGTGCTTGATCTTGACACCCTTGGTCTGCGCCAGTTCCTGCTCGAAGCCCGAAGCCTTCATCTGCTCAGCGCCGCGGCGATAGAGGATGGTGACCTCTTCGGCGCCCAGGAGCTTAGACTGGACCGCGATGTCGATGGCGGTCATGCCGCCGCCGATCACCAGCACATGGCGGCCGACCTTGAGCTTGCCGAGATCCTTCGCCTGGCGGATCTCGGCGATATAGTCGACCGCGTCCTCGACGCCGCCGGCATCCTCATGTTTGCTGTTGAGCGCGTTGACGCCCTGCAGCCCCATGCCGAGAAAGACCGCGTCATGGTCCTTGCGCAGCGCGTCGAGCGTAATCTGCTTGCCGAGCGCCTTGCCGTTCTCGATCCGGATGCCGCCGATGCCGAGGATGAAGTCGACCTCGGCCTGGGCGAAGTCGTCGACCGATTTATAGGCGGCGATGCCATATTCATTGAGGCCGCCGGATTTCTTGCGCGCCTCGTAGATGGTCACGTCGTGACCATGCATCGCCAGGCGATGAGCACAAGCGAGGCCGGCAGGCCCCGCCCCAACGACGGCCACTTTCTTCCCGGTCGCGGGCGCACGTTGGAAGGGTTGCCGGCCGGCGCGCATCAGCGCATCGGTGGCATAGCGCTGCAGGAGCCCGATCTTGACCGGCTTGCCTTCCGCCGTCTCGCGAACGCAGACTTCCTCGCAAAGTGTTTCGGTGGGGCAGACGCGGGCGCACATGCCGCCCAGGATGTTCTGCTCGAAGATCGTCTCGGCCGCGCCATGGGCATTGCCGGCGCCGATCTGGCGGATGAACATGGGAATGTCGATCGAGGTCGGGCAGGCCTGCTGGCAGGGCGCGTCATAGCAGAAATAGCAGCGGTCGCTCTCGACCAGCGCCTCATGGGTGCTCAGCGGCGGGTGCAGGTCGGCGAAATTCTCCGCATAGGCGTCTTTGGGCAGGCGGCGGCCTGCGATATCGGGATGGCCCACGTCTGGTCTCCTCACGTCTCCGGTCTTTTGCTTGGCGATTGGCGCCGGATGGAGAGGGAATATTGAATCAGTTTTCTCTTTTGGTCAAATAATTTATCAAAAGGTCAAAAATAGAGACTCAGATTGCCGCGTGAAGGGCGGGAGGGGTTTCGGTTCAGCACTTGGGCGCGTAATCGGCGGCATTCACCGTTTTCGGCCGCTCCTCCAGACGGAGCTGCGTGATCCTTTCCGGCGTCTCGGCAATGACCTTGCCGCGCCGGATCACATAGAGCCGCGCCGGCTTCAGCCGGATGGCCTCGATCGGATCGCGCGCCTGCAGGATGACCATGTCGGCGTGGCAGCCCTTTTCGAGCCCATAGCCTTCGAGATGCATGGCCTTGGCCGGATTGACCGTCACCGCATCGAAGCACCAGCGCATCGCCTCGCGGCTCGTCATCTGCGCCACATGGACGCCCATATTGGCGACTTCCAGCATTTCGCCCTGCCCCAGCGGATACCAGGGATCGAGCACGCAGTCTTGGCCGAAGGAGACATTGATGCCGGCCGCCCTGAGTTCGGGCACACGCGTCATGCCGCGCCGCTTGGGATAGGTGTCGTGCCGTCCCTGCAGGGTGATGTTGATCAGCGGATTGGGCATCGCATGGAGCTGTGCTTCCGCCATCAGCGCCATCAGCTTCGAGACATAATAGTTGTCCATCGAATGCATCGAGGTCAGATGCGAGCCGACCACGCGGCCATGGAGGCCGAGCCTTTGCGTCTCGTAGGCGAGAGTCTCGACATGGCGCGACAGCGGATCGTCGGTCTCGTCGCAATGCATGTCGACGAGCAGCCCGCGCTTGGCGGCGATCTCGCACAGCGCCGTGACGCTCGCCGCCCCTTCCGCCATGGTCCGTTCGAAATGCGGGATGCCGCCCACCACATCGACGCCCAGCACCAGTGCGCGCTTGAGGTTCTTCACCGCATGGGGCGAGCGGAAATAGCCGTCCTGCGGAAAGGCGACGATCTGCAGGTCGATATAGGGCGCGATCTTCTGGCGCACGTCGAGCAGCGCCTCGACGCACAGGAGCCGGTCGTCACACACATCGACATGGGTGCGGATGGCGAGCAGCCCCTGCGCCACCGCGAGATCGCAATAGCGCAGGGCCCGCTCGATCACCGCCTGATGGGTGAGGCGCGGCTTGAGCTCGCCCCACAGCGCTATGCCCTCGAGCAGCGTCCCTGACTCGTTGAGGCGCGGCTGGCCGAGCGACAAGGTCGCATCCATGTGGAAATGCGCATCGACGAAGGGCGGCGACAGGAGATAGCCCTTGGCGTCGATCTCGGGCACGCCCTCGATCTTGGGGACAGTGCCGATCTCGGCGATCCGGCCCTTGCGGGCGAGCACGCTCACCCGCGTCCGTCCGTCCTGCAAAGTCGCGTTTCTGATGATCAGATCGCCCATGGTCACCACCCGTCCCTTTCGCGCCATGTGAGCAGGAATTCCGCGAAACGTCTATTGGTCGTCATTACCCGCGAAAAGTTCCGACCGATACGCGCCTTGTTGCCGGACAAGGGAGCCTTGTATATCCTTCGGGCAGATCAACCAATAGTTGGGGCATCATGCGCGATTTCACCCGCTACGCGGTTTCGGCTTTCATGACTGTTTTCATTGCCGCGACCGCGCAAGCGGCCGAACGCGCGATCATCGTTCTCGATGCATCCGGGTCGATGTGGGGCCAGATCGATGGCAAGCCGAAGCTGGAGATTGCCCGCCAGACTCTGAAGAACGTGCTGCAGACCGTGCCGGCCGACATGGAACTCGGCCTGATGGCCTATGGCCACCGCGAGAAGGGAAGCTGCAGCGACATCGAGTTGATCGTGCCGCCGGCCGCAGGTACCGCATCGGCCATCACGGCGGCCGCCGATTCCATGAAGTTTCTCGGCAAGACGCCGCTGTCGGCTGCGGTGAAGAAGGCGGCCGAGGACTTGAAGTACACGGAAGAGAAGTCGACGGTCATCCTGATCACCGACGGGCTCGAAACCTGCAACGCCGACCCTTGCGCGCTGGGCAAGGAACTGGAGCAGTCCGGCGTCGACTTCACCGCGCATGTCGTCGGCTTTGGACTGACCGCCGCGGAAGGCAAGAAGGTTGCCTGCCTCGCCGAGAATACCGGCGGCAGATACATCCAGGCCGGCAACGAGAAGACGCTCGAGGACGCGCTGAAGGTAGTGGTGGCGGAGCCCGCGCCGGAACCGGCTCCCGCCCCCGAACCCGCAGCTCCCGAATTCAGTTTCACGCCGAGCAGCGTGCTTTCAGCAGCCGGCGAGAAGCCGCCGATCGATGTCTATTACGAGGTGCTGAGGAAGGACGCGGCCGGCAATGCAGGCGAGCGCGTCAAATCCGGCTACAACGACTTCAAGGAAAGCCTCGATCCGGGCGAGTATGTCGTCAGGATCCGCAGCGGCGAGGCCAGGATCGAGCAAGCGCTGACGATCGAGGCCGGCAAGGTCGCCGAGCCGGTATATGATCTCAATGCCGGCGTGCTCATCCTGCGCACCAGGCCCGCCCCCGGCGCCGACATCGACGGCGACACCCAGATCATCATCGATTATCCGGGCGACGGCGAGTCCTCCGCGAACTATGGACAGGTCAAGACCGTCGTTCCGGCGGGCGACAGCGCGGTGACGGCGAAGCTCGGGGCTGGCGCGATCAGTGAGACACTCCAGGTCGCCGCCGGCCAGACGATAGACAAGGACATCATCGTCGGCGTCGGCAAGGCGCAGGCGAACGCCTTTTACACGGCAGGCGGCGAGAAAGTGGATTCGGGCGACCTGTCGTGGAAAGTGTTCAAGGCCGCCAAGAAGCTCGACGGCACGCGTGAGCAGGTCACCTATGGCTACGGATCGGGCGTGCAGTTCGATCTGCCGGCGGGCGACTATGTCCTTGCCGTCGACATGCAGGCCGCCACGGCCGAGCAGGCCGTTTCGATCGCGGTCGGCGAGTTCAAGGACGTCAGCGTGGCGCTGAATGCCGGCGTCGTGGCCATCCAGGCCCCTGGCGCCGACGCCTTCAGGATATTCGAGGCGAAGAAGAACATCCAGGGCGAACGCAAGCAGACCACCTACGGCTATGGCGAGTCGCTGCAGACGACCATAGTCGCCGGCGACTATGTTGTCGTCACGAGCTTCGCCACCGACAAGGCCGATAGCGAAACACCCTTCAGCGTCAAGGCGGGCGAGCGGACAGAGGTGACGGTGCCGTGAGCTAGAGCGCCGGGCGTTCTATTGGAATCGCCTCGGCGCTCTATCTCTTTGATTT
>CAZICN010000286.1:0-5346 GCA_964537655.1 uncultured Aestuariivirga sp.
TTGGCGCGAATCCTTTTCGGCGAAGTGATTCCACTTCGCCGGGAAGCGCGCTAGAGGCGGGGGACTATGAGAAAGCCGTTGAACCGGATTTTTTCGGGCGTTCCCGCCGGCAAGTCCACGAGCCGGGGCATGCGCCGTCGCCTGGCGCTGACCACGATCCTTGCCGTGTCGCCTTTCCTCAATTACGGCCGCCCGACCTATGCCGCCTGCGTCAGCTCGCCGCCGTCGAACTATGCCTGCGGCGGCACGTTTCCTAGCGGTCACTCGATCACCGCCAACAATGCGAATGTGACCACCGAACCGGGCCTGGTCGTGACCGACGGCGGCTTCTCCGTCGACGGCCTCGGCCTCATCCAGTTCACTGACTATAATGCTTCCTCCATCACCAATACCGGCGGCCCGGGGCTCAGCGTCACGTCGCAGGGCGGCGCCTCAGGCGGCGTCAAGATCATCACCGACGGCACCATCCAGGGCATCAACGGCATTCGCGCCGAGAATCTCGGCAGCGAGGATATCGACATCACCGTCGATGGGGTTGTCACCGGGCTCAACAGCGACGGCGTGCTCTCCCCCGGCAGCGACGGCATAAAGGCCATCAACTGGGGTGATGATCTCAGGATCACCACCGGCGCCGGCAGCATCGTCACCGGTGACGACAACGCCATCGACGCCCGCAACTTTGGCGACGGCGATCTCGGGATCAAGATTTACGGCGACGCCGTGAGCGAGGACTTCGACGGCGTCTATGCCGTGAACGAAGGCATCAATCTCAGCATCACCACCGGCGCCCAGAGCCTGGTCAACGGCAATGGCGACGGCATCGTCGCCCTGAATTACGGCTCGGGCTATCTCAATGTCAGCGCCTATGGCCAGGTCGTCAGCCGCAACTATGACGGCATACGCGCCGTCAACGAAGGTTACGGGCTCACGATCACCACCGGACCTCAGAGCCTGGTCACCGGCGCCGACAACGGCATCGATGCCCGCAATGTCGGCGGCGGCGATCTCGTGATCACCGCCAATGGCGATGTGACCGGTTTCGGCAATGACGCGATATTTGCCCGCAACGAAGGCGGCAATCTGTCGATCACCACCGCCGCCAATACCCGGATCCGGGGCTCGGGCAACGGCATCGGCGCCTATAATTTCGGCGACGGCGATCTCGACATCATCGCGCGGGGCCTGGTCGGCGGCTACAGCGAGGACACCGACGGCATCCATGCCTATAATTCCGACAACAGCGGGTTCGGTTCCGAGGATGGCGGCAATCTGACGATCACCGCCGAGGCCGGCAGCGATGTCTTCGGCGGCAAGGACGGCATCGACGCCCGCAATTTCGGCTTCGGCTTCCTCCAGATCACCGCCGAGGGCGTGGTCACCGGCAAGGATGGGGCCGGCATCAACGCCCTCAATGTCATCGGCAAGTATCGCGTCGGCGGAGAATACCCGGACTATGAATATGCCTATGGCGGCGGCACCAACCTGACGATCGTCACCGGCGCGCAGAGCACCGTCACCGGCTACAGCTACGGAATCCGCGCCCGCAATTACGGCAATGGCAATCTCTCGATCACCGCCGATGGCGATGTCGCGGGCCAGAACTACGATGGCATATTTGCGCTCGACGGCAGCGAGGGCAACAATGTGACGATCATCACCGGCGTGACCAGCGCCGTCGCCGGCTATGACGACGGCATCGATGCCACGAACAATGGCTATGGCAGCATGTACATCACCGTCAACGGGACGGCGAGCGGCCAGCGCAGCGACGGAATAGAGGCCCGCAGCTATAAGAACAGCCTCATCATCGAGACGGGCGCCGGCAGCGTGGTCACCGGCGTAGGTGACGACGGGATCGATGCGGATAATTACGGCAGTGGCGAGTTCAAGATCACGGCAGCGGGCGTGGTCACGGGCAATGGAGCCTTCGGCGATGGCATTGCAGCCCGCAATATATTCGGCGGCGAGACGATCATCGGCGTCAAGGGCACGGGCCTGGTGCAAGGCCGGTATTCCGCCATCGATGTCAGGGGCGGCGGCGGCCTCATCTCCATCACCAATGATGGCCTGGTGCGGAACCTCTCGGCCGAATCCGACGCACGGGCGATCGTGGCGAGCGGCGGCGCCGCCCATATAGACAATAATGGCGATCTCGTCGGTTTCGTGAAGCTCGACGTGAATGTCTACGATGATGTGCTCGACAATGATGGATTCTGGAACACCGCCAAGGGAACGAACGATTTCGGCGGCGGCAGCGAGGACGAGGTCAACAATACCGGCACGCTGGTCGCCGCCGACGATCCCGACGACGGCGAAACGACCAAGTTCGACAATCTCGAGACCTTCAACAATTCCGGGTGGGTCTCGCTGGTCGACGGCCAGAACGGCGATTCCCTGGAGCTGAACGGCGCCACGCAGTACGAAGGCGAGGACGGTAGTCTGGCGGTCGATGCGGTTCTGGGGCCGGACGGCAAATCTGACCA
The DNA here is from genome assembly GCA_964537655.1 of uncultured Aestuariivirga sp. GTDB lineage: Bacteria > Pseudomonadota > Alphaproteobacteria > Rhizobiales > Aestuariivirgaceae > Taklimakanibacter. Next base: position 2,484 of record CAZICN010000286.1, read on the forward strand.
GCTGATCGTCTCCGGCGACATCTCGGGAACGAGCAAGCTCTTCGTCAATGTGGTGTCGGCGACGGGCCGCAATGACGAAGGCATCCCGGTGATCCTTGCCGCGACCACCGATGCGAGCGACTTCGAGCTCGGAGCGCCCGTCAATGGCGGCTTCTTCACCTGGGGCCTGCGGATCGATGACGGCGGTGAGATGTGGCACGAGCTCTACACCACCGGCACGGGCGCGGGGTCGTTCGAGTTCCCCGCCGGTCTCGGCGGCGCCCAGGACCTGTGGCAGCAGACATCGGGAACGCTGGCGCAGAGACAGGCCGATCTCAGGGCGCTGTTCGAAGGTGTGGGCGTGACGCCCGTCGCCGATTTCGGCGAGCCGGTCGCCGCCACGCCGGTCGCCCGGGTGACGCCCGGCTTCTGGTTCTCGGGCCTCGGCGCCTATGTCGAGCGCGACGATGAGGCGGGGGGCTTCGTCCTCGACCGCAAGCAGACCATCTGGGGCGGCATGGCGGGCTTCGACTTCGGCACCCAGAGTGTCGGCGATGCGCTGATGTTCGGCGTCTTCGGTGGCTATCTGACGTCGAAACTCGATTTCAAGGAAACCAACAGCGAATGGACCTATGAGGGGCCGAGCGCCGGCGTCTATGCGACCTATCTCGACCGCGCCTTCTTCGCCGATGTGACGGTGAAGGTGGATTTCCTCGACATCGACATCGATCCGGCGGATCTGGGTGCGGGATCGGACGGCAATACCGACGCGCTCAATATCGGCGGGCGGATCGATACCGGCTACAAGTTCGGCGAGAGCGTGTTCCTCGAACCGCAGGCATCGCTGGCGGTCGTCCATACCGAGATCGACGATGTCGACATCTTCGGCGGCACGGTGGAATTCGACGACGAGACGAGCGTCAGGGGCAGGCTCGGCATGCGGCTTGGCTTCGACCATACCGCGGAGAACTCGCTCGTCTATTCGGGCGATGTCACGGCCGGCGCCTGGGAGGATTTCTCCGGCGACAACGACGTCACCATCGCCACGCCGGGCCAGCCCTCCTTCGGCGTGTCGGATGATGCGGGCGGAACGATGGGCGATGTGTCGCTCGGCTTCAGCGTGGCGAGCCCGGAAGGCTGGTCGAGCTTCATCCGCGGCAATTACCAGTTCGCGCAGGACTATGACGCCTATAGCGGCAATGCCGGACTGCGCTATGCGTGGTAGCCGGTGAGATTGCACTTCGCCGCGCCGATGGCGGGTCGTCTGATCTGGCTGGTACTTCTGCTCCTGCCGCAGCAGGCATGGGGGGCTGATCCGATGACGACGACACTGCGCGGGACATGGACGGCGATCGAGGCCCGGCGCGACGGTGCAGCCGTCGACCTGGTCGGCAACCAGATCGAGTTCACCGGCGACCGGTTCCGCATTTCCCATGCCGGCAGGCTGCTGTTTGGCGGAGGCGTCACGGTCGTCGAGGCAATGGTTCCGGCCGAGATCGATTTCAGGATCGATGAGGGGCAGGCGAAGGGCCAGACCTGGTCGGGACTCTTCAAGATCGAGAAGGGCCTCCTCACCATCTGCGACAATGCGCCGGATCCCTCGGCGCCGCGGCCGCGCGACTTCGACGCGCCCAAGGGGTCGGGCTATGTCTGTCTGACATTCGAGCCACAACGCGATTGATCGGGACCGGCAAAGCGCTGTAGTCCTTGGTCCGCTTCTGATCTTGTCTCGATAGGTGACCGGCCTTGTCTGTGTCCGACCCTTCTCCGCCCGCCGAAGCCCCGCCTAATGCCGAAGCGGCCGGCGCGGCAAAGCCCGCCGCCGTCAGCTATTCCATGTCGAACGGCTTCCCGTCTTTCCTCAGGCGTCTCGACCTGTCGCTCGGCTTCACCTCCTACCAGTCGGGAAAGCTCTATCTCCTCGGCCGCAATCCCAAGGGCGGGCTGATGGTGGATGAACGGTTGTTTCCGAAAGCCATGGGGCTCGCCGTCGAAGGCCATACGCTGGCGCTCGCGACACTCTTCCAGATCCAGCGCTTCGAGAACGTGCTCGACGAAGGCCAGGCCATCAACCACACCCAGGATGCCTGCTACATCCCGCGCGTCACCTACACTACTGGTCATCTCGATGCGCATGACGTCGGGATACTGGCCGACGGGCGCATCATCTTCGTCAACACCGCCTATAATTGCCTGGCGGTGCCCTCCGAGCGGCACAGCTTCACGCCGGTGTGGATGCCGCCCTTCATCTCGGCGCTCGTCAATGAGGATCGCTGCCATCTCAACGGCCTCGCGATGGAGAAGGGCCGGCCGCGCTATGCGACGGCGGTGTCGCGCTCCGACACGATCGATGGCTGGCGCGACCGCCGCGCGAATGGCGGGATCGTCATCGACATAGACACGGGCGAGATCGTCTGCGACGGCCTGTCGATGCCGCATTCGCCACGCCTCGCCCAGGGGCGCCTGTGGGTGCTGAATTCGGGAACGGGAGAGCTCGGCGAGATCGATCTCGCGGCGAAGTCCTTCCGTCCGCGCGCCTTCTGTCCGGGCTTCGGGCGCGGCCTTGCGATCCGCGGCCGCTATGCTTTTGTCGGCCTGTCGAAGCCGCGCTACAAGCGCTTCGAGGGGCTGGCGCTCGACGAGCGGCTGAAGGCTGCCGATTCAGAGCCGTGGTGCGGCATTCAGGTGATCGATATCGAGACCGGAACCTGCGTCGAGTGGTTCCGCATCGACGGGGCGGTCGCCGAGATATTCGATGTGGCGGTGCTGCCCGGCGTTGCCTGTCCGATGTCGCTCGGCTTCGCTTCGAACGAGATCAAGACGCTCATCACCCATGATGACTTGAAGCCATAGGTCACGCTCGCCGCTTCGCAGAGTCCGTGCG
>CAZICN010000287.1:0-5344 GCA_964537655.1 uncultured Aestuariivirga sp.
CATCCCGCGCTAGTCTCGACCCGGGACGGCGGCAAAGGAGGCTTTGCATGCGGCGCACGGCAAGTGGGCTCCTCGCGGCGGCATTCTCGACCATCCTTTCGACCCTGGCGGTTCAGGCCGCCGATACTCCCGTCGATCTCGAACTCGTGCTCGCCGTCGATGTCTCGCGTTCGATGGACATGGACGAGCAGGCCTTGCAGCGGAACGGCTATGTTGCCGCCTTCCGCCACAAGGAGGTGATCGAGGCGATCGCCTCGGGCCCGCATGGCCGGATCGCGGTCAGCTATGTCGAATGGGCGGGACCTGCCTTCCAGACGACGCTCGTTCCCTGGACCGTCATTGACGGCGTGGCCGCGGCCGACGCCTTTGCAGATCGCCTCGCCAGGGCGCCGATGTCGCGCGAACATGGCACTTCGATCTCGCATGGCCTGATCTTTGTCGGTCCGAGCTTCGAGGGCAATGGCCTGGATGGCCAGCGCCGCGTCATCGACGTCTCGGGCGATGGGCCCAACAATATGGGTGTGCCGGTGGTGATCGCGCGCGATCCGCTCGTTGCGCTGGGCGTCACCATCAACGGCCTGCCGATCATGATCAAGCGTCCGGGAGGCTTTGCCTCGATCGAGAATCTCGATATTTATTACGAGGACTGCGTCATTGGCGGCGTCGGCGCCTTCCTGGTGCCGGTGACCGATATCCAGAAGCTCGCCTCGGCCATCCGCCGCAAGCTGGTGCTGGAGATCGCCGCCCGGCCGGCGCAGATCATGAAGGCCGCCGAGCTGCGGCCCGAGCCGCGCATCGACTGCATGATCGGGGAGAAGCTGCGCGAGCAGTGGATGAGGGAATAGCGAAAGGCGGCCGCATTGCGGCCCTCGAAGCATCCATCGGGATCGAGTATGGTGCGGTGCGCCCTTCGTGAGGGAGCGTCGGGTTTCGTTGTCAGGGGGACTGCTTGGGACATCTGCTGCGCGTCCGCAATGGGCATGAACATGCCCGGGTCACCTATGTCGAATTGTTCTTCGACCTGGTTTTCGTCTTTGCCGTCACCCAGCTCTCGCATACTCTTTTGGCCCATTTCACGCCGCTCGGGGCGGTCGAGACGCTGCTCCTGATGATGGCCGTCTGGTGGGTGTGGATCGATACCTCCTGGATCACCAACTGGCTCGATCCCGAGCGCATGCCGGTCAGGCTGATGCTGTTCGCCATCATGCTGGCCGGGCTCATCATGTCATCTTCCATTCCGCATGCCTTTGCCGGCCTCGGCCTCGTCTTCGCCCTGGCGCATGTCGCGATCCAGATCGGCCGCACGCTCTTCACGCTGTGGGGGGTAAGGGGGCATGTCTCGCTCACCATGAATTTCCGACGCATCCTCGCCTGGTTCTGCCTTGCGGCTGTGTTCTGGATCGCGGGCGGTTTCATGGAGGGAGAGGCGCGCCTGGCGTTGTGGGCGATGGCGCTCGTCGTCGAATCTGCCGGGCCGTCGATGGGCTTCTGGACGCCGGGCCTCGGCTGCTCGACGACCGCCGACTGGAATGTCGAAGGCGGCCATCTGGCCGAGCGCTGCGGCCTGTTCGTCATCATTGCGCTGGGCGAATCCATCCTGGTGACCGGGGCGACCTTCAGCAATCTCACCTGGTCCCTGCCGGTGGTGCTGGCCTTTCTTTCGGCCTTCGCCTCCAGCCTGGCGATGTGGTGGATCTATTTCAATGCCGGTGCCGAGCGCGGCGCCTCGACCATGACGTCCTCGGGCGACCCCGGCCGCCTCGCCCGGCTTGCCTATACCTATATCCACCTCTTCATCGTGGCCGGCATCATCGTGACCGCGGTCGGCGATGAGTTCGCGCTGGCCCATCCCGAGGGCCTTGCCGACATGAAAACGGCGGCGGCGCTGGTCGGCGGCCCCGCTTTCTATCTCATCGGCACGCTGCTCTTCCGCCGCGCGGTGACCGGCGTGCTGCCGAAGCTCCAGCTCGCGGCGCTTGCGGCGCTGGTCGTGATCTTCATGGCCGCAAGCCTGTTCTCGCCATTGGCGCTGAGCCTTGCCTCGACAGCGGTGCTCGTCATCGTCGCCTTTGCCGAGAAGGGCGCTGTCCGGCAATTGAGCGAAACCCATCTCGCATGATCACCATCCTGCCCATTGGCGACGCTGAGCGCGCGGCCGTCCTGGCGCTCAACAATGAATTCGCGGTCGAGACGTCGGTTCTCGACCAGGCGCGGCTTGCCGCCATGCTGGACGAGGCCTTCCTCGCCACCCGCATCGGCGCCGTCGATGCCTTCCTCATCGTCTTCGATCAGCGGGCCCGCTATGACAGCCCCAATTTCGAGTGGTTCCGCGCGAAATATCCGGAATTCGTCTATGTCGATCGCATCATCACCGGGCCCAGGGCGCGGGGCAAAGGTTACGCAAGGGCGCTTTATGAGGATCTCTTCGCCCGGGCGGCCGCCTCAGGCCACCAAAGGGTGGTCTGCGAGGTCAATCTCGACCCTCCGAATCCCGGGTCGGACGCCTTCCATGCTACTTTGGGTTTCCTTGAAGTCGGGCGCCAGTTGTTGCAGGACTCCGGCAAGACCGTCCGTTATCTGAGTAAGAATATTCCTAGCTGATTTTCGGCAGCGCCCGACACCCCCGACCTTATCGGTCTTCCCCGTGTCAAGCCCGGTTTTGATGCCGGAAACCATGTGCTTTTTCCTATCAGAATGCAGGAAATTCGCAGGTTTTTGGGCCCATTTTGTCGCGTTTTTCGGGCTGGTCTTGCAGCGCCCGGATGGCTACCGTTTTGGCTGTTGCGTGGGTCTTTTTTAGTAAGTGAGTTTGTCATGCCTGTCTTCGAGGAGTGGTTCGAATACGATTACGAGGAAGTTCTTCTGGGTGCGGTCAAGGCCGAAACCAAGCGCAAGCATCATGAACGGCTTGCCCTGCGTTTGCGCCATCGACGGCAAGCCGCGCCGCAGAAGTAACGCCCGCCGCTTCCGTGACTGCCGATCGTTTCAGGAAGTCGGCAAGACGAGACATGCTGCCCGGAGTCTTCCAGATTCCGGGCGGTTCTCGTTCTAAAGTCTAGTCTGGCCAGCCAGTGCTTGACGCCCGGCCAAAAAGGAGGTCGATTTGCCTGCGGCGGCCTTGATGCGACCGGGCCGCGATGGGGAGTTCGACAGCGTCCAGTAGAAGACGCACGCGCTCCGTCGGGCGGGTGAGCCCGATCAGACCGGGAGGAAGCACTTGTCTGAGCCTGATCAGGCAATTGAAGACACATTCCCCAAGCTCATACTTTCCAACGCCAGGACGCGTGGCCCTCGTCCTGCAATGCGGCACAAGGATTTCGGCATCTGGCAGACCTGGAGCTGGACCGAGGCGCGTGACGTCATCAGCGCCCTGGCTGCCGGGCTGACAGGCCTCGGCGCCGCAGCCGGCGACAAGATCGCCGTCATCGGCTCCAACCGCCCGCATCTCTATTGGAGCATCGCCGCCGCCCAGTGCCTGGGCGCGATCCCGGTGCCGATCTATTCCGATTCCGTCGCCGATGAGATGGCCTTCGTGCTCGAGCATGCCGAGATCCGCTTCGCCATCGTCGAGGATCAGGAGCAGGTCGACAAGATTCTCTCCGTGCTCGACCGGTTGCCGGCGCTCGAGGCCGTTCTCTATGAAGAGAAGCGGGGCCTCAGGGACTATGACCACGCGCGGCTGCACGGGCTCGCCAGTGTGATCGAGGCCGGCCGCGCCGCCTTGAAGGACCAGGATTCCGCCCGGGCGCTCGATCGCGCGATCCGGGCGGGCAAGGGCGCCGACACCGCCGTCATCCTCTACACCTCCGGCACCACGGGCCGGCCCAAGGGCGTCATGCTGACCTATGACAACCTCATCGCCAGCGCCCGGATCGGCATCGCCTTCGACGGCCTGACCGACAGGGACGAGATCATCGCCTATCTGCCGATGGCCTGGGTGGGCGATCATGTCTTCTCCTATGCCCAGGCGATCCTCGCCGGCTATTGCGTCAGCTGCCCGGAGAAGGGCGACACGATCATCCAGGACCGCCGCGAGATCGGCCCGACTTATGTATTCGCGCCGCCGCGGGTGTTCGAGAATCTCCTCACCCTCACCATGGTGCGCATGGAAGATGCCGGCCGCCTGAAGCGCGGGATGTTCGAGCATTTCATGGCGGTCGCGCGCCAGTGGGGCGAGAAGATATTGCGCGGGGACGAGGTCCCTCTCCTCGCGCGGCTGCATTATGCGCTGGGCGACAAGCTCGTCTATGCGCCGCTGCGCAACCGTTATGGCCTGACCAACATCAAGGTCGGCTATACCGCGGGCGAGGCGATCGGCGCCGAGATATTCAGCTTCTATCGCTCGATCGGCGTCAACCTCAAGCAGCTCTACGGCCAGACCGAGGCCTCGGTCTACATCACCATGCAGCCCGACGGCGAGATCAGGCCGGATACGGTGGGAAGGCCCGTTCCCTCCGTCGATATCCGCCTGGCACCCTCGGGCGAGGTCGAGTTCAACGGCCCCGGTGTCTTCCAGGGTTATTTCAAGGACCCTGGCAAGACGGCCGAAGTAAAGACCAGCGACGGCTATGTGCGCACCGGCGATGTCGGCTTCTTCGACGCGGCCGGCCATCTCAAGATCATCGACCGCGCCAAGGATGTCGGCCGCCTACGGCATGGCGGCCTGTTTCCGCCGAAATACATCGAGAACAAGCTGAAGTTCTATCCCAACATCAAGGAAGCGGTCGCCTTTGGCGACGGGCGCGATCATGTGGCGTGTTTCATCAACATCGATCCGGTCGCGGTCGGCAACTGGGCGGAGCGCAACGATATCGTGCATGCCTCCTATCAGGAACTCGCCGCCGACCCGCGCGTCTATGACATGATCGCCAGGCATGTCGAGGAAGTGAACCTGGCGCTCGCCGCCGAGCCGCAAATGGCCGGCGCCCGGATCACCCGCTTCCTCATCCTGCCGAAAGAGCTCGATGCCGACGACGGGGAACTCACCCGCACCCAGAAGGTGCGGCGCAGCTTCATCACCGAACGTTATGCGGCGCTGGTCCGGGCGCTCTATGACGGATCGCCCCGGGCCGCGATCCGCACCGAGGTTACCTTCGAGGATGGCCGCAAGGGCCTGATCGAAGGCGAGGTGGTGATCCGCGACGTCGCCATGGGTCCGGCGCCCGGATTGGAGGCCGCGGCATGACGGACGCGCGTCCTCGCGAGATCATGCTCAATATCGAGAATGTCTCGCTGAGCTTCGGCGGCGTGAAGGCCATTACCGACATCTCCTTCGATATCCGCAAGGGCGAGATCCGGGCCATCATCGGACCGAACGGCGCCGGCAAGACCTCGATGCTCAACG
>CAZICN010000288.1:0-5321 GCA_964537655.1 uncultured Aestuariivirga sp.
AAGAGCCGCCGCCGTCGGCTCGTTGATGATGCGCAGAACCTCGAGGCCGGCGATCTTGCCCGCGTCCTTGGTCGCCTGGCGCTGGCTGTCGTTGAAATAAGCGGGAACTGTGATGACCGCCTGGGTGACGGCTTCGCCCAGATAGCGCTCCGCCGTCTCCTTCATCTTCTGAAGGATGTAGGCCGAGATTTGCGAAGGGGCATATTTCTGGCCGCGGGCCTCGACCCACGCATCGCCATTGTCCGCCTTCACGATGTGATAGGGGACAAGCTTCTTGTCCTTCTCGACCATGGGGTCGTTCCAGCGCCGCCCGATCAGGCGCTTGATGGCGAAGAAGGTGTTCTCCGGATTGGTGACGGCCTGGCGCTTGGCCGGCTGGCCGACGAGCTGTTCGCCGTCGGAATTAAAAGCGACAATCGACGGGGTGGTACGCGCACCTTCCGCATTCTCGATGACCTTGGGCAGCTTGCCCTCGATCACGGAGACGCAGGAATTGGTGGTACCGAGGTCGATCCCTATGACTTTTCCCATTTACAAAACCTCCTAGCGGCAGACCCTGGTGGAAGCCCTATCCGGCACTTCCGCCCCGGACTCATGGGGGGTGCGGGTCCCCAATTTACGTTTGACCGGATCCCCCGGTTGGACGGGAGAATCCGGCGTTCGGGGGCTATATAAGGTTGGAATCCGGGCCTATCAAGTTTTGGTGAGAGGGAAAATACCGTGAATGCAGGCAACTTCCAGCGAACGCCAGCAGGCTTCGAACCTCCCCTGTCAGGCCTTGGATACTATTCCGGCCTCCTGGATCGCAGCCAGCAGGAAATGTTGCGTGACGAGGTGCGCAGTCTCATTGCCCGTGCCCCCTTCTACACGCCGGTGATGCCGAGGAGCGGGCGGCCCTTCACGGTGCGCATGAGCAACCTGGGGAGCCTCGGCTGGGTGTCCGACCGGGCCGGTTATCGCTACCAGCCCCGGCATCCGGAGACGGGAGAACCCTGGCCGCCGATCCCGGCAATGGTCCTGGCGGTCTGGCGCGAAGTTTCAGGATATGCTCACGACCCGCAGGCCTGCCTCGTCAACCACTATCGGGAGGGCGCCAAAATGGGCCTGCATCGCGACGAGGACGAGGAAGACTTCTCCGCCCCGGTCGTCTCGATCTCGCTCGGCGACACGGCCATCTTCCGCATCGGCGGCACGGAGCGAGGCGGCAAAACCTCGACACTGAAGCTCGCCTCGGGCGACGTGCTGGTGATGGGCGGCGCCTCGAGGCTTCGCTATCACGGCATCGACCGGGTGATCGCCGGCACCTCGACCCTCCTCAGGGAGGGTGGGCGGATCAATCTCACCTTGCGGCGGGTGACGAAGCCATGAGTGCCGCCGGCTATTCGGGAACACCGCTGTGGAAAAAGCTCGGCTTCAAGCCCGGCACGAAAGTGGCGCTCATCCACGCGCCGGCCCACTATGAGAGCCTGCTTGCCGACCGCCCGGACGGCATCTCCTTCACCGGATCGGCCAAGGCGGCGGATGCGATCCATCTCTTCATCGCCGAGGCCGCGGGGCTCAAGGAAATCGCGAAACTTGGCTCTTATCTGCCACCGGCGACCATGCTGTGGGTATCCTGGCCGAAGCTTGCCTCGGGCCTCTCGAAGGGCTTGCGCGAAGGCGATATCCGCAAGGCCGCGCTTGCCGTGGGCCTCGTCGACATCAAGGTGTGCGCCGTCGATCAGGACTGGTCCGGCCTCAAACTCACGCGGCGCAGGACATAAGGGGGCGGAATCGGCGATCCCGCCCCGCCCTTCCGTTGGAGCCCTTACCCCTTCCAGCCATTGAGGCCGGCATTGTGCTCGCTATTCTTCTTGGACGAGAAAGCCTCGGTCGACTTGCCGACCTGCTTGCCATTGGCGGTCGAGAAGCAGCGCCAGCGGAAGCCGCCGGCCTTGTCCTTGTAGAATTCCCATTTGTCCTTGGCGGTGTTGCGCGTCGCATTGGCCTGGCAGTCGGACTTGGCCTTGTAGCCCTCCGACGATGCCCCGACGATCTCGCCGTTCGACGATGTCCTGCGCCAGCGCCAGTCGCCGGACTTGTCCTGATAGTACTCGACCTTACCCTCAGCCATGAAGATGCCTCCAGTTTGCCTTCCCCGGAGATTCGCGATCCCCGGCAAACCAGTCTCGATACACTTCCGAGGGATTGTCCAGTGTTTTCGGAGAAAGGGGCCGGCCGTCAGTCGTCGCCCTCCTCGAAGGCGCGCTTCAGGTCCTCCGGACGCGGGGTGGAAATGATGTTGTAGCCCGAATCGACATAGTGAACCTCGCCGGTGACGCCGCCCGACAGTGGCGACAGGAGATAGAGGGCGGCACCCCCCACTTCCTCGAGCGTCACGGTGCGCCTGAGCGGCGAATGCCGCTTCTGGAAACTGAACATGGCGCGCGCATCGCCGATGCCGGCGCCGGCCAGCGTGCGCATCGGGCCGGCGGAGATGGCGTTCACCCTCACCCCTTGCGGCCCATAATCGGCGGCGAGATAGCGCACCGAGGATTCGAGGGCGGCCTTTGCGACCCCCATGACATTGTAATTCGGCATCACCCGCACCGATCCGCCATAGGTCAGCGTCACCAGGGAGCCGCCCTGCGGCATGAGAGCAGCCGCCTTGCGGGCTATCTCGGTGAAGGAGAAACACGAAATGATCATTGTACGGACGAAATTGTCGCGGCTCGTATCGGCATACTTGCCCTTGAGCTCCGCCTTGTCGGAAAAGGCGATGGCGTGGACGACGAAATCGATCGACTTCCAGGCCTTGGCGATGGCGGCGAAGGTCTCATCCACTGTCGCCGGATTCTCGACATCGCAGGGCAGGATCAGTTTCGAGCCGACCGTTTCGGCAAGCGGCTTGACGCGCCGGCCGAAGGCTTCGCCCTGATAGGTGAAGGCGAGCTCGGCGCCCGCGCCATGCAGCGCCTTGGCAATGCCCCAGGCGATCGAATGATCGTTGGCCACGCCCATGATGAGGCCGCGACGGCCCTTCATCAACCCGTTTGTCATCACTCCCCTACGCTCCCGGTCGCTTCAGGCTCCATTCGCCCGCCGCGTTGAAAATTGCCGATGAACTGCCGATCGGTCCACGCGCTAACCGTTGTAGCGCTGCAAGGCCAGCGTGGCATTGGTGCCGCCGAAACCGAAGCTGTTGGAGATCGCCACGTTGATCTCAACATTGTCCCGGCGGTGGCGGACAATCGGGATATCGGCGAATTCGGGGTCGAGCTCCTCGATATTGGCGCTCTCGCAGATGAAGCCGTTCTTCATCATCAGCAGGCAATAGATCGCTTCCTGGACGCCGGTCGCGCCCAGCGAATGGCCGGTCAGCGACTTGGTGCCGGAGATCGCCGGAATGTCTTTGCCGAAGACCTCGCGAATGGCCTCGATCTCCTTCTTGTCGCCGATCGGCGTCGAGGTGGCGTGCGGATTGATATAGTCGACCTTCTCCTTCACCGTGGCGAGTGCCAGACGCATGCAGCGCGCCGCGCCCTCGCCTGAAGGCTGAACCATGTCATAGCCATCGGAGGTGGCGCCATAGCCGACGATCTCGCCATAGATCCTGGCGCCGCGGGCCTTGGCATGCTCGAGCTCTTCGAGAACCACCGTGCCGGCGCCGCCGGCGATGACGAAGCCGTCGCGGTTCTTGTCATACGCGCGGGACGCCTTCGCGGGCGTGGCGTTGAATTTCGTCGACATGGCGCCCATGGCGTCGAACAGGACCGAGAGCGTCCAGTCGAGCTCTTCGCCGCCGCCGGCAAACATGATGTCCTGCTTGCCCCACTGGATGAGTTCGGCCGAATTGCCGATGCAATGGGCCGAGGTGGCACAGGCCGACGAGATCGAATAATTTACGCCCTTGATGCCGAAGGGGGTGGCGAGCGTCGCTGAATTGGTGCTCGACATGGCGGCGGGCACCGCGAAGGGGCCGACACGTTTCGGTCCCTTCTCGCGCGCCGTATCGGCCGCCGCCACGATGGTGTGGGTCGAGGGACCGCCCGAGCCCATGATGATGCCGGTGCGCTCGTTCTTGACGTCGCACTCTTCGAGACCCGAATCGGCGATGGCCTGGCGCATCGCCACCCAGTTCCAGGCGGCACCGTCGCCCATGAAGCGGCGCACCCGGCGATCGACCGCCGTATCGAGATCGAGGGTGGGGGCGCCATGCACCTGGCAGCGGAAGCCGAGCCGCGCATAGTCTTCCGCCTTTACGACACCGGATTTGGCCTCCCGGAGGGACGCCAGCACTTCCTGCGCATTGTTGCCAATGCTCGAAACAATCCCAAGACCGGTGACGACGACACGACGCATGACGGTTTTATGCCTCCTTCAGGCCTTCGCGGGCATGAACAAGCCGACACGCAGATCGGCCGCTGTATAGATAGTCTCTCCATCCGCCTTGAGAAGTCCATCGGCAATGCCGAGATTGAGTTTGCGCAGAATGACGCGCTTCAAATTGACAACATATTCCACCTTCTTGACGGTGGGGACGACCATGCCGGTGAACTTGACTTCGCCGACGCCCAAGGCCCTGCCCTTGCCCGGCGCGCCGAGCCAGCCCATGAAGAAACCGAGCATCTGCCAGAGCGCGTCGAGGCCAAGGCAACCCGGCATGACGGGATCGCCCGGAAAATGCGGCGGGAAGAACCACAAATCGGGCTTTACGTCGAGCTCTGCGACAATCTGGCCCTTACCATATTCGCCGCCCGCTTCGGAAATATGAGTGATGCGGTCGAACATCAGCATCGGCGGCAGCGGCAGCTGGGCATTGCCCGGGCCAAACAGGTCGCCACGGGCGCAGGCGATCAATTCATCGTAAAGAAAACGCGATTTCCGTTCGGCCATCTTGTTCCGCTATCCCGCTCAAACACTAAGTTCCAACACCGCGAACAGCTTCCTAACATACCGGTCCCCGGCTTGAAAGATGAACGGTTCCAGCCACCAAAATACCTGTTTTGGGCACCATTGCAGGGTCAGGGCGGAATTCGCTATACTTCCGCGTGTTGTATTCGAAGGATAATTGATGAATTCCGAGACTGTTGCGACCAGATTGCGCGGGGCGGGCCTGCGCCCGACACGCCAGCGACTGGCGCTCGCCGAGATTCTGTTTGGCGCGGGCGACCGGCATATCACGGCAGAGCAACTGCATGCCGAGGCCGTCGCCGCGCGCGTACCCGTCTCGCTCGCCACCGTCTACAATACGCTTAACCAGTTCACGGGCGCGGGCCTCCTGCGCGAAGTGGCCATCGAGGGCGACCGGACCTATTTCGACACCAATACGTCCAATCACT
>CAZICN010000289.1:0-1786 GCA_964537655.1 uncultured Aestuariivirga sp.
AAAGGCCCCGGCCACACGGTGCGCGGCGAATACCAGAAGGGCGGCGGCGTGCCGTGCCTCATCGCCATCCACCAGGACGCCTCGGGCAATGCCCATGACTTGGCGCTCTCCTATGCCTCGGCCATCGGCGGCGGCCGCTCCGGCGTGATCGAGACGACCTTCAAGGAAGAATGCGAGACCGACCTGTTCGGCGAGCAGGTGGTTCTGTGCGGCGGCCTGGTCGAATTGATCCGCGGTGGCTTCGAGACACTGGTCGAAGCGGGATATGCGCCGGAAATGGCCTATTTCGAATGCCTGCACGAAGTGAAGCTGATCGTCGACCTCATCTATGAAGGCGGCATCGCCAACATGAACTACTCGATCTCGAACACGGCCGAGTTCGGCGAATATGCGACGGGGCCACGCATCATCACCGATGAGACGAAGCAGGAGATGCGCCGGGTGCTGAAGGACATCCAGACCGGCAAGTTCACCTCGGAATGGATCCGCGAGTGCAAGGCCGGCCAACCGAGCTTCAAAGCCATCCGTCGCGTCAATGACGCGCATCCGATCGAGGAAGTGGGCGAGAAGCTGCGCGCCATGATGCCGTGGATCGCCAAGAACAAGCTCGTCGACAAGACGCGGAACTGACTCTTATCCGATATCTGCGCCTGGTCGGGCGGAGACTGCTCCGTCCGACGCGAAAATCATGGGCAGACGCGCGCGGGTAGATTAGCCTGGGCGTGTCGATATGCCCAGGAGAGCCCGGATGGACCTGATCTATCTCGTCCAGCACTACGGCCTCATTCTCGTCTTTGCGAGCGCCTTCGTCGAGCAGCTCGGCCTGCCCATCCCGTCCTATCCTGTGCTTCTGGTGGCGGGCGCCCTCAGCCATGCCGGCGGAGATCCGATGGTTCTGATCGTGGCCGTCGGCGCGGCGGGCGCCGTGATCGCCGATCTCGTGGTCTATGCGGCGGGTGCGCGCTTCGGGCGCCGCGCCCTGTCGCTCGTCTGCAAGCTCAGCCTGGCGCGCGACGACTGTGTGCGCCGGACTGAGGACAGGTTCGCCCGCTTCGGGCCGTGGGCGCTGCTCTTCGTGAAGTTCGTCCCGGGATTTGCCCTGGTCCTGATCGTCCTGTGCGGCGTGACACGGCTCGCCATTCCGGCGTTCCTGCTTCTCGACGGCATCGGCGCCGTCGCCTATGTCGCGCTTCCCGTCATGCTGGGCGATATCTTCCGCGACGCGATCGATTCCGCCCTGGAAGCGATCACGCGCTGGGGGGAATATGGCACCGCACTCGTCATCGGCGCCCTGGCCTTGTATCTGGGGTTGCGCTGGCTCGACCGATGGCTGTTCATCCGGCGGCTGCGCATGGCGCGCATTTCGGTGCAGGATCTCGCCGGGCTCGTCGACTCAGGCCAGAGTCCCATCATCTTCGATGTTCGAACCGCCGAGGCGCGTCACCGGGAAGGCGTCATACCGGGTGCCATCGGCGCCCATCCCTTCGAGATATCGCAGGTGGCGACCCATTATGCGCGGGATGCCGAAATCATCATCTACTGCTCGTGCCCGAACGAGGCCTCCGCCGCAGTCGCGGCTTTGCATCTCAAACGCGCAGGGTTCAGGAACATCCGTCCGCTCCTCGGCGGCATCGAAGCCTGGGCGAAAGCGGGCCGCCCGATCGAGGCCGCCGCCTGAGCCTGTGCGCAAAACGCGGCAATCCTTCGACAGGACAGCGCCCGGAGCTTAATGTGGTGGTTCCGGTGTCCTTTCGAACCCGAAGTTCGCTCGGAGGACGCCGCAGGG
>CAZICN010000289.1:1886-5313 GCA_964537655.1 uncultured Aestuariivirga sp.
CCGACAATCCGGACTGGGTCAGGCGCAAGAGCAATGTGGTGCTGCGTTATCTCAAGAGTTCCTACCGCGTCGGACGCGAACTCGCCCAGAAGAACGACACGCTCGATCAGCATCGCGGCGTGTCGCCGATGGACTATGCCCCGCATGGCGGCAGCTTTCCCATCCATGTCGAGGGGGCGGGCGTCATCGGCGCCGTTACCGTGTCGGGCCTGCCGCAGCGCGACGACCACAATCTGGTCGTGGAAGTGCTGGCGGCCTTTCTGGCTCAGCCGCTCGAAGGACTGGCGCTCGCCGCCGAATAGGCTTTGGCCGTTTCCGTGGTGCGCTGGGCGAGATCGCGCAGGCCCTCGCCAAGCTGCTCCAGGGCGAAGCGCCGGGCGGCTTCTTCGAGCTTCACCGCTCGAGCTCGAGGATATCGAGCGTGGATTCGTATTTGGGCGACGGGAATTCGAGGCGGACGCGCTTCTCGTCCGGGCGCAGCACATAGGCGACCTGGTCGCGGTCAGGATCGCTCGCATAGCGCTTCGGCGTCTCGTCGCCATAGTGCAAAGCCCCGATATAAATGAGCCGCGTGTCGCTGTCGGTGTAGAAGGCGCCGGAAGTGCGTTGCGAGCCGGTGAGTTTCTCGAGCCGCCAGCCGGCGCCATCATCGCTCACCCGGCATCTGAACCAGCCATAGACGGTGAGCGGTTGATTGCCACCGAGCTTCACCGTGCGGCAGCGCCAGTTGCCGGTGAAATTGAAGCCTTCCGAGAAGGTGAGATCGCGGCCGGCGAGGATATTCTCCAATGTCGCGACATCATCGGGCGCGCCGCCCTTCCTTGCTTCCGCGACAGCCTCTGCGCGTGTCTTGTCGAAGGCGGCAAGACGCTGCTTGTCGGCCGCGGTCATGAGTTTGTCGATCTCGCCATCGGCATGCGCGAAGGCCGCGAAGCCGATCATCGCCAGGACACAGGATCCGCCGCGCACAAGGGTCTTCAGCATCATGGAGTCTCCGAGTCGATTTGCGACATGATGCTAGCGCGGGATACGAAGAAGCGGATACCGGTTTTTCGCGAGAATCCCGCGTTAACAAAAAGAAATCGATCAAGTCTGTGGGTTTGGATCGATTCGATCCAAACTCGCCGTGATCTCAATATTCGCTGCGCGGCTCGGGCTGGCCGGTGATGAAGCCGGTGCCGTCGAGATTGTAGATGTCGGGGCGGAAATGAATGCGGCCGTCATCGGTCGCCCAGGCGGTCAGATACATGATCCTCAGATCGGGTCCGGCCTTCACCGGCTTGTCAAGGCGCTCGCCGCTCTGCGCGATATTCTCGATCATGCCGGCATCGAAGCCGTCCTGGCCGGACAGAATCCAGTCGACCAGCACATCGACGCGATCGACGCGGATGCAGCCGGAGCTCAGATAACGGGCGTTCTGGCCGAACAATTCGCGTGTCGGCGTGTCATGCAGGTAGACCGCGTATTTGTTGGGGAAGTTGATCTTGACCGTCGCCATGGCGTTCTGGTCACCCGGGTCCTGGCGGAACAGGAACAGGTTCGACGGCGTCGTCTGCCAGTCGACATAGCGCGGATCGATCTCGCGGCCGGTCGCCTTCTCGATGACCCTCAGGCGCATCTTGCTCAGCGCTTCCGGGTCCTTGGCGAGCTTCGGCAGGAGGTCGCGCTGGACGATGGAATCGGGCGCGGTCCAGTAGGGATTGAAATTGATGTCGCTGATCCGGCTCATCAGGACGGGCGAGGGGCGGTCGAGCTTGCCCGCCACGATATTGTGGCGCGAATAGACGGCGCCAAAGTTCACCGCTTCGAGCTGGGCCGAGGGGATGTTGACGAGAATGTAGCGCGGCCCGAGCTTCGCCGCATAGGCGGCGACGCGCGGCTGGTTGATCTGCAATTGGCGCAGGCGGACGGCCGCCGAGATGTTGAACTCGGCCAGGGTGCGGTCGTCGACCTTGCCGGTGGTGGCGAGGCCATGGTTGGACTGGAACGCCTTCACCGCATTGCGCAGCTCGTTGCTGAAGAGATCGGGCTCATCGACCGACAGGCTCCTGGGCAGGAGATAGCCTTCCGCCACCAAGCGGCGGCGCAGCACCACGACCTCGGGGCTGACATCGCCCTTTTCGAGATTGCGCTCGGTGATCCGGGGCCAGCCGCCGGTGCGGGCGATATGGTCATACATGCCGATCGCCGCCTCCATCGCCTGGGGTGAGGACGGCGTCAGCAGCGCGGCCTGCGCCTCGCCCGCCAGCACCTCGGTCTGGGTCGCGAGCTTGCCGCTCGGCGCCTGGCGGGTGAGCGAGGTGATGGAACCGGTATAGTCGTCGGATTGGGCAAAAGCGGACGCCGCAAATCCGGCGGTCAGCAGCAAGGCAAGAATGAAAGTCGGCCGTGTCATGATCGAAATGTCCCCGGGGCGTGTGCCCCGAGACTCGGCGATCTTGGTAAACCGAGGATTAACTATGTGGTCGACAAGGCGATCATTTCGCGGCGGAAGGGAACCTCCAGAATATCGCGGGGTTTCGCCCCGAATTCCTCGGCAAAACGCCGCCCGGCATAGACGGCATGCGCAATGGCGGCAGGCGCCCAGGCATCGCCAATGGCATCGACACGGGCGCCGCGCTGCCTGAGGTCTTGATAGAGGACGTCATTGGGCCGGCGCGAGGTGACGAGCACGATGCTACCCGTCCCGTGGCGCATCTCCTTGTGACTGTAGATGCATGAGGTAACCAGACCCGAGGCGCCGATGGCCGACAGAGCCTGGCCGGCGATGATCGTGACGCCGACATCGATCAGCCGCGCCTGGATGAATTTCTGCTCCATGGTGTTGACGGTATAGGCGGCGGCGACCGAAGCCGGGGTGACATAGGTCACCTTGACGCCCTCCCTTACCAGGAGCTCGGCGAGCACGCTCGCCATATAGTAGTGGTCGTCGTCGAAAATGATGGCCTCCCTGCCGCGAGGCCGCTTGCCGGAGATGAGGTCATCGGGCGTCATGACGTCGGCCGATGCATCAACCGGGACCGGCAGGGACTGGTGATGACCAGCGCCGTCACGCCGCCATCGGGCGCCCGTGGCGCAGACGATATGGTCGGCGCCGAATTCGAGCGCCGTCTCGGCATTGAGATCGCTTTCGAGATAGAGGCTGACATTCGCCATCTTGCCGATCTGCAGGAGGCGCCAGTCGCGCACCCGACCCCAGGCCGAGAGCCCGGGCAGGCGGCATTCGCCGGCGACCCGCCCGCCGGCCTCACGCGCGCTGTCGGCGATCGTCACCTGATAGCCGCGCTGGCCCAGCGCGCGGCCGGCCTCGAGGCCCGCGGGCCCCGCGCCACTGATGAGGATCTGCGCATCCGTCGCCTTCTTTCGGATGCGCTCGGGATGCCAGCCCTGGCGCCATTCCTCGCCCATGGACGGGTTCTGGGGGCAG
>CAZICN010000290.1:0-5307 GCA_964537655.1 uncultured Aestuariivirga sp.
CCGTTTTAACCAGAAGGGCGCCTTGCGTTTCGGCAAGCTCACCACAGACAATGTCGGCAAGCCCGTCGCCATCGTGCTCGACCAGGAGATCATCTCGGCGCCGCGCATCAACGAGCCCATCCTGGGCGGCTCGGGCCAGATCTCAGGCAACTTCACCGTCGAGGAAGCCAACAGCCTGGCGATCGTGCTGCGCTCCGGCGCGTTGCCGGCGCGGCTTATCCCGGTCGAGCAGCGTACCGTGGGCCCGAGCCTCGGCTCAGACTCGATCAATGCCGGCGCGATCGCCTCGGTCATCGCGCTCGTCGCCGTCATGACCTTCATGCTGATCGCCTATGGCCTGTTCGGCATATTCGCCAATGTCGCGCTCATCGTGAATCTCATCCTCCTGATCGGCATCATGTCGGTCTTCGGTTTCACGCTCACTTTGCCGGGTATCGCCGGTATCGTGCTGACCATGGGCATCGCGGTCGACTCGAACGTGCTCGTCTATGAGCGCATCAGGGAAGAGTGGCGGCACGGGCGAACGGCGCTCAATTCGATCGAGACCGGGTTCAAGGCGGCACTCGCCACCGTTCTCGACTCGAACTTCACCTCGCTCATTGCCGCCGTCGTGCTGTTCGGCGTGGGGTCCGGCCCTGTCCGCGGCTTCGCCATCACCCATGCCATCGGCATCCTGACCACATTGTTCACCGCCTTCACCTTCACCCGGCTGATCGTCGCCTGGTGGGTGAGGACGGCCAAGCCCAAAGAGGTTCCGCTTTAGGCGGCAGATCACATGTTCAAACCCATCCGTTTCATTCCGGACGACACCAAGATCAAGTTCATGCTGCTGAGCCGGTACGGCTACTTTGCCTCCGGTCTCGCCTCTCTCGCCTCGATCCTGCTGTTCGTGTTCGTCGGCCTCAATTACGGCGTCGACTTCAAGGGCGGCACGGTGTTCGTCATCCGCACCGAGCAGGCCGCCAATCTCGACGAGCTGCGCAGCAAGATCAACGGCCTCGGCTTCGGCGATGCCGAATTGCAGGAATTCGGCACCGGCGGTCGCGAGGTGCTCATCCGCCTGCCGACCGTGGAGGGCGGGGAAGACGTCCAGCGCGTCGTCCAGGACAAGGTCAAGGAGATCCTGGGGCCAGGGGTCGAGTATCTCTCGATCGATGTCGTCGGACCCAAGGTTTCGGGCGAATTGGCCCAACAAAGCATCATGGCGGTGCTGATCGCCATCATCGGCATCCTGATCTATATCTGGTTCAGATTCGAATGGCAGTTTGCCATCGCGACAGTGATGTCGCTCCTGCATGACGTGCTGCTGACCATCGGTTTCTTCAGCCTCATCGGCATCGACTTCAACCTGCAGATCATTGCGGCGATCCTCACCATCGTCGGCTATTCGCTCAACGATACCGTCGTGGTGTTCGACCGCATCCGCGAATATCTGCGCAAGTACAAGCAGATGCCGCTGGCCGACCTGATCGATTTCTCGATCAACAGCGTGCTGCCCAGAACCTTGCTGACCTCGGTGACGACGCTGCTCGCCCTCATCGCGCTCTATATCTTCGGCGGCGAAGTGCTCAAGGGCTTCACGCTCGCGATGATCTGGGGCGTCATCGTCGCCACTTATTCGTCGATCTTCTCCGCCGCATCGCTCCTGGCGCTGCTCGGCGTCAATCGCGATGCGATCCAGATCCAGCCGAGCGGCGCCAAGACGGCGGCGGCCCGGCCTTAAGAGGGTCATCGTGGTCTATTCTTTCTGAACCAAACCACACTAGAATCTTAGATTTTCTAGTGTCCTTTCGAATCCGAAGTTCGCTCAGAGGACGCTGCCAATGTAGGCGAGCTTCGGATTCGGGACACTAGCTTGATCCGAGGATCATGGCAGACAAGGACCGCTTTCTCCCCGAACGGGCGCCCATCAGTTCCTATGGGAATGGGGGCTTCCGGTTTGCCGGCATGTCGCATCAGGGCTCGCTCCTGATCCTCTCCGACGGCATGCATGCCTGGCGGCCCGGCAGCTTTGCCGATGTGACGCCGGCGGACCTCGCCACCGTTCTCGGCAATCCGGTACGGCCAAGCTTCCTGCTGTTCGGGACGGGTAGCCGGATGCATCTCCCATCGCCCGCTTTGAGACAGGCCTTTGCCGAGGCGGGCATCTCGCTCGAAGCTATGACGACCGGCGCCGCAGTACGCACCTACAATATTCTCCTCGCCGAGAAGCGTGATGTCGCGGCGGCGCTCCTCGCGGTCGAGACGGTCCGATGAGCGCCGACTATTGCCATGATCTCGTCCGCGCCGGTGACAAGGACCGCTATCTGTCGGCCCTTTTCGCGCCCGATTCACTGCGCCCTCATCTCCTGGCCCTCTACGCCCTCAATGTCGAACTCGCCCGCATCCGCGAGACGGTGAGCGAGGCGACGCTGGGCGAAATCCGTCTGCACTGGTGGCGCGATGCCATCGAGGGCGTCTATTCAGGCGGCAAGCAGGGCCATCCGGTCATCGAGGCCCTGGCGCCCGCCATCGAGCAAGCGCGGCTGCCGCGTCAAGCCTTGCTCAACATGATCGAGGCCCGGCGTTTCGATCTCTATGACGACCCGATGCCGACCTTGCAGCAGCTCGAAGGGTATCTCGGCGAGACCTCGTCCATGCTGATCCAACTCGCCGCGATGATCCTCGCCCCGTCCGCGGCCGAGAGGCTGGCCGACGTTTCGGGACTCGCCGGTGTCGCCATGGGCATCACCGGCCTCTTGCGCTCGCTGCCGCTGCACCGCTCGCGCGGCCAGTGCTTCATGCCGGTGGAAATGCTCGATCGACAGGACCTGACGCCGTCGCATCTGCTCGCCGCCCGGGAGCCCGACCGCCTTGCCAAGGTGCTGGACGATCTGCGCCGGCATGCGGCCACCCGGCTCGGCGAGGCACAGGGGCTGGCTCGATCCATTCCCCAGGCGGCATTCGCGGCATATTTGCCCGCCAGCCTCACCGCGGCCTATCTGGCGCGCCTGGCGAAGCTCGGGCCCGGGGCTCTGAGCGAAATCGCGGAAGTCCCGCAATGGCGGCGCCAGTGGCTGCTTTACAGGCACGCGAAGTCCCAGACATTGTAGCGCCACAATCAGACCATCACAGTCGTTGCCCCAACGCCACGGAGACTTCATGAGCTTCGCCGACCGTTTGCACCGCCTCGTCCCGGACCTGTCGGCATCGCTCGCACGTTTCCCCGTTCCGGCCCTGATCTCCGTGCTCCTCGCCATCTATGCGAATCTCGATGTCGCCGAGGTCGTCAGCAACGGGACCGGCTCGGACAACCAGGTGTATCTGGGCGGTGCGGCGGCCTTCATCGCCGCGGGCGCCGCCCATTACTTCGCCCAGAGCCGCAGCCTTGCGCGCCCGGCCGAGCTCGGCATCGCGATCCTCGCGGCGCTGGCCGCCGGCGCGCTCGCCTATTGGGACCTGGGGCTCAGAACCTCGCATCTTTTTCTCTTCGCCGGTCTGCTGCCGCTCCTGATGATTGCCGGCTTCCTGCGCGCCGATGCACGGCAAGGGGCCCTCTGGCTGTTCAACCTTCGGCTCGGCCTTGCCGTGCTCCTGGCGGTGATCGTTGGGCTCATCTTTGCCGGCGGCGTGTCGGCCATCATCGAAAGCCTCAAATTCCTCTTCGAGATGAGCATCCCATGGTCCTACCACGAGCATGTGTGGGTGACCTCCGTCGCGCTGGTCGGTCCCCTCTATGGCCTCTCGCTCATGCCGGTGCGGCTCGACGAAGAGGTGACGCTCGCCGACAAGCGCGACACGCTCATCGAGCGCGGCGTCTCGGTGCTCGTCAACTATGTCATGGTGCCGATCGCCGTCATCTACACGCTCATCCTGCACGCTTACGCGGTGAAGATCCTGCTCAATGGCGCCTTGCCGCAAGGCCAGATCGGGATGATGGTCTCGATCTTCGCATTGGGCGGCACCGCGACCTGGCTCATCGCCTGGCCGTGGCGCGAGACCGGCACCTGGGCCTTGCGCTTCTTCATGCGCTACTGGTTCTGGTTCACCATCGTGCCGGTCATTCTCCTCGCGATTGCGATCTGGGAGCGCATCTCGACCTATGGCGTGACGCCCGAGCGCTATGGCATCGTCATTGTCGCCATCTGGCTGGCACTCATCACCCTCTATCTGGCGATCCGGCGCAACCGGGCGGATATGCGCCTGTTGC
The DNA here is from genome assembly GCA_964537655.1 of uncultured Aestuariivirga sp. Lineage (GTDB taxonomy): Bacteria > Pseudomonadota > Alphaproteobacteria > Rhizobiales > Aestuariivirgaceae > Taklimakanibacter. Next base: position 4,190 of record CAZICN010000290.1, read on the forward strand.
TCGGCAGTTTCGCGCTCCTGGTGCTGGTCGGCTCGGTGGGGCCCTGGGGCGCCAACAGCGTGTCGATCGAAAGCCAGTTCTCGCGCCTCATGGGCTTCCTCGATAGCGGGAAGCTGCTGACGCCCGAAGGCAGGATCATCGATCAGCCGCCCGTGCTTGCCGATCCCGGCAGGCGCGAGATCGAGAACATCGTGTGGGCGCTCAACAGCATGGATGGCCTCGACAGGCTGAAGCCGCTGTTCGCCGGCCGCAAGGATGATCCCTTTGCCGGCGGCGCCAGCACCTGGGACGCGCTGTCGAAGGTCAGGACGATCCTGACGCTCGACGTCTATACGCCGCCGCCCGAGCAGGTGAGCTTCTCCGCCGGCTCGCCGATCATCCAGGATATCAGAGGGCAGGGGCGCCTCATCGGTCCCGTCCTGGCGCTGCCGCGCCTCGGCGAACCGCCGACACCCGCGAGAGTGGCGTGGATCGACGCTTCTTCCCTCATCATCAGGGACGGGGACCGCCAATGGTCGGTGCCGGTGAAGCCATTGCTCGAGAGATTGAAGGCCGTGCCACCCTCAACCAGCCAGCAGCCTGTCGTCTATGACATCGAAAATGACGCCAAGCTCATCGTGACGGAGACATACGGCACGCTGGGTGAGGCGCCGGCGCTCCACCGCGCCACTTTCTGGATCATTCTGCCGCAATAGCCGGCTTGAGGCCCAGCCACTGATCGAAGTCGCTAAGCCCGCGCCCCGTATAGGCATGCTTGCGGGCGATCTGCTTTTCCTTGCCGCGCGGCTTGCGGCCATCGGCGCCTTTCGGAATCTCGACCGGCGGAAACAGCCCGAAATTGACATTCATCGGCTGGAACGAGCCCGAATTGTTGTCGGTCGTCTCGATATGACCGCCGGTGATGTGGTTGATGAGCGCGCCATGCGCCGTCGTCGGTGGCGGCGGCACGAAAAGCCTGTCCAGGCGCTCGGCCGCGGCCATGCGCCCGGCCATCAGGCCCATGGCGGCACTTTCCACATAGCCCTCGACGCCGGTGATCTGCCCGGCGAAACGCAGGCGTGTGCAGGCCTTCAGCCGTAGTCTCTCGTCCAGCACCCTGGGGCTGTTGAGGAAGGTGT
>CAZICN010000291.1:0-5305 GCA_964537655.1 uncultured Aestuariivirga sp.
TGGTCCGGCACCGACAAGATCACCCGCAAGGCGAAATGGCCGGACTGGCGCCCGCCCAAGGAAATGATCGCGCGCGAGCTCGAGCGTGGCAACTATATCCCCGCTCACATGGCGGGCGGGCCTGAGAACCCGCTCGGGGCCCGGGCGCTCTATATCGGCGATACCATGTATCGCATCCACGGCACCAATCAGCCCTGGAGCATCGGGCTCGCGGTTTCGTCGGGCTGCATCAGGCTACTCAATGAAGAGGTCATCGATCTCTACAATCGCGTCGATGTCGGGGCGCAGGTCCTGGTCGAGTAGAAGCGGTTCCGGACTGATCCGGCGCGAACTCAGAGCGTATCCTCGCGCCAGCTCTTGCCTCTGAAATACTGGAAGGATACCGGCTGATCGGCCGGCAGTTCGCTGTGAGCTTCCATCAGCGGCTGAAGCCGCTTCAGGATGTCGCGCGTGATCATCGGCAGCTCGAGTTCGAGCGCCTCGGCAAAGCTGAACCAATGCGGCGTCAGGAGTTCGCCCGATCCTGGATGCCTCGGATTGTCGAGATTGCCGAAATGCCGCGAACTCGCCACGAAGAAGCGTGAATCGAACCGGCGCGTGCGTCCGGGCGGCGTGATGGCGCGAGCGAAGAGGCGCAGCATCGACAAATCAAGAGATGTCGTGGCAATGATGGTCTCCCAGTCCTCGTTCGCAAGGCGCGCGCTGTCTGGAACATGACCAAGGAACAGCCCCGTTTCCTCATAGGTCTCCCTTATCGCGGCGATGGCGAGCCCGCGGGCCCGCGCCGCACTCGAGCGTCCGCGCATGCGCTGCAGGAGCTTCTCACGGACAAGCGGGTGGAGATCGCCCGCCACCTTTGTTCGCGTGTCGGCAGGGTCGAGACGGCCACCGGGGAAGACGAACATGTTAGGCATGAAGGCGTGGCCGCCATGTCGCCGCCCGAGCAGCACACGCGGCATATGATCGTCATGCCTGACGACGATCAGCGTTGCCGAGTCGCGCGGCGCCTGCGCCTGCGTGAACTGGCGCGAGGTATCGAGTTCGGGATCGCGGCCGCTCACTCCTCACTCCTTCCGTCCATACCGTGCATGTCGAGCGCAGTCGGCATTACTAGCGTCTCTTGCTCCGGCCCATCGGGCGGGCGCGCAGCGACCGGCGTGATACGGGCTTGCCCTTGCGGCCGTCGCTCATCATCTCGAAGCGCATGCCGCCGGAAACCGGCGCCGCCTCGACGAGGCGGACATCGACCCGATCGCCGAGCTGGAATGTCTCACCGCTGCGCTCGCCGATCAAGGCGCGGCGAGTCTCGTCAAAGACGAAATAGTCCGAACCGAGCGTGCCGGCAGGAATGAAGCCGTCCGCCCCGGTATCATTGAGGGTGACGAAGAGGCCAGCCGACACGACGCCGCCGATGCGCCCCGCGAAACGCGCCCCGATCTGCGAGGAGAGGTGGCTGGCGATCAGGCGGTCGACGGTCTCGCGCTCGGCCGCCATGGCGCGCCGCTCCGCACCCGAAATGAGTTCCGCCGTATCGCCGAGCTGCACAATGTCTTCCGCCGACAAGCCGTCGGAGCCGAAATCGAGAGCGGAGATGAGGGCGCGATGCACAATGAGGTCGGCATAGCGCCGGATCGGCGATGTGAAATGCGCATAGTGCCGCAGATGCAGCCCGAAATGGCCGATATTCTCGGTATCATACACGGCCTGGGCCTGGCTGCGCAGGACCACTTCGTTGACCACATGCTGATAGTCCTTGCCCTCGACCTGCTTGAGGATCTGGTTGAAGTGCCGGGGTGACATCTTCTGGCCGCGCGCCAGGTTGATGCCGACGGTCTTGAGGAATTCACCGAGGCTGCGGATCTTCTCTTCCGCGGGCTCCGAGTGGATGCGAAAGAGCAGGGGTGTCTTCTTCTCTTCCAATGTCTCGGCGGCGGCGACATTGGCCTGGATCATGAACTCCTCGATGAGTTTGTGGGCATCGAGCCGGTCCGGCGTCACCACGCGCTCGATGAGGCCATGTGCGTCGAGGATCAGCTTGCGTTCCGGCAGATCGAGTTCGAGCGGTTCGCGTTTATTGCGGCCCTTGAGCAGGACCTTGTAAGCCGCCCAAAGCGGGTGGAGCACCGGCGTGAGAAGCGTCTCCGTCTTGTCGTCCGGTCGTCCATCGATCGCCGCTTGCGCCTGCTGATAGGAGAGCTTGGCGACCGAGCGCATGACCGCGCGCACAAAATGATGCTTCCGTTTCGCGCCATGGCGGTCGAAGGTCATGAAGCAGGCGAGGCATGGCCGCTCCTCGCCTTCGCGCAATGAACAGAGATCGTTGGAGATCCGCTCCGGCAGCATCGGCACGACGCGGTCAGGGAAATAGACGGAGTTGCCCCTGATGCGCGCTTCGCGGTCGAGCGCCGAGCCCGGGCGCACATAGGTCGCGACGTCGGCGATGGCGACGATGACCTTTACCCCGCCTTCGTTCTTGGGGTCGTCATCAGGCTCGGCCCAGACGGCATCGTCATGGTCGCGCGCATCCGGAGGATCGATGGTGAGGAGAGGCAGGTGGCGCAGGTCGGTTCGCCTGGCCGGCGAGAAGGGCTTGAGCGCCTCGGCTTCGGCGAGGGCGCGCGCCGGAAACTCCGACGGGATGCCGTGATGCTCGATCGCGATGAGCGAGATGTTGCGCTGGCTCGATATGTCGCCGAGCCGCTCCTTGACGCGCGCCGTGGCGAGGCCATGGCCACGCCCGCGCAGGACCTCGACGGAGACGAGTTCGCCCGGCTGCGCGCCATTGTCATGGCCGGGTTGGACCTGCAGTTCGCCGCGCGCCTTCTTGTCGACAGGCACGACGCGGGCACCTTGCCCCTTGGCGTGACGGAAGATGCCGAGAACGCGTGTGCTCCTTCCGGCAAGCTTGCGGATGATGCGAGCATGATACGGGAACTGCGGATCCTTGGCCGCCTCGAGCCTGGCGAGGACGCGTTCGCCGACGCCGGCGGGCTGGGATTCGGCCCGCGTGCCCTGGGCGGCCTGCGCGGTGATGAGGATTTTGGGTGGGACGCCCGCAGTGTCCTGATCCCATTCGACGGGCTCGCCAAACAGCTCGCCGTCGCGGTCGCGTCCGGTGATTTCGATCACGCTGATCGGCGGCAACTCGCCGGCCTTGGCCATGACGCGCCCGGCGCGTTTGAGCTTGCCGTCTTTCTCCAGTGTCTTGAGAAGGCGCTTGAGGGCGATGCGGTCATTGCCCTTGATGTTGAATGCCCGGGCGATCTCGCGCTTGCCGACCTTTCCGGGGCTGTCCTTGATGAACTCGATGAGTTTTTCGGCGGTGGGCAGTTCGGGTGGAGCTTGCTTCGGCTTCCGCGCCACGGGTTTACGCATTCACTTTGACTTGGGCGGCAGGCTTCTTGCTGCGTTTGGCGGGCTTGGCGGCAGCCTTCACCGCCTTGACCGGCTTCTTTCCGGCCTCGGCGACAGGCTTCGCGGTGCTGGCGGCGGGCTTCTTCGCCGTGGCCTTCTTCGCCTTGGATTTTCCTTTGCCAGCGCGGGCCGCGATGAGCGCAATCGCTTCCTCGAGTGTCGTTTCCTCGGGCGCCTTTTCGCCGGGCAAGGTGGCATTGACCTTGCCCCATTTCACATAGGGGCCGTAGCGTCCCGACATCACATGGATCGGGCCGCCATCGGGATGCTCGCCGAGTTCCTTGAGGGCGCCCGGCCGCTTGCGGTTGGCGCTCTTTTCCTTCTTCTCGGCCAGCAGGGTGACGGCGCGATTGAGGCCGACCGTATAGACCTCTTCGGGATCCTTGAGTGTGGCGTAGGTCCCGTCATGCAGGATGAAGGGACCGAAGCGCCCGAAATTGGCGATGATCGGCTTGCCGGTCTCCGGATGCAGGCCCACGTCGCGCGGCAGGGAGAGCAGCCTGAGCGCTGTTTCAAGATCGATGCTGGCGGGATCGCTCTTCTTCGGAATGGAGGCGCGTCGCGGTTTTTCGTCTTCCGTCGCTTCGCCCAGTGGCAGATAGGGACCGAAACGCCCGTCGCGCCGGGTCACAGCCTGGCCGGTCTCGGGATCATGGCCGATCAGGATGCCTTCCGCCGGCACGGCTTCGCCCGAGCCATTGCCCGGCGTGATCTGCCTTGTATAGCGGCAGTCGGGGTAGTTCGAGCAGCCGACGAAGGCGCCGAACTTGCCGAGCTTGAGCGACAACTGCCCGTTGGCGCAGGACGGGCAGGACCGCGCCGGCGCGCCGTCGGCGCGTTCCGGGAACACATGCGGGCCCAGAATCTCGTTCAGTGCATCGAGCACATTGGTGATGCGCAGATCCTGAATTTCGCCGACCGAGCTGGTGAAGGCCTCCCAGAAGTCGCGCAACAGCGCCTTCCAGTCGATCTCGCCATTGGAAACGCGGTCGAGCTGCTCTTCGAGATTGGCAGTGAAATCATACTCGACATAGCGTTTGAAGAAGGCTTCGAGGAAGGCCGTAACGAGGCGGCCTTTGTCCTCCGGGATCAGGCGTTTCTTGTCGAGTCGGACATAGCCGCGGTCGCGCAGGACGGTCAGGATGGCGGTATAAGTCGAGGGCCGGCCGATGCCGAGCTCTTCCATCTTCTTGATCAGCGAGGCTTCCGAATAGCGCGGCGGCGGCTCGGTGAAATGCTGCTCGGGATTGATCGATTGGACGCCGACATGATCGCCGCGCGCCAGGGCGGGCAGGCGCTTCGCATCCTCGTCTTCCTCGTCGTCGAGACCTTCCTGGTAGAGCTTGAGGAAGCCGTCGAACTTCACCACCGATCCGGTGGCGCGGAACGTGTAGGCTTTGCCGTCGGACCCCCTGGCGCCGATATCGGCGGTGGTGCGTTCGATCTCGGCACTCTCCATCTGGCTGGCGATGGTGCGCTTCCAGATCAGGTCGTAGAGCGCCAGCTGATCCGGATCGAGATTGCGGCGGACATTCTCCGGGAAGCGGAACAGGTCGGTCGGTCGGATGGCCTCATGCGCTTCCTGCGCGTTCTTGGCCTTGGTCGTATATTTGCGCGGCACCGAGGGGAGATAAGGCTCGCCGAACCGCTTGAGGATGGCATTGCGGGTAGCAGCGATGGCCTCGCCGGCGAGATCGACGCCGTCGGTGCGCATATAAGTAATGAGTCCCGTCACTTCGCCGCCGATGCTGACCCCTTCATAGAGGCGCTGCGCGATCTGCATGGTCTTGGCCGAGGAGAAGCCGAGCTTGCGCGAGGCCTCCTGCTGCAGGGTCGCGGTGCGGACGGGCGGATAGGGGTGGCGTTTGACCGGCTTCGATTCGATCGAGTC
>CAZICN010000292.1:0-5305 GCA_964537655.1 uncultured Aestuariivirga sp.
AGTTGTCCACCATGCGCGAGCCGACCTTGACGACAAGGCCGCCGAGAATGGAGGGATCAACCCGGGTGGAGAGTTGCACATCGCGACCCACGCTCGCCTTGATGGCGGCCTTGAGGTCGGCGAGATGTTTCGCGGAAAGCTTGTCGGCCGAGGTGACCTCGGCGCTGATTTCGCCCTTCGCCTGCGCCACCAGCGTCTGGAAGGCCTTGATCATGTCGGGAAGGACGAACAGCCGGCGGTTCTGCGCGACGAGCTTGATGAAATTGAGTGCAAGGCTGGTAATGCCGGCCTTGGTGCACAGCGCCTCGAGGGCGGATATCTGGTCTTCGGCGGAGAAGACCGGCGAGCGGACGAGCCGCTTCAGGTCGTCGGATTCATCGAGCAGGGCCTGGAAATTCGCCAGATCGGCGCCGACCTGGTCGACCGACTTGGCTTCCTGAGCCAGTTCAAAAAGGGCGGTCGCATAACGTCCGGGGACGCCTGATACCGTCTGATCACTTTGAGCCACGACAACTCCCCGCCGAACCCGCGCTTGTCGAACCATCGCCGTTGGATCGGAAGCACATGAATTTATTGGATAATCGCACTTGAGAAAGCACGTGCGGCATGGGTCCCGCCTGAAGCCGCGCCGGTGGGTTATCACATGGGAATTGGACTCGCAACTGGGAAGGCACGGCGGATTGCCGCAAGCGGAAACGGCAGCATCATCGCTGGTCGGAAGAGTGCGTTCAAAATGCGAAGAGCCCGCCGGTTGGCCGGCGGGCTCTTGCGAATTCCTCTTGTGGTGAGGCGTTAGCGGCTCACGCTGTCACGCGCGATGCGCGGGATGTCGGAGCGCATGATGCCGAGATCGGCAAGCTCACGGTCGGTGAGCAGGTCGAGCTCACGCTTGGTGGTGTTGTAACGGTTCCAGCGCTTGAAGCCGTCGCTGAAGAAATTGAACATGGTCTTTCCCCTATGGATTGACGGGTTGGTTGGTTGCTTTGGACGAGACTTATATGGTGCGTCGCATCATTTTGTGCAATGCAAAATTCACATGGCAGCACTCACCCCCGATTTCACAAAACCTTAACAATCCAGTCACTTAACTATATGAATTTACTGCGACTAATTTTTGACCAGACAATCACGATCAAATTCATAGACTTAACAATTCAGGGCCTAGATTTTAGCGCTTCTAGGCCGCAAATTCATGCGCTGCAGCATGGCTTCAAATCCGGTTCCATCGGCCCCGCCAGCCCTCTATGAGGAGGCATGATTCGCCTTCTTCTCGACTGCGATCCGGGCCTCGATGACGCGGTGGCGCTGGCCTTGGCCATGGCCTCTCCTGAACTGGTCGTGACCGGGCTTTCGACTGTTGCCGCCAATGCCGCAATCGGTACCGTGACCGGCAATGCCGAGAAGATCATGGACCGGCTCTCGTGCCGCTGCCCGCTGTTCCAGGGCGCCGACCGGCCCTTGGCCATCAAGGCGCGGCACTCGACCGACATCTGGGGCGGTGACGGCCGGCTGCCGCTGGCGCCGCCCGGCAAACCGGCGCGGCGCATCGATCGCGAGGTTTTCCGGACCCTTGCCGTCGCGGCGGATGTCGTCTGCGCCATTGGCTCGCTCACCAATATCGCGCACCTCATCGAGGCCGGGCGAAAACCGCAGCGGCTGGCGATCATGGGCGGCGCCCTCGGCCGCGGCAACGCCACAGCCCATGCCGAACTCAATATCTGGGCCGACCCGCAGGCGGCGGAGATCGTCTTCGCCTCGGGCATCCCGATCACTTTGGTGCCGCTCGACATCACGCGCACCTTGCAGGTGCCCCCGGACATGATCGCGCGGCTGGCGGCGTCCCCTTCCGCATCCGCCCGCCTGTGCGGCGAACTCCTGCCTCATGCCGGCAGCAACGCGCATCCCTCCGCCATTCACGACGCCGCGGTGATCAGCTTTCTTCTCTGGCCGCATCTCTTCGGCGGGGGGCGCGGCACGCTCTCCGTCGCCACCGCCGGCACGGAGGAAGGCCGCGTCTCCTTCAACCCGCAGCCCGAGGGACCACATCACGTCCTGACAGCGGTTGCCCGCGAAGATCTGTTCGCGCATATGCTGGCGCGACTTTGCAGAGAGGATTGAAATGAGCGTCGCCGTCCTCGGATCCATCAACATGGATGTGATCGCCTATCTCGATCGCCTGCCGAAGCCGGGCGAGACGCTGCATGGATCGAGCTACAAGATGGGTCTCGGTGGCAAGGGCGCCAACCAGGCGGTCGCCGCGCGCAAGCTCGGCAGCGCCGTCCTTTTCATCGGCCGCACCGGCGCTGATTCCTTCGGCGAGGCGGCGCGCGCCGAGCTTACTTCTTATGACGTCGACCTTGCGCATGTCCGCCGCGACAAGGCATCGGCGACCGGCATCGCCATCATCAAGGTCGGCGAAGGCGGCCAGAACATGATCTCGGTGATCGCCGGCGCCAATAGCGCGGTCGATGCGAGCGACGCCGAAGCCGCGCGGACCGGGTTGGAGAAGGCCGGCGTGCTGCTGCTGCAGCTCGAGGTGCCGCTCTCCGCCTCGCTCGCCGCGGCGCGGATCATGCGCGCCAAAGGCGGGACCGTCATCCTCGATCCGGCACCCGCTTCCGGGCAACCCTTCGCCGCCGAGGTCATTGCCAGCATCGATATCGTGACGCCCAATGAGATCGAGGCCGCGAGCCTCCTCGGCTGGCAGCCCGCATCGCCGGACGAGGCGCTCAAGGCGGCGCGTGAGCTCCAGGCGAAGGGGTTCCGCACCGCGCTGGTCAAGCTCGGGGCCAAAGGTGTCGCATTTGCAGGTGCCGGGACCGAAGGCTTCGTTCCGCCGTTCAAGGTCAATGCCATCGACACGGTGGCGGCGGGCGACAGTTTCAATGGCGGCCTCGCTTGTGCGCTCGATGAAGGGAGATCGCTGGCCGACGCCGTGCGTTTCGCTGCCGCTTGCGGCGCCTTGTCGACCACGAAGAAGGGCGCTTCCGCCGCAGCACCTACCCGGGCCGAGATCGATGCGTTCCTTCGGAAAGCATGACTTCATTCAGACGGCCCCGCGCATTGCGGGCGTGCTGGCCTTCCGTTAAAGTCCGCCGCCAAAGAACCGAGGGAGATTTCCATGTCACGCTTTGCTCTTTCCCGCCGCTCCGCCCTGGCCCTCATGGGAGGGGCCGCCACTTTCGGCCTCACCGGCCGCGTCGCTCGTGCCGCCGGCGAGATCAAGGTCCTCAACTGGCAGGGCTACGGCACCGACGAGAAATGGGCCCTCGAAATGTTCGAGAAGAAGACCGGCATCAAGGTCGTGCATGACTACTTCAACTCCGAGCAGGAGATGCTGACCAAGCTGCGCACCAGCCCCGGTACCTATGACGTGGTGCTGATGAACAACATCTATGTGATGGAAGCCGCTCACGAAGGCCTGATCCAGGCGCTCGACACGGAGAAATTCTCGAACTTCAACGACCTCGCCCCTGCTTTGCGCGACAGCGACCGCTTCGTCATGGGCGGCAAGCATTTCGCCATCGCCTGGGTCTGGGGCCTCACATCCTTCGCCTACAACACGCAGAAGATCGCAACCAAGCCCGACACGATGGAGGCGCTGTGGGACCCGGCGCATGCCGGCAAGGTCGGTTGGCGCGACGATGCGCTGGAATCGATCCAGATCGCGGCGCTGGCCACTGGCCAGGACATGAACGCGCCCGCCGATATCGAGAAGATCAAGGAGAAGCTGAAGGCCCTCAAGAGCCAGATCAAGACCTTCTGGTCGTCGGAAGACGAGTGGAACAAGTATATGGCGGCGGGCGACTATGACATCGCCGTCTACTGGTCGGGATCGGCGGCGCGCTCGAAGAAGGCGATGAAGCTGCCGGTCGAGTTCGTGGTGCCGAAGGAAGGGGCCATCGGGTGGTTCGACGGATTGACCATCGCCACCAACGCCCCCAATGCCGAGGGTGCTGCCGCCTTCATCAACTTCATGGTCGATCCCGAATTCTACGTGAAATGGGACAATGACATCGGCGCGCCGGCTTCGGCCAACGCCAAGGCAAATGCGCAATTGCCCGAGGACGCGCTCAACCGCGCCGTGCTCGGCGATCCCGAGGTGGTGAAGCGCGTCCAGTGGATGGCGCCGCTCTCCGACGAGCAGAAGCAGAAGAACCAGGAACTCTGGGACGAGGTGAAAACGAGCTTTGCTCTTTAAAGCTTCCTCTCCGCGCGAAATCCCCTCTCCCCCCGCGGGGGCCGAGCAATCGCATATGAAATTCGTCGACGGATGGCTGCCCCTTCCACCACTTCCCCTTCTCCCGTTGCGGAGCAATGGGAGAAGGTGCCCGACAGGGCGGATGAGGGCTCTTCTGCAACAGTTGCAGGTTTTCGGCAAAAAGCCCTCACCCGGCCTTCGGCCACCCTCTCCCATCCTGCGGACGGGAGAGGGGGAAGCCTGGAGAGAGATGGCGCACCCCGTAAGCCCATATGCGATTGCTCACGTCTCTTGCAGGAGTGATGGTTGACATGGCCGTCTCACGCCAGGCCCGTGCCGTCTTCGCGTTGACCGCGCCCGCTTATCTGTGGCTCGCGGTGACGGTGCTGTTGCCGCTCGCCACCATGTTTTATTTCAGCTTTCTCACCGCCTCGCCGCTCGGCGGCAAGGAAGTTCAGTTCACGCTCAAGCACTATACCGATTTCTTCACCAAGCAGATCTACTGGTACAATGCCTGGCGCTCGATCGAGCTCGGCCTCTATGTGACGGCGCTCTGTCTCATCATCGGCTACCCCGCGGCACTCGGCCTCGCCAAATACGTCAAGGGTCGCTGGCGCGAAGCGATCTTCCTGCTCATCATCCTGCCCTTCTGGTCGAACGCCCTGGTGCGCACCTTCTCCTGGACCATGGTGCTGCGCGAACCCTTCAACATCCTGTTCTCCTACCCGGCGATCGTCGTCGGCCTCGTCCACGCCTACCTGCCCTATGCCATCCTCACCTGCTACATCTCGCTGCAGGCGATCGATGATTCCCTCATCGAGGCGGGCCGCAGCCTCGGCGCCACGCCGGCCCAGGCCTTCCGCCGCATCACGCTGCCCTTGAGCATGCCCGGCATCCTCGCCGCCATCTTTCTCATCTTCGTGCCGGTCATCGGCTCCTTCATGGAGCCGCGCATATTGGGCGGCAAGGACGCCATCATGCTTGGCCCGATCATCGAGGGCCAGTTCATCACCGCCTTCAACTGGCCGCTGGGAGCGGCATTGTCCTTCACCATGCTCGGCATGGTGCTGCTCGTCCTTCTAATCGCAGCCCCCTTCCTCCAGC
>CAZICN010000293.1:0-3198 GCA_964537655.1 uncultured Aestuariivirga sp.
TCGTCGGCGAGCCTGACATGCATCGCTTCTTCATCGGCCGTCGAATGCACGGCGACCGTATGGATGCCGAGCTCGCGGCAGGCGCGCATGACGCGAAGGGCGATCTCGCCGCGATTGGCGATGAGGATCTTGTCGAACATCGTTCTACTCGATCACCACGAGGGCTTCGCCATACTCGACCGGGCTGCCGTTCTGGACGTAGATCTGGGTGACCCTGCCGGCGCGGGGAGCCGGGATCTGGTTCATCGTCTTCATCGCTTCGATGATGAGAAGAGTCTGGCCGGCCTTCACCTCGGATCCGACCTCGACGAAATTGGGGGCACCTGGCTGCGCTGCCCGATAGACAGTGCCGACCATCGGCGACTTGACGGCATCTGCCGGAATGGTTGTTGCGGCCGGCTGAGCCGCGGGCGACGGCGCAGAAGGGCCCGGCGGTGCCACATGCGCGGCAGGGGCAGGCGCCGCAGCATAAATTGTCCCACCACGTGAAACGCGGACCCTGACGCCCTTCTGTTCCAGCTCGATCTCCGAAAGCCCGGTCTCGTTCAGGAGGTCGGCGAGGCTCCGGATCAGACCAAGCTCCGCCTTGTCGGATTGCGGCCTGGCGGGGGGCGGCGATTTCTTCTTCGAGGGCATGATTGGGATTACCCTTTCTTGGCTGTCAGGATCTTGTGGAGGGCGTCGAGCGCCAGTTCATAGCCGAAACCGCCGAATCCGCACAGCACACCATCGGCGACGGGCGAGACGTGGCTGTGATGCCGGAAGGGCTCGCGCTTGTATATATTCGTGAGGTGGACCTCGATGACCGGAACTTGAGCCACCTTGAGCGCATCGTGGATGGCGATCGAGGTATGGGTGTAGGCGGCCGCATTGAGGATAAGGCCGCTGGCGGCGCTGCGGGCTTCCTGGATCCAGGACACCAGTTCGCCTTCTATGTTGCTCTGGCGAAAGGAAATATCGAGCCCGAGCTTGTGCGCCTTGGCGCGGCAGCGCTCCTCGAGCCCGGTCAGGGTCTCCTGACCGTATACATCCGGCTCACGCAGGCCCAACATGTTCAGATTGGGCCCGTTTATGATGAAAACAGGTTTCATGATTGCGCTTATAGGCGGTCAGGTGTGCTTCGTGAAGGCTGACGAGGACGTCGTCCTCAGCAAAGCTTGCACCCGCCGGAGTCGCGCACCTGCTTGACGGCCGCCGCAAGGGCCTCATAGCCGACCGCGCCCGGAATGATGGTTTCGTCGATGATGAAGGCCGGCGTGCCCTGGATCTTGAGGGAATCGGCCAATTGCATGTTGCGGGCGATGATCTGGTTGACCTCGTCCGCCTCCATGTCGGCTTTCAGCTTCTTCACATCGAGGCCCTGGGCTTCTGCGATCTGGTCGGCGACCTGCTCGTCGATCCGCCCTTCATGGGCCATCATGGCCATGTGGTATTCCCAGTACTTTCCCTGCTTGCGCGAGGCGAGCGCGGCGCGCGCCGCATAGACCGAGCCCGGGCCCAGTATGGGGAATTCCTTCATCACCAGCTTCAGGTCCTTGTCGGCGTCGATCATCTTCATGACATCGGGAAAGGCCTTCTTGCAGTAGCCGCAATTGTAGTCGAAGAACTCGACCAGGGTGACCTTGCCATTGGCATTGCCGCCGACGAGGTCGTCCTTGCTGCGGAAAATCTCGGATGACATGGCCTTGAGCGAATCCGAGCGTGCCGCTTCTTCGGCCAGCTGCTGCTTGCGCTCGAGCTCCTGCATCGCATCGCGCACGACTTCCGGATTCTCCATCAGATACTGACGAATGATGTCGCCCAGCTCCTGCTTCTGCTCGGGCGTGAACTGGGCCGCCTGGGCGGGCAGGACGAAAAAGGCGGCCATGGCGACCACCAGCATGCGGATGAGCTTGAGCATCGAGTTTCCTTGCAGATAGGGGAGGTCCGGGACAATGCGCTTATTCGCGGTCCCGGTCTACTTACTCCCGGTTCACGAAGTTCAAAATATCGTTAGCGCGCAGCCAGTCGGGTGAGCCGCGCTTGAGGGTCCGCATGGCGACCTTGGCCTTTTCCGTGGCCAGTTCCTTGTCGCCCCGGTAATAGGCGGCCTCCGCGGTGGCGAGGTCGGCGCGCGGTATGTCGCCCAATATGCCATAGGCCATGGCCATGAACTGATAGAGGCTCGGCGTATCGTCCTCGGTCTTGCGGGCCTGCCTGAGCTCGGCCAACGCGGCCTGCGCATTGGCCTTGCTTTCGGTGCCGAGCAGCGCCTGCGCCAGCATGATGCGGATGAGACCGCTGTTGGGTAGCATCTTCACCGTCTGGCGCAATGGCGCGACGGCCTGGGCCGGCTGGCCGCCTTCGAGCAGCGCCTGGCCCTTCAGTTCGAGGAAATAGGGATCACTGGGCAGGTCGCGGATGAGCGTGTCTATCACCGCCACCGCGTTGCGCGTGTCGCCGCTGCGGAACATCGCGATGGCGCGCGCATAGCGGGCGGCGAGGCTCGTATCGGAGAGCGGATAGCGCTGGAAGACGATCTGCGACGGCTGCAGGAAGCCGACGAGCTTCGCCTGCATCAGCTTGTGGCGCAGCATGATCTCCGGCTTGTCGGGGGTGTCGAAATACTTGCTCGCCTTGGCCGCGATCTCGAGATTGCGGATGCGGTCGAGCGGCATGGGATGCGACATCACATAAGGATCGACATTGCGCAGGGCGGCGATCGACTGGTTGGCCAGCTTCTGGAAAAGCGTCAGCATGCCTCGGCCGGATTGGCCTGTGGCGGTCAGATACTTCATCGCGGCCTGGTCGGCCGAGGCTTCCATGGCGCGCGCGTAGCTCAGCACCATGCGTTGGGTGAGGCCCTGCGAGCCCATCATGATGCCGCCGCCGGCCTGGGCGAGCTCGCCTTCACCGGCCGCCGCACCGCCGGCGATCGCCGCGGCGCCGAGCAGCATGCCGATGATGGCCGCGGTGCTTTTGCGGTCGATCTCGTTCTGCATGCGGGCCAGGTGGCCGCCGGCGATATGACCCGCCTCATGGGCGAGAACGCCGATCACCTCGTTGGGGGTTTTGGACTGCGTCAGCAGGCCGGTATGGATGAAGATGCGCTGGCCGCCGGCGACGAAGGCGTTAATGCGCGGATCGTTGATGATATAGACATGCACCGAACCGGGATTGAGCCCGGCGGCGCGGAAGATCGGCTTGGTGTAAAGCCGC
>CAZICN010000293.1:3208-5297 GCA_964537655.1 uncultured Aestuariivirga sp.
TGAGCGACGGCCCTTTGCCTTTCTTCTGTGCGAATGCCGGCTCGATGAGCGACGCCGCAGCGAGGCTCACCGCGCACAGGACGGCTATGAGACGGCGCGCGACCATCGCTCCTCCGGACCGCGGGGCAAGAAGCACTCTCTCGGGATCAAATAAGGCGAGTTTGAGGCCCGAGAGCAGCTTCACGGCAAAGTGCTGGGTCTATCCGCGCTTGCTCCACCAGCCGGTTTTCGCTTGGGCTGGCCGCTCCGCCGCGGTCGCTGCGGGCGGCTGCCATTTGGGCGGCTGATAGGCTTCGGCCGGTGCTGCCGCGGGTTCTGGCTTCGGCTTTTCGACCGGCCTCGGCGCAGGTTCCGGGGCGAGGCGGGCCTCGCTGCGCTCCTCGCGACCTTCAGCGATGCTTTCGCTTCGCTCAGGACCGGCCTCGCCGCCATTGCGCTCACCACGGTTGCGGTTACGCCGGCCGCGGCCCCATCTGTCGCGTCGACCACGATTGCGCTCGCCACGGCCTTCTTGCTCGCCACGGCCGTCCTGCTCACCGCGCTCCTCGCGGGAACTGGGTTCATCGGCTTCGGAAGCCCGGCTTTCGGTGGCCGGCTCTTCCTGATCGGCGTCAGTCGCCGCCACCGGCTCGAGCCCCGGCTGGTCACCGCGGCCCGGAATGTCATCATTCTCGCCGCCATTGCCGTTGAATGCCTGGTCGCGTTCATGGCCGCGCCGCCCGCCACGTCGGCCACGCCGGCGCCGGCGCCGGCGCGAATTGTCGCCGTTCTGCTCGGTCGTATCGCCTCGCTCACTGCGGCTCTCGCGCTCTTCCTCGTCTTCGGCTTCGGGTGCCGCTTCCGCTTCCGGCTCGACCTCTTCCTCCTGGAAGGCCGTGTCGATCTTGACCGGTGTCACGGCGGTCTTGCGCTGCGGCACGGCGCGCTCGCCGGCGCGCTCGATGTGCACTTGCGAGCCCTTCACGTCATCGCTCGGCACGATGAAGATCGAAATGCCGTAGGTGGCCTCGAGGTCGAGCAGGTGATTGCGCTTCTCGTTCAGCACATAGGCAGTCACGTCGCGATGGCATTTGACCGTGAGGTTTTCGGCCTTGCGACCGATCAGATGCTCCTCGATGGCGCGCATCACGGAGAGGGCGCAAGACGAGACCGAACGCACGATGCCGCGGCCTTCGCAATGCGGGCAGACGCGCGTCGAACCTTCGAGCAGGCTCGGGCGCAGGCGCTGACGCGACATTTCGAGCAGGCCGAAATGGCTGATGCGGCCGACCTGGATACGGGCCCGGTCATTCTTCAGCGCTTCCTTGAGGCGGCGCTCGACCGAGCGGTTGTTGCGCTTTTCCTCCATGTCGATGAAGTCGATGACGACGAGGCCGGCAAGGTCGCGCAGACGCAATTGCCGGGCGATCTCATCGGAGGCTTCGAGGTTGGTCTTGAGCGCGGTATCTTCGATGTTGTGCTCGCGCGTCGCCTTTCCCGAGTTGATGTCGATCGACACCAGCGCCTCGGTCTGGTTGATGACCATATAGCCGCCCGACTGCAATGTGACGGTCTGCGAGAACAGGCTATCGAGTTGGGTTTCGACCTGGAAGCGCGAAAACAGCGGGCGGGTGTCCTTGTAGAGCTTCACGTTGCGCGCATGACTCGGCATGAGCATCTTCATGAAGTCCTTGGCCTCGCGATAGGCCTCATCGCCTTCGACCTGAACGTCGTCGACATCCTTGCTGTAGAGATCGCGGATCGAGCGCTTGATGAGACTGCCTTCCTCGTAGACGAGGGCAGGGGCGGTCGATGACAGCGTCAGATCGCGCACATTCTCCCACAAGCGCATCAGATAGTCGAAATCGCGCTTGATCTCGGTCTTGGTGCGCTGGGCGCCTGCAGTGCGCACGATGAGCCCCATGCCGGCAGCCACCTCGATGTCGCGGGTGACTTCCTTGAGACGGCGGCGATCGGTGGAATCGGTGATCTTGCGCGAAATGCCGCCACCGCGGGCGGTGTTGGGCATCAGCACGCAGTAGCGCCCGGCCAGCGACAGGTAGGTGGTCAGCGCCGCGCCCTTGTTGCCGCGCTCTTCCTTGACGACCTG
>CAZICN010000294.1:0-5274 GCA_964537655.1 uncultured Aestuariivirga sp.
TATGCCGGCCGGCAGGGCGAGCACATGGTGGTGGTCGAGAACACGCCCACGACGCACAATCTCATCGTCTGCACCTTGTGCTCCTGCTATCCCTGGTCGGTGCTCGGCCTGCCGCCGGTCTGGTACAAGTCGCCGCCCTACCGCTCGCGCGCCGTGATCGATCCAAGGGGTGTTCTGGCTGAGTTCGGCGTGACCTTGCCGGAGGAGACGGCGATCAGCGTGTGGGATTCGACCGCCGAGATTCGCTATCTGGTGCTCCCCATGCGGCCCAAGGGGACCGAGGGCTGGAGCGAGGAGAAACTCGCCAGCCTCGTGACGCGCGATGCGATGATCGGCACCGGCCTGCCGCGCGCGGCCGGGGCAGCCCCATGAACGGCCCCCAGGATCTGGGCGGCCAGATGGGGTTCGGCCCGGTGGCGCCGGAACGGGACGAGCCGGTGTTCCATGCGCCCTGGGAGCGCCGGGCCCTGGCGCTGACCCTGGCCATGGGGGCCGCCCGCGAGTGGAACATCGATATATCGCGCCATGCGCGCGAGAGCCTGCCCCCGGCGCAGTATCTGGGCTCGAGCTATTACGAGATCTGGATCGCGGGCTTGAGCAGGCTGATGCTCGCCCGCAATCTCGTCACCGGCGACGAACTCGCTTCCGGCCGGATGAAAGTCGCGGCGAAGAAGGTTGCCGGCAAGCTGCTGGCGAAGGACGTGCCGGCGGTGTTGGCCAAGGGTGGCCCGACCACGCGGCCCGAGACGGCGCCGCCGCGCTTCGCCACCGGCGACAGGGTGCGTACCCGTAACATGCATCCCGTGACACATACGAGGCTGCCGCGGTATCTGCGGGGGCATGTGGGCGAAATCGTCCTGCTGCACGGCACCCATGTCTTTCCCGACACCAACGCCCATGGCAAGGGCGAGAGCCCGCAGGCGCTCTACACGGTGCGCTTCTCCGCCCGCGACATCTGGGGCGAGGCGCGAAATCCACGCGACACGGTGTCGGCCGATCTGTGGGAGTCCTATCTTGAACCCGCCTGACCTGCCGCCCGAGGGACCGGTCTTCCAGGAGCCCTGGGAGGCGCAGGCCTTCGCCATGGCGGTGAGCCTCCATGCCAGGGGTCTGTTCACCTGGAAGGAATGGGCCGCGGCACTGGCTTGCGAGATATCCGCCGACGCCTCGCGCAGCTATTATGAATGCTGGCTCGCCGCGCTGGAGAAGCTCGTCGAAGCCAAACGCGTGATGACCGGGGCCGAGCGCCTCGCCCGCATCGACGACTGGGATCGCGCCGCCCGGGCGACGCCGCATGGCCAGCCGATCGAACTGAGATAGGCTTTACGCCCGGCGCTGCCGCCCGTGATGGACGAGCCAGTCGATATTGCCGCGCGCCACCCCGATGTCGCTCAGCATGGCATCGTCGGCGCCGGAAAGCCGGCGCGCCGCAAGCCATGTATCGAGCGCGCCCCTTAAGGCGCGCAATGTCGCAAGCGCCTGGCATGTCATTGTGGCTTCTCCAATTTTCGCACCCGGATCAAACGCTTCGGCAGTTGATCTGTCCAACGAGTAGTTGAAATATGGGCCATTAGGGAAACTCATCGGCCCATGGATATCGACCTTCTGAAGAGCTTCATCGCCATCTGCGAGACCGGCAGCTTCACCGCCGCGGCACGCCAGGTGGGCCGGACGCAATCGGCTGTGAGCCTGCAGGTCAGACGTCTGGAGACGACGCTGGGGCGCCCGCTATTGCTGCGCACCAGCAGCACTGTCGAGCTCACCGAGCATGGCGAGCTGTTTCTCGGCTACGCCAAGGATATCGTCTCGTCCTACAACGGCGCGCTCGCCGCCTTCAATCGGGGCTCCGTCGAGGGTGTCGTCGTATTGGGGCTGTCGGAGGACTATGCGCCGCGCATTCTGTCGGACGTGCTGCGGAGCTTCATCGAGCTTTATCCGCTGGCGACCGTCGATCTGGTGCTCGAGGAATCGAAAATTCTGGTGAAGCGCCTGGCGGAGGGCGCGGTCGACCTCGCCTTCATCACCGAGGGCGAGGGCCCGGTGCGCGGCGGTCCGATCGCCTTCCGCGACCAGATCGTCTGGGTGGCGCCGCGCACCGGCAATCTGCATGAGCGCGACCCCTTGCCGGTCGCCATCCGCAGCGAGGATGACAGCTATGCGCGCGCCATGACGGCATCACTTCAGGCGATGAAGCGCACCCACCGGACGGCGGTCATCAGCCGCAGCATGACCGGGCTTCGCGCCGCGGTGACCGGCGGGCTGGCGATCACCGCCATGGTCAGGAGCAGCGTCACGGCGGACATGCGCGAGCTGACGCCTTCGGAAGGGTTTCCGCCCCTGGCCGAGTTCAACATCAGGCTCGAGCGCGCGCATCTGAAGAAGAGCGCCATCATCGACCGGCTGGAAGCGCATCTGATGGCGACCTTCTCGGAAGAGCGCGCCTCCTGATCAGCCGATCCGCGAAAAGATCGGGAAGGTCTCGAGCAGCCAGTAGGCGAAGCTCTGGTGCAGGCCGGTGAGGAAGGCGAGGCCGGCGAGGATGAGCAGCACGCCCATCGCTTTCTCGACCATCGGGAGATACCGGCCGAAGCGCTTCAGGAAGCCGAGGAACCTTTCGACCCCGAAGGCGGCGAGGAGGAAAGGCACGCCGAGTCCCAGCGAATAGACCGCGAGCAGGAAGGCGCCCTGCCCGACGCTGTCCTCGGCCGCAGCGAAAGCCAGAATGGTGGCGAGCACCGGACCGATGCAGGGCGTCCAGCCGAAGGCGAAAGCGAGCCCCACGGCATAGGCGCCGATCAGGCCCGCCGGGCGGGTCTCCTGGTGATAGCGTTTCTCGCGGTTGATGAAGGCGAGGCGGAAGACGCCGAGGAAATGCAGGCCCATCAGGATGATGAAGACGCCGGCGGCCCAGACGAGATAGGGCAGGTATTCGCGCACGAACTGTCCGGCGACCGATGCCGTGGCGCCGAGCAGCACGAAAACGGTCGAGAAGCCCAGAACGAAGGCAAGTGCCGCAAGGACCGTGCGCCGGCGCGAGATCGCGGCCTCGTTGGTCAGGTCGTCGAGCGAAGCGCCGGTGATGAAGCACAGATAGGGCGGCACCAGCGGCAGGACGCAGGGACTGAGAAAACTCAGGAGCCCGCCGAAAAACGCCGCCAAGATTGAAACCGCCACTGCGACCCTCGCAACACCATCATATTCAGGAGCATTCGGATGGCCGTCAGCCCAGCATCCTCATGCCGAGGCGACCGCGAAGGGACCATCCTGATTCATGCTCGCGCGCAACTTGGCCGTTCGGGCGGAGCGGCACAACTCACGAAAGGCCGCAGCCCCTCACAAGGCCGTCACTTTAACTTGACAGGTGCGGTCTTCTGTTATGTTATAATATAACATAGAGGAGAAGCCAAATGCCCGCGACCGTCCGTTTTGCTTTGGCCTGCCTGTTAGCCGCGGGGGTCGCCGTCCCCGGCCTCGCCGCCCCGCGCGTGGTGGCGACCATCAAGCCCATCCACTCCATCGCGGCGAATGTGATGGCGGGCATCGGCGAACCCGAGCTGCTGCTCGATGCCGCGGTCTCCGAGCATACAGCCCAGCTCACCCCATCGCAGATGGAGGCCATGCAGAATGCCGATCTGATCATGGTGGTCGGCGACAATCTGGAGGCCTTCCTGCACAAGGCGCTGGAGAACCCCGATCTCGCGCAGAAGAAACTGTTCGAATCCGCCGAATTGCCGGGGATCAGGAGCTTGCCTGCGCGCAGCGGCGGCCTGTGGGAGCCGCATGATGACGAAAGCGCCCCTGCGGACGAAGCCCCAGGGCATGACCACGAGCATGGCGGCAACGACCCTCATATCTGGATGGACCCCGAGAACGCCAAGGTGATCGCGAAGGAACTCGCCCGGACGCTCGCCGGGCTCGACCACGAAAACGCCGCCAGATATGAGGCCAATGCCGCGAAATTCTCAGCCGGGCTCGACCAGCTCTCGCAGGACATCGAGACGGCTGTCAGCCCTGTCCGCGCCCGACGCTATGTCGTCTTTCACGACGCCTATCAGTATTTCGAGAACCGCTTCGGGATGAACCCGGCCGGCAGCATCACCGTCAATCCGGAAGTGGCCCCTGGCGCCAGGCGCATCAAGGAAATCCACGACCGGATCGCCGGGACGGACGCCGTCTGCGTCTTCGCCGAGCCGCAATTCGAAGCGAAATATGTCGCCACCGTCATCGAAGGCACCAGGGCCAGGGCGGCGGCGCTGGACGGCCTCGGCGCCGGGGAGCCCAAGGGGCCTCAGGCCTATGCGGGCATGATGCACAGATTTGTGACGGCCCTGACGTCCTGTCTGCGCGGCTGACACAAGCGAAACTTCACTTTTCTGCCGCATTCCCCCATCATCCCTCGCACGACCGGTCATGCGGGGAATGGAACGGAATGCGGCGGATCTACCTGACGGCGGCGCTGATGGCGGCGGCGGCCCTGTTGCCGGCGAGGGAGGCTGTGGCCCATCCGCATGTCTGGATCACCATGCGTTCCGACGTCGTCTTCAACGACAAGGCCGAGGTCATGGGCATCGCCGTCGAATGGACCTTCGATGACGGCTATGCGCAGGTCGCCCTCGATGGCCTCGATACCAATGGCGACGGCGTCTACAGCCAGTCGGAGCTCGAGCCCCTGACAAAGGAGA
The DNA here is from genome assembly GCA_964537655.1 of uncultured Aestuariivirga sp. Taxonomy (GTDB): domain Bacteria; phylum Pseudomonadota; class Alphaproteobacteria; order Rhizobiales; family Aestuariivirgaceae; genus Taklimakanibacter. Next base: position 4,683 of record CAZICN010000294.1, read on the forward strand.
ACCTGAACTCCCTCAAGGACTATAACTATTTCATCGCCCCGCGCGTCGACGGCATGGTCGTCCCCATCGGCGAGCCCGTCGAATATGGGCAGATCTACAGCAACGGGAAACTCGAATTGCATTTCACCGTTCCGCTCGCGGCGCCTGTCGATCCGAAGAAGGCCGAGTTCCTGTACAAGATCTACGATCCGGAATTCTTCATCGCCATGGACTATGCCGAGCAGGATCCGGTCGGCATCCAGGGCGCCTTGCCGCAGAGCTGCCGGCTCGAGGTGAAGCCCGTCGTGTCCGACCAGCAGCTCGATCAGACGCGCGAGATGCTCTCCAGCAAAGGCACCGACTGGAAGCCGCCGGAAGACGAGGATTTCGGCGGCATGTTCGCACAGCCGGCCCTGGTCATATGCGCCAAATGAGCCTGATCGCCCGGCTCCTGCCGGTTTTCCTGCTGCTCTGTGTCGCAACCCTGGCGATGCCTGCTTTTGTTCATGCGCAGGAAGAGGCCGTCGAGAGCGCGCCCAAGATCGACCAGCGCAAGCTTCTGGTCCAGCCGCGCAATGCCGACGGCACGATCAGGACACCTTCCTTCTGGCTC
>CAZICN010000295.1:0-5262 GCA_964537655.1 uncultured Aestuariivirga sp.
GAGGTCGAGGACATCATTGCCGCCCGCGACCGCCTGAAGGCGGAGGGTGCCCGCATCCTGGGCGACGGCGAGCCCAAGACCGGCGCCCATGGCAAGCCCGTGCTGTTCCTTCACCCCAAGGATTTCTCGGGCACTCTGGTCGAGCTCGAACAGGCATGAAAATCGGCACCGCGATTGCGATCTATTTCGTCGTCTGGTGGATCGTGCTGTTCGCCATACTGCCCTGGGGCGTGAAGAACGCGCATGAAGCCGGCGAGACGACGCTCGAAGGCAATGAGCCGGGAGCGCCGGTCCGCCATCAGATGGGCAAGAAGGCGCTCATCACGACCGTCGTCGCCGCCATCGTGTTCGGCATCATCTATCTGGCGATCCTCTATGGCTGGCCGTGGGTCATGGGGGCTGCGGCCAAATAAAAAAAGCAAGGCTTTCGCCTTGCTTTCTGTTGAGTGAATGTGTCTTCAACTGCGCTCCAGGGTTTCACCTGTGGCGGCTGCTGCCAGTGACGGCGCGCCGGAAGACTCCTCCCCAGACTTGGGCTTTTAACCCTCATCCTTGTCGTTATTGGGAGGCGACGCTAGCATATTTCACCGTCCTGTCACGCGAAATGTGACAGAACCGTGGCAAAAATTTCAGGCATGGTGTGGCGCGAGACCGGGCAGGGAAATACCCGGCTGAGCGGGCCGGAAGCTCTCTACAGACTTGAGTTCTCGGCGGATTCACTCCAAAAGGACCGCCAATTTTCCTCGCACCAGGATTCTCCATGCGGATTTCCCAGTATTTCATGCCCATCCTTCGCGACGACCCCAAGGAGGCCGAGATCGCGTCCCACCGCCTCATGCTGCGGTCCGGCATGATCCGCCAGGAGGCGGCGGGCAGCTACTCCTGGTTGCCGATGGGCTTCAGGGTTCTCAAGAAGATTGAGCAGATCGTCCGCGAGGAGCAGGACCGGGCCGGCGCCATCGAGGTGCTGATGCCGACCATCCAGTCCTCCGATCTGTGGAAGAAATCCGGCCGCTACAATGCTTATGGACCGGAGATGCTGCGCATCAAGGACCGCCATGACCGCGACATGCTCTATGGTCCGACCAACGAGGAAATGATCACCGACATCTTCCGCTCGGGCGTGCAGAGCTACAAGGACCTGCCGCGCAATCTCTATCATATCCAGTGGAAATTCCGCGACGAGGTGCGGCCGCGTTTCGGCGTCATGCGCGGCCGCGAATTCCTGATGAAGGATGCCTATTCCTTCGATCTCTCGCGGGAGGCCGGACAGCACTCCTACAACAAGATGTTCGTCGCCTATTTGCGCACCTTCGCCCGCATGGGCCTGAAGGCGGTGCCGATGCGCGCCGAGACCGGTCCCATCGGCGGCAAGGACAGCCACGAGTTCCTCATCCTCGCCGATACCGGCGAGAGCGAGGTGTTTTTCGACCGTGATTTCTATGACATGGACTGGACCAATTTCGACATCGACTATGACGATGTCGGCAAGGTGGCGAAGCTCGTCGAGGACTTCACCTCGAAATATGCCGCGACCGACGAGAAGCACGACAAGGCCGAGTTCGAGAGCCGCGTGCCGGAAGCCCGCCGCCTGACCGGGCGGGGGATCGAAGTCGGCCATATTTTCTTCTTCGGCGCGAAGTATTCTGAGCCGCTCGGGTGTCTGGTCCAGGGACCGGACGGGAAGCAGGTGCCGGTGCAGTCGGGGTCATACGGAATTGGCGTGTCGCGCCTTGTCGGCGGCATCATCGAGGCGAGCCACGATGAGAACGGCATCATCTGGCCGGAGCCGGTGGCGCCGTTCAAGCTCGGCCTCATCAATCTGAAGGCCGGCGACGCCGAGACCGACCAGGCCTGCGAGAAAATCTATCAGGGCCTCGCCGCCAAGGGTGTCGAAGTGCTCTATGACGATACCGACGAGCGCCCGGGCGGCAAGTTCAAGGTCATGGACCTGATCGGCCTGCCGTGGCAGGTCATCATCGGGCCGCGTGGCCTGAAGGAAGGCATCGCCGAGGTCAAGAACCGCAAGACCGGCGAGCGCAGCAATGTGCCGCTGGCCGACATCGTCGGCAGGTTCGCCAGCTGATGGACAAGGCGATGCCGGACACCAGGCCTTTCGCTCCCTTCGAGCGGATGCTGGCGTTTCGGTACCTGATGCCGCGCCGGCGCGAGGGCTTCGTCTCGGTCATTTCGCTTATCTCGTTTCTCGGCATCATGCTGGGGGTCGCGACCCTCATTGTGGTCATGGCCGTGCTCAATGGGTTTCGCGCCGAGCTGCTGAGCAAGATCCTGGGCTTCAGCGGCCATGCGACGTTCTACTCGAGCGACTACATGCCCATCACCGATTACGAGAATATTTCGGCACGCCTCGCCAAGGTGCCGGGAGTGATCCATGCCATGCCCTTTGTCGAGGGCCAGGCCATGGCATCATCGCAAAGGAACAACACCGGTGCCCTGGTCCGGGGCGTCCATGAGGCCGATCTCAAGCGGCTGCCAAGCATCAACAATCGCGATCTCATCACCGCCATCAAGGATGCGGGGACACCGGACACCAAGGTCTCTCTTGATGGTTTCGAAGCCTCGGGTGGCGTCGCCATCGGTAAAGGCATGGCTTCGCGTCACGGCCTGGGCCTGGGCAGCACGCTGACCATCATTTCGCCGTCAGGGCCTGAAACCATCATGGGCACGGCGCCACGCATCCGTGATTATCCGGTGGTCGCGATCTTCAAGATCGGCATGTCGGAATATGATGAGAGCGTCATCTACATGCCACTCGCCGAGGCGCAGGATTATTTCGTCGTCGACAACGCGGCCTCTGCCATCGAGGTGACCGTCGACAATCCCGATGCGATCAACCAGATGAAGCCGGTGCTGCTCGATGCCGCGGGGCCGGGACTCGACGTGCAGACCTGGCAGGAGCGCAATCAGGCTTTCTTCAGCGCGCTCGCGGTCGAGCGCAATGTCATGTTCCTGGTGCTGACCATGATCATCCTGGTTGCGGCCCTCAATATCATTTCGGGCCTTTACATGCTGGTGAAGGACAAGGGCCACGACATCGCAATCCTGCGCACCATGGGCGCCTCGCAAGGCAGCGTGCAGCGGGTCTTTTTCATGACCGGAGCGACCATCGGCGTGGTTGGAACTGTCGCGGGGTTTCTGCTTGGTCTCGTCATCTGCCTCAATGTCGAGAATATCCGCCAATTCATAACCTGGCTATCCGGCACCGAGCTGTTTCCACCGGAGCTTTATTACTTGTCGCAACTGCCAGCCAAGATGGAACCGGCGCAGACCGCCGGTATCGTTCTCATGTCGCTAGTCTTGTCGTTTGCGGCGACGCTCTATCCGTCCTGGCGCGCCGCGCGCCTCGATCCGGTCGAGGCCCTGCGCTACGAATGAGCGATCTCCTCAAGCCGGCTCTCGAACTGCGCCATGTCGCGCGGTCCTTTTCCGAAGGCGCGAGGCGCCTCGATGTCTTCCTCGATGCCAGCATCAAAGTGCATGCCGGCGAGATCGTGGCGCTCGTCGGCCAGTCGGGGTCGGGCAAGTCGTCGCTTCTCCATATAGCGGGCCTGCTGGAGGCGCCGACGGCGGGCGAGGTCTATGTCGCCGGGCAGAACTGCACCAAGCTCGACGATGCCGCGCGCACCCGCATCCGCCGCGTCGGCATCGGCTTCGTCTATCAGTTCCACCACCTGCTGCCGGAATTCTCGGCGCTGGAAAATGTGATGATGCCGCAGCTGATCGCCGGTGCCGGCAAGACGCAGGCCGAGCACCGCGCCAAGGATCTTCTCGTGCGCTTCGGGCTTGGGGAGCGCCTGGACCACCGGCCGGCCGAATTGTCTGGCGGCGAGCAGCAGCGTGTGGCGATTTCACGCGCCCTCGCCAATCGGCCGCAGCTCCTTCTCGCCGACGAGCCGACCGGCAATCTCGATCCCAGGACGTCGGATCAGGTCCATGGCGAGTTCCTGCGTGTCGTAGCCGAGGAGGGCGTGGGCGCCCTGGTGGCGACGCATAATGTCGAGCTCGCCCGGCGCATGACCCGTCTGGTCAAGCTGGAAAATGGCGCGTTGACCGACGGTTAGAATGTCCCTCCGCCGCGCTAAGCGCGGAGAGGGAGGTTGGCCGAGCCCACTTGTGGATCACCGATCACCCCATGTCGCTTTCGGTCCGCGAGTTGCGCTAGATTCCCTCCCATGCCGGACGAGTCGAAAACCAGTGTGACCTTCATCCATTTGCGTGCCCATTCCGCCTATTCGCTGGCGGAAGGCGCCCTTCACATCAAGCAGATGGCCGGGCTCGCCAAGGACATGGGGAGCCCGGCGCTCGCCATCACCGATACCGGCAATCTGTTTGGCGCGCTCGAATTCTCCGACGCCCTGAGTGAGAAGGGCATCCAGCCGATCATCGGCTGCACGCTGAAAGTGGCCTGCGAGGAGCCATCGCCCGAGGCCGTCCATCGCCAGCGAACAGGCCTGCGCAAATTGCCGAGCCTGGTGCTGCTCGCCAAGGACGAGGCCGGTTACCGCAACCTGATGAAGCTCACGAGCCGCGCCTATCTCGACGCGCCCGACACCGCCGAGCCGCATGTCGGCATGGACTATCTCAGCCGGCATGCCCAGGGCCTCATCTGCCTGACCGGCGGTCCCGATGGCCCGGTCAACGAGGCGCTCGTCCAGGGCCAGCCGCAAGTGGCGCGCCAGCGCATCGATGAACTGTCGAAGATCTTCGGCGACCGGCTCTATGTCGAATTGCAGCGCCATGGCACCGAGAAAGAGCAGCTTGCCGAGCCCGGCCTGATCGATCTCGCTTATGAGCTCGATCTGCCGCTCGTCGCCACCAACGAGCCCTATTTCGCCAAGCTCGACGACTATGCCGCCCATGATGCGCTCATCTGCATCGCCGAGGGCGAGGTGGTCGCCGCCGAAGACCGCCGCCGGCTGACGCCCGAGCATTACTTCAAATCGTCGAAGCAGATGGCGACACTGTTCGCCGATATCCCCGAGGCGATCGCCTCGACGGTCGAGATCGCGCGGCGCTGCGCCTTCAAGGTGAGGTCGCAGAAGCCGATCCTGCCGCGCTATGGCGAGGGCGACGAGGCCGAGGAGCTGCGTCGCCAGGCGATGGAAGGCCTGACCAGCCGCCTCGCGGAGCGCGGCCTGTCCGAAGGCTACAGCGAGGAGGACTACCGCCAGCGCCTCGATTTCGAGATCGATGTCATCATCAAGATGAAATATCCGGGCTACTTCCTGATCGTCGCCGACT
>CAZICN010000296.1:0-5227 GCA_964537655.1 uncultured Aestuariivirga sp.
GGCTCTTCTGCAACAGTTGCAGGTCTTCGGCAAAGAGCCCTCACCCGGCCTTCGGGACCTCCTCAAAAAAAACTGCCAGACTGTGTTCTTTCAGCAACGATCCCTCAACAAAACAATTCACGCACGCCCGCCTGAAGACAATCAAAAGTTGCCGACCATATGGCTTGGAAGTTTTCCCGCGACTTGGCCCTATGGTTCGGCTTTCAAACAGACGGGGGAAAGCACCGTGCCCCTGCAGATCACCTTCGACAAGCCGGAACACCTGGCGCCCCTGTTTCGAGGCTATCCCGTTCGCCCCAGTGCTTCGGGTCGAGGTGTCCAATTTCCAACAAGTAAGAATCCGGAGCACTTGCTAAAACCTGTTGCCGCCGGAACACACTGAGCAAATAATCGTCGGAAGTTGCGTTGGGTCGATTGACCCTTGGGCCGAGTCCGGTATGTAATCCTCGTCCTGGGGGTACATTATGCTTAAGCGCCTGTTCTTCGCCGGTCTCCTTTCAACCACCATCATTTCAGGAGCCCAGGCAGCGGACATGGAGCCGCCCCCCACCCTTTTCGACTGGACCGGCTTCTATGTCGGCGCTCATGCTGGCTATGGCGAAGCCTCCTTCGACGGCATTTTCGACAACAGCGAGATCGGCGAAGGCTTGCCGGACGAGGCCACTTATGTGAGCAAGCTCACCGCAGACGGCTTCATTGGCGGTGCCCAGGCCGGCTACAACTATCAAAGCGGCAACCTGTTGCTGGGTGTCGAAGCCGATATCACTCTTACCGACATCAGGGACGAGATCGCCGACGGCGCAGGCGACGATGTTGTGGAGGCCGACCTCGATTTCCTGGCCTCGCTGCGGCTGCGCGCTGGCTTGGTGTCGGACCGGCTGCTGGTCTACGGGACCGGTGGTTTGGCCTATGCCGGCGGTGAGTTCACCGTGATCGACGACAGAGGCGATATCGATGAGAACAGCGCCGATGTGGATATCGACGTCTTTGGCGCCGTCGTGGGCGGCGGCCTCGAATGGGCGGTGATGGACAGTATCTCGTTCAGGGCCGAAGGCCTCTATTACATGTTCAACGACCGGCAAGGCACGAGCGATGCCACCAATGACTCCGATACCGGCGACTTCCTCGAACTCGACGATGTTTGGGTCATTCGCGGCGGCATCAACTACCTTTTGGGCGCTGGCGCGTCGGAGGCCATGGCGGCGGCCGAGCCGCCGCCCGGCGCCTTCGACTGGACCGGCTTTTATGTCGGCGGCCATGCGGGCTATGGCAAAGCCTCATTTGACGGCTTTTTTGATATCGGCGAAGTCGGCGAAGGCTTGCCGGCAGAAACGACCTATGTGGACGGGCTGACGCCCGATGGCTTCATTGGCGGCGCCCAGGCCGGCTACAACTATCAAAGCGGCAACCTGTTGCTGGGTGTCGAAGCCGATATCACTTTTACCGACATCGGTGACGAGATCGCCGACGGCGCAGGCGACGATGTTGTGGAGGCCGATCTCGATTTCCTCGCCTCGCTGCGGCTGCGCGGCGGCTTCGTCTCCGACCGGCTGCTCGTCTACGGGACCGGTGGCTTGGCCTATGCCGGCGGTGAGTTCACCGTGATCGACGACAGAGGCGATATTGATGAGAACAGCGCCGATGTGGATATCGACGCCTTTGGTGCCGTCGTGGGCGGCGGCCTCGAATGGGCGGCGATGGACAACATCTCGCTCAGGGCCGAAGGGCTCTACTACTTCTTCAAAGAGCGGGAAGACACGAGCGACGCCACCAATGATTCCGATACCGGCGACTTCCTCGAACTGGAGGACATTTGGGTCATCCGGGGGGGCATCAATTTCCTTCTGTAAGTCCCGATCGGCCCATCCCGCGCTTGGCTGCGGCGGACTCTAAGGCGACCACCTCCATCAAACAATCGTGGCGGTATCTCGCGCACGTTGCTAGAATCGGACTCCCTCCATCTCGCGCGCGGAACAATCGTGCTCCTGCAGATCGCCTTCGACAAACCGGAACATCTCGCCCTCCTGCCTGTGGTCAAGCCCTATGCGGATATCGTCGAGATCGGGACGCCCCTGCTCAAACGCTTCGGCGTCGCCGCCATCGCGACGGCGCGCGAACTCTGCCCGGATGTGCTGGTGCTCGCCGACACCAAGACGGTCGATGGTGGCGGGCTCGAGGCGGACATGGTGTTCGGCGCCGGTGCGGCTTTCATGACGGTGCTGTCCTGCGCCTCGCGCGCGACGCATGAAACGGTCGGCCGGCGCGCCGAGGCCTTCGGCGCCACCGTCGTCGTCGACACGATCACCGAATCCGGCAAGGCCGAACTGCTGCCGCCGGATGCGCGTTTTCCCGAGAGCTTCGGCTATGTCGCCGTCCATTCGCCGACCGATGCGCGTCTCGCCGGCAATACATCGACGTCGCATATCGATGCGGTGACGGAAATGCACCGACGGGGGTTCCGCGTGTCGCTCGCCGGCGGCATCGGCCCAGCCACATTGCCGGCCGTAATCGAGGTCGGCCCCGAGATCGTCGTGATCGGCAGCGCCATCACCGAAGCCGCCAATCCGAAAGAGGTATTGCAATGGATTCGCGAAAAACTGCCCAATCCCGGCCGTGGCTGGCCGTGGGACAGGAAATAGTCGGCCTTCTCGCCCGCATCGACGCAGATGCCTTCGCGCGCGTCGTCGACGCCTTCGCCGACAAGGATCGGCGCTGGTTCTTCTCCGGCCAGGGCCGCTCAGGCCTCGCCGCGCAGATGGCGGCGATGCGCTTCATGCATATTGGCCGCAATGTGCATTTCGTCGGCGAGGTCTCTGCGCCCTCGATCCGCAAGGGTGACGCCCTACTCGTCATTTCAGGTTCGGGCGAGACGCCGGTGAGCGTCGGCTTTGCCCGCATCGCCAGGGCGGAAGGGGCGCAGGTGGTCACGCTGACGCACAAGCCCAAGGGCACATTGGCGGGCTTTGCCGATATCGTCCTCCCCGTCCCGGTCGAGACGACCGAGCAGTTCGGCGGCAGCCTCTTCGAGCAGTCCTGCCTGCTGTTGCTCGACAGCGTCATCCTGAGTCTCGCCCGCCAGATGCCGAATGCCCACAAGACCATGCTCCACCGCCACACCAATCTGCAGTGATCATGCCGCCGGTTGTCAGCATCGGCGACGGCATCATCGATGCGGTCGAACTCGCGCCGGGAAACGTCGCCTGCCTGCCGGGCGGGGCCGCCCTCAATCTCGCTGTCGGCCTGGCGCGCCTCGGCCTCGCCTCCGCGCTGGTGACGCGCTTCGGCGCCGACCGCTATGGCTTCTTGATCGAGCGCTATCTGCGCGAGGAGCGCGTCCGCATCTTCAACGCGCCCAATGCCGATTTCACTGGCGTCGCCTTCTCCCGGCGAGTGGATGGCGAGCCGACCTACGAGTTCACGCCCGCCATGTTCCGTCGGCGCATCGCCTTCACCCCTGAGATCCTGCAGGCGATCGGCGGGGCGGCGGCCGTGGCGGTCAATTCCTTTCCCTTCGATGATGCCCGCCAGGCCGATGCCCTGGTCGCGGCGCTCGGACAGGCGAAGGGGCTCACCGTCGTCGATCCCAACCCGCGCCCGCGGCTCATCGCCGACATGGCCGCCTATCGTTCCGGCGCCGAGAAGGCGATGGCTCACGCCGCGCTGGTCAAGCTCAGCGACGAGGACATGGCGCTTTTCTATGCGGGCGACCGCGCGGCCGCCACGAAGCGCCTCTTCGGCTTCGGCATCGAGACCCTGCTGCTGACCCATGGCGCTGGCGGCGCCAGCCTCCATACGCGATCGGGACTTGCCGTCACCCTTCCCATTGCCGCCATGGCGCAACCTATCATCGACACCATGGGGGCGGGCGATGCGACGCTCGCGACGGTGATCGCCCATATCATCCGGCAGGGCATGCCTCGCACCCCGCAAGAGTGGCGCGCCTGTCTTGCGCACGCCATGCTGGTCGCGGCGGCGACCTGCGCCCAGGCCGGCGGCGGGCTGATGCTGCCCTTGCAATCGCGGGCCGGGCCATGAGATTGGAGCGTGTCGGATTGAAAGAGGCTTGAGACTTTACATGTCGACGGTAGGAAATCTTACAGGGGAGATACGACGTGCCGCCCGCATGAGCCAATCCCTGTTATCACCTGTTATCGCCGGCCCGGAAGCGTCCAACCCATTGAAATTGTTGAGGGCAGGTTCCTCTTGCGAGAAATTCCCTGTAGTTCCCTGTAAATCCCTGTATCCGGCCTGTATCCGGCGGCGCCGGCAGGTTCGGTTGCCCTAGAATTATTTCCTAGGAACCGAGCAGGCCTTTGATCACCACGCCGACCTTGGCGAAGTCGATCTGGCCCGAATACTTGGCCTTGAGCGCGCCCATGACCTTGCCCATGTCCTTGACCGAGAGCGCGCCCACATCCTTGATCACCTGGGCGATCGCCGCCTTCACTTCCTCTTCCGAAAGCTGCTTCGGCATATAGCCCTGGATGATCGCGATCTCGTCGCGCTCCTGGGCGGCGAGTTCCTCGCGCCCGGCCTTCTCGTAGATCTCGAGGCTTTCCTGGCGCTGCTTCACCATCTTGGCCAGGAGTTCGACGATCTGCGCATCGCCGACACCGGCATCGGGCCCGGCGGTGCGGTTCTGGATGTCGCGATCCTTGATGGCGGAATTGACGAGGCGCAGCGTCGAGACGCGCCGCTTGTCGCCCGACTTCATCGCCTCCTTGAGGTTGTCATTGATCTGATCGCGCAGGCCCATGGAACTTTCCCTATCCGTGAAAGGGCACGAGATACGCCGGGATGGGCGCCGGCGCAACCTTGACGGCCCGGGAAGACCCCCATAAGAGAACGCAAATTTGGAGCGCGATGCGAAAAAGTGGGTACCGGTTTTTCGCAAGGAATCGCGCTCCTGATTTAAGAACGATCACGCTCGCGACTTTTGACGATTCGGTCAAAAGTCACCGTGATCCAGGAGAGACAGAATCCATGGCCAAGAAAGCCCCTGCCCGGCCGGCGAAACCGAGGGCGGCGAAAAAACCCGCGCGCCCGGCCTTCTCCGACTGGGATGCGCCGCGCGTCACCGGCCTGCTCGTGCTGGCCGACGGCACGGTGATCGAGGGCTTTGGCTTCGGCGCCGAAGGCGAGGCGGTGGGCGAGGTCTGCTTCAACACCGCCATGACCGGCTATCAGGAAGTGCTGACCGATCCTTCCTATGCCGGCCAGATCGTCA
>CAZICN010000297.1:0-968 GCA_964537655.1 uncultured Aestuariivirga sp.
ACGATGCGGGCGATCACCTCGCGCACGTCGAAGGGCTCGCGCGAGGTCGGCGGCATCACGCCATAGAGCTCGGCCGGATCGTAGGCCGGCGGCCGGGCCTCGCGCAGCACGATGTCTTGCGGCTTGCGCGCCTGCAGATTGGCGATCGCCCGGCGCGCCAGCTCGAGCGCATGTTCGTCATTCTGGGCGAGATGATCGGCGACGCCCGACAGTCTCGTATGCACATCGGCGCCGCCCAGATCCTCGGCACTCACCACCTCGCCGGTCGCGGCCTTGACCAGAGGCGGACCCCCTAAGAAGATCGTGCCCTGCTCGCGCACGATGATGCTCTGGTCCGCCATCGCCGGCACATAGGCGCCGCCCGCCGTGCAGGAGCCCATCACCACCGCGACCTGGTGAATGCCCTTGGCCGACATATTGGCCTGGTTGAAGAAGATGCGCCCGAAATGGTCGCGGTCGGGAAACACTTCGTCCTGGTTGGGCAGGTTGGCGCCGCCCGAATCGACCAGATAGACGCAGGTGAGCCGGTTCTGCTCGGCGATCTCCTGGGCCCGGAGATGTTTCTTGACGGTGAGCGGATAATAGGTGCCGCCCTTCACCGTCGCGTCGTTGCACACGATCATGCATTCGCGGCCCGAAACCCGTCCGACCCCGGCGATGAGCCCGGCGGCCGGCACTTCGCCGTGATACATCTTGTGCGCGGCGAGATGGCCGATCTCGAGGAAGGGCGAACCGCGGTCGAGCAGGCGCAGCACGCGCTCGCGCGGAAGAAGCTTGCCGCGCGATTCATGTTTGTCGCGCGAGGCCTTGGGCCCGCCCTGCATGATCGTGGCCGAGACCTTGCGCAGATCCTCGACGAGCGCTCGCATATGCTCTTCATTGCGCCGGAACTTGTCGGACCCTGGATCGATATCGCTTTTGAGCGAGGTCATGAGGAAGGCACCGGAAAATCTGTTCCTTCCCCCTTG
>CAZICN010000297.1:978-5189 GCA_964537655.1 uncultured Aestuariivirga sp.
TTGCGGGGAAGGTGGCGAGCGCAGCGAGCCGGATGGGGGTTCTGGAAGATTCGCTCACTGCCCCCCCACCCCCGCCCTTCGGGCGGACCCTCCCCACAAGGGGGAGGGATCAGGTGGATTTGCTGAAGCAAGCTCATCATCATATCGACTTCTCGAACAGCTCGCGCCCGATCAGCATGCGCCGGATCTCGCTGGTGCCGGCGCCGATCTCATAGAGCTTGGCGTCACGCAGCAGCCGCCCGGTCGGGTAGTCGTTGATATAGCCGTTGCCGCCGAGGAGCTGGATCGAATCGAGCGCCACCTGCGTCGCCTTCTCGGCGGCGAACAGGATGGCGCCGGCCGCATCCTCGCGCGTGACCCGGCCCCGGTCGCAGGCCTTGCACACCGTATAGACATAGGAGCGCGCCGCATTCATCAGCACATACATGTCGGCGAGCTTGCCCTGAACCAGCTGGAACGTGCCAATCGGCTGGCCGAACTGCTTCCTGTCATGCACATAGGGCAAGACGACATCGAGCGCGGTGCGCATGATGCCGATGGCGCCGGCGGCGAGCACGGCGCGCTCGTAGTCGAGCCCCGACATCAGCACGCGGACACCCTTGTTCACTTCGCCCACGACATTCTCTTCCGGCACCTCGCAATCCTCGAAGATGAGCTCGCCGGTGTCGGAGCCCCGCATGCCGAGCTTGTCGAGCTTCTGCGCGGTGCGGAAGCCCTTGAAGCCCTTCTCGATGAGGAAGCTGGTGATGCCCTTGGCCCCGGCCGAAGGATCGGTCTTGGCGTAGACGAACAGCGTATCGGCGATGGGACCGTTGGTGATCCACATCTTGTTGCCGTTGAGGATGTATTTCGATCCCTTCTTCTCGGCGCGGGTCCGCATCGAGACGACATCCGAGCCCGAGCCCGGCTCCGACATGGCGAGCGCCCCCACATGCTCGCCCGAGATGAGCTTCGGCAGATAACGCTTCTTCTGCTCGTCCGAGCCGTTGCGGCGGATCTGGTTGATGCACAGATTGGAATGGGCGCCGTAGGAAAGCCCGACCGACCCCGAGGCACGGCTCACTTCCTCCACCGCGATCGCATGATCGAGATAGCCGAGCCCGAGCCCGCCATGTTCCTCCTCGACCGTGATGCCGTGGAACCCGAGCTCGCCCATGCGCGGCCACAGGTCGCGCGGGAAAGTGTTTGTCTTGTCGATCTCGGCGGCGCGCGGCGCGATCTCGGCCTGCGAGAAGGTCGACACCGTGTCGCGGATCATGTCGGCGGTTTCGTCGAGGTCGAAGTCGAGGCCGAAATTGCTTTTTGTCATGCTTGCCTGCCGCTCCTCATGCCGTCTTCGCCTCCGTCAGACCCAATTCCTTGCGCGCTTCCTCGCGCATCAGATATTTCTGGATCTTGCCGGTCACCGTCATCGGGAAGGCGTCGACGAACTTCACATAGCGCGGAATCTTGTAATGCGCGATCTGGCCCTGGCAAAAGCCGCGTATCTCTTCGTCCGTGCAGGTCTGGCCCGATTTGAGCTTGATCCAGGCGCACAGCTCCTCGCCATATTTGACGTCCGGCACGCCGATCACCTGCACATCCTGGACCTTCCCATGCGTAAACAGGAAATCCACGATCACGCGCGTATAGATCTTCTCGCCGCCGCGGAACACCATATACTAGATGCGCCCGACGATGTTGCAATAACCTTCATCGTCGAGCGTGGCGAGATCACCGGTATGCATCCAGCGCCCATGATCGATCGCTTCGGCCGTCTTCTCCTCGTCGTTCCAGTAGCCCCGCATCACCGAATAGCCGCGGGTGCAGAGCTCACCGGTCTCGCCCGGCGCCACGATGCGGCCGTCGGCATCGACGATCTTGACCTCGACATGGGGATGGATGCGCCCGACCGAGCCCACCCGCTTCGCGAGCGGATCGTCGGCCGAGGTCTGGAAGCTCACCGGGCTCGTCTCGGTCATGCCGTAGCAGATGGTGACCTCGTTCATATGCATCTCGTTCACCACCTGCTTCATCACCTCGATCGGACAGGGCGAGCCCGCCATGATGCCGGTGCGCAGCGAGGAGAGGTCGAAGCTCTTGAAGTCGGCATGGCCGAGCTCGGCGATGAACATCGTGGGCACGCCATAGAGCCCGGTGCAGCGCTCGGCCTCGACCGTCTGCAGCACCGCCAGCGGGTCGAAGCCCTCGCCCGGATAGACCATGGCCGAGCCGTGGGTGATGCAGGCCATGTTGCCCAGCACCATGCCGAAGCAGTGATAGAGCGGCACCGGGATGCAGATGCGGTCCTTCTCGGTGAGGTTCATCGTCTCGCCGATGAAGAAGCCGTTGTTCAGGATATTGTGATGGGTGAGCGTCGCCCCCTTGGGATAGCCGGTGGTGCCGCTGGTGAACTGGATGTTGATCGGATCGTCGAACTGCAGCCCGCTGGCGATCTCTTCAAGCTGTCGATGATGCTCAGGGCCAGCGAGGCCGGCGATGTCGCCGAAGCCCAGCATGCCCGGCGCCGCGCCGCCGATGCGGATGATCGTCTTGAGATGCGGCAGGCGCTTTTCGGCGCGGAGCTGCATCAGCATGCCGGCATAGTCGCTGGTCTTGAACTGAGAGGCGGTGACGAGCGCCTTGCACTCGACCTTGTTGAGCGCGTAGTCGGCCTCGGCCAGGCGATAGGCCGGGTTGATATTGACCAGGATGAGACCGGCCTTGGCGGTGGCGAACTGGGTGATCACCCACTCTGCGTTGTTGGGCGACCAGATGCCGACGCGATCGCCGGGCGCGAGGCCCAGCGCCAGGAGGCCGGCGGCGAAAGCATCGACCTCGCGCTTGAGTTCGGCATAGGTCCAGCGCACGTTCTGATGGCGCACGACCAGCGCCTCGCAGTGAGCCCAGCGTTTCGCCGCCTCGTCGAAAAAGGCGCCGACCGTCTGGCCGATCAGCGCCGTGGCGCTGATGCCGTGCACATAGCTTTGCGTGAGCCTGGACATCGATCCTCCCACCGACAGGAAATAGGATTATCGGGCAAGTTTCAACCGGGCTGACCGAAAGTGTAAGCTCCCCGCGCCTTCCGCGCGACGTCCTCCACGCGCGCAACCATGAGAGGGCGACGCGAAACGCCGCCTGGGGCTTGCCTAACGCCCGGCACCATGTCACCTGTGAGCCGAAACGCGTCCGGGAGGAACCATCATGACACGAACCTTGAACCAGCCCTTGGGCGGCAACCAGATGCCGCGCTTCGGAGGCCCGGCGA
This sequence comes from uncultured Aestuariivirga sp., assembly GCA_964537655.1. GTDB lineage: Bacteria > Pseudomonadota > Alphaproteobacteria > Rhizobiales > Aestuariivirgaceae > Taklimakanibacter. Next base: position 4,226 of record CAZICN010000297.1, read on the forward strand.
CCATGATGCGCCTGCCGACGCAAGTCGGCACGGACGGGCTCGATGCCTGCTTCGTCGGCATCCCGATGGATGTCGGCACCTCGAACCGCGCCGGCACGCGCCATGGCCCGCGCCAGATCCGCGCTGAGTCCTGTCTCATCCGCCCCTACAACATGGCGACGCGCGCCGCCCCCTTCGACAGCCTGATGGTCGCCGATATCGGCGATGTGGCGATCGACACCTTCAACCTGCCGAAATGCATGGACATCATCACCGATGCCTATCGCGCGATCATCGCCAAGGGCTGCAAGCCCCTGACGCTCGGCGGCGACCACACGCTGACCTATCCGATCCTCAGGGCGATGGCTGAGAAACACGGCCCCGTCGGCCTTATCCATGTCGACGCCCATGCCGACATCAATGAGAACATGTTCGGCGAGAAGATCGCCCATGGCACGCCGTTCCGCCGCGCCGTCGAGGACAAGCTCCTCGACACCAAGCGCTGCATCCAGATCGGGCTGCGGGCCACGGGCTATGCCGCCGATGATTTCGACTGGCCGCGCCAGCAGGGTTTTCGCGTCGTGCAGGCCGAGGACTGCTGGCACAAATCGCTGACGCCCTTGATGGCGGAGGTGCGCCAGCAGATGGGCAAGGGCCCGGTTTACTTGAGCTTCGACATCGACAGCCTCGACCCCGCTTTCGCGCCCGGCACCGGGACGCCCGAGATCGGCGGCCTCACCACAATCCAGGGGCTCGAGATCATCCGCGGCTGTCACGGGCTGAACCTTGTCGGCTGCGATCTCGTCGAGGTGTCGCCGCCCTATGATCCGAGCGGCAACACCGCCCTGACCGGCGCCAATCTCCTGTTCGAGATGCTGTGCGTGCTGCCGGGCGTGAAGCGGCGCTGACCTCGGGAGCCGGTTCGCACGGGCTCTGCGAAGCGGCGAGCGTGACCTATGGCTTCAAGTCATCATGGGTGATGAGC
>CAZICN010000298.1:0-5188 GCA_964537655.1 uncultured Aestuariivirga sp.
GGCGCTCTCCTCGGTGAGCGTCATCGGCAATGCGCTGCGCCTGCGGATGATGAAGATGTAGCCATCGAGTTCATTCGTCGCATTCAAGTGTACCCAACTTATTGGGTATCGCCTTGGACATCCGATGCCGTTCATCTTACTGCCGACATCGCAGCTCTTTACATTGTGTGCGCAACCGTGACATTTGGGAAATATCAGGATCAATGACCCTGCGACCGGGTTTAAGCCGGCCATCCCCACTCGGCACGGAAACCTGCCGGGCATCGAACATGCAGCGGTACGGCTCGCCAGCAGCATTCTTCGGTCATTGGAGCGCCAGACAATGAGTTGATGGCACTCCATACTCTTTTGTTTGCACATCGGATTGTCCGAAAGCCACTTCGCGCTTTTCGGCCCGATGCTCGAGCTAGCGCCGGTCTTGCGGCGGCTTACGATAGTCAGCATTGAAAGGATCAACGCACATGGTACTCGATCGCCGAATTGCAAATAAAATTGCACGCGCGCTGATGCATGCAAGGAGCAGAAGGACGGGCGAGACTGATGCCCTTGATGAGGCTGAACAAACCAGCGCGACTTCGGCTGCAAATCAGCTGGGCGAGCTTGTGCCCACACCGCGTCCCAACCCATTCCGCGATCCGTCGCGTTTCACTTACAGCGGCGAACTTGCCGGAATGGCTCGGGCGAACGGCGTTCCTTCTTACGAACAGCTCGCTAAAAATATCGCACCTGGCACATTGTCGCGCCTGGCCAATCTTCAGACAATGTCCGGCAAGCCGTTTGACATCTATGGCGCATACAGCCCGAGACATGCAGATAACTCCGAACACAAGTTGGGCAAGGCCTTTGACATTAATCTGTCCACGTCCATTCCCGAGAGAGCGCGCCTCATCGAGGCCGCAACGCAGATGGGTTTTGCCGGTACCGGGACTTATGATGAGAACAAGCCGGGCACTCCCAATCCGGGCGTTCATGTTGATGTTGGCCGACAGCGCAGCTGGGGTGGACACACAAAGAAGACCGGGAGCCTGCCCACTCCCGCCTGGTATAAAGCGGCCATCAAGCGCGGCCTCGCTGCCGGTGAGCCGGATATGGAGGCTATTGCCGCAAAAGCCGCGGCTGGGTATCCCATATTCAACACTTCCCGGCGACGAGGTCAGTGATATCCGCCACTGGCCTTTGTCACATAGTCCTCGGAGGGGGTGGGACTGAAACATGCCCCCTCCACCGGATCGGGGCCGATCAATTCTTCCTGCAGGGCCAGAAGGCCCGATCCTTGTAGATTATGACTTCCTGGTCGCGGTATTCGATGCCTTCGGTCCAGTAATCGATTTTGCCGAAAGTCATGGATTCCACCCAGGTTGGGTTTCCTTCCGCCAAGTTTGTTGTTTTGCCTTTCAGGCGAAATTCCGGGCCATTATCAAAGAAGACGAGTTCAGCGGGGGAGTCGGTCTCGTCAAATCCATAGGAACAATATTTGGAAGTTGGGGATTTGGCGTAGCAAGTTGCCACACCGCATATCAATGCTGCCGAGGCCAAAGCCAATCGCATGACGTGGGTACCTAATACCATGACGGTCTCCGGTCCGAGCTTTCTACTTTGGGATACACAGTGATGACAGAGGAGACGGAGTCCGTCGCCAGCTTCCGTCGGTCGACCTGACTATGGATACTTGCCTGTCGAGGCTTGCTCACCATCATCAGCGATCTGGCCAGCAGAGTAGCAACCTCTGCCCTCATGAAAACAACAAAAACACTACTTAAAGTAGCATATTTTAACATAGACAAATTACGATGGCATAAGGGCAGAGTTGCCCAAAGGCAAATAGAGAGCTTGAAAAACATTGCCCGAACCTCATCGGACTACCAGGTCAGTATCTCTAAGCCGCTACGCCGGCCTTGGCCCGCGTGCGGGTGTGCTTCATGAAATCGAGCGTGTGCTCGAAGGATTTGACGCCCGCCTGCGAGCCGAGGCCCGTGGCGTTGAGCGCCGAGGTCGCCTGGGCGAAGCGCACGGTGGTCTCCGGATCGAAGCCCCGGCACAGGCCGACGGCGAAGCCGGCATTGAAGGCATCGCCACAGCCGCACGTGCACTTCACCTTCACATCGAAAGCCGGCACCTGGAAATGCCGGCCTTCGGCATCGTGATAATAGGCGCCGCCGGCGCCGAGCGTGAAGACGCAGGCCCGAACCCCCAGATCGATGAAATGCCGGGCATTGTCGGCGAGGCCCGTAAAGCCGGTGAGCGCGCTCGCTTCCTCGACCGAAGGCATGAAATAGTCGACGTAAGGCAGCACCTGCGCCACCGCCGGCAGGTCGGCCTTCGAACTCGCGAAGACATCGAGCGTCGTGGTGGCGCCATGAGCCTTGGCCGCCTTCATCAATTCGGCATTGCGGCCCTTGTCCATCCGGTCCATGAGGCCGATGCCGCCAATATGGACGACGCGCGCGTCGATCACCTGTGCGAGGAGCGCATCACCGACAAAGAAATCACCCGTCGCCCCCTTCATGTGCAGAGCCGGGCGGGTGCCGTCGGCGCGCGTCGTCACGATCGACGACGAGGTGCGCGATCCTTCGATCCGCTGCATGGCGGAGATGTCGACGGAAAAGCTCTTCAGACGCTGGAGCACCCAGTCACCCATCAGGTCGGGGCCGACCCCGCCGACCGCCAGGACCTTGAGCCCCATCTTCGCCGCGGCGATCGCCGCCGTGCCGGCCGCTCCCGACACCGCCAGCGTCAGCTCATCGATGAAATGCGTGCCGCCGCCATCCGGAACCTCGGTGAAGGGCCAGCCCAGGCAGTCGAAGGTATAGAAGCCGATCGAAGAATAATCGTATCTCATGCGCTCAATCCCCGCCCGCTCGTCCGAGAATGCGACAGCCTATTCAATATCTCACGCCAGCATCAAGGCCGGTTCCTCAATGAAGGATCTGAAGACCGCGAGAAGCTCGGCGCCGAGTGCGCCATCGACCGCGCGATGGTCGCAGGACAATGTGCAGGCCATCTCCATCCGCGACACGATCTTGCCATTGACGGACGCCGGGCGCTCGACCCCGGCGCCAACGGCGAGGATGGTCGCCTGCGGCGGGTTGATGATCGCCTGGAACTGCTCGATGCCATACATGCCGAGATTGGAGACGGCCGTGGTGCCGCCCTGATATTCGGACGGCGCCAGCCGGCGCGCCCGGGCGCGGGCCGCGAGGTCCTTCATCTCGAGCGAAAGCCGAGACAGCGTCTTGGTTTCGGCCGAGCGGATGACGGGCGTGAACAGGCCGCCCTCGACCGCGACGGCAACGCCGACATCGGATGCACGATGCCTCAGGATGCCGCCCTCGGTCCAGGTGACATTCGCGGCGGGTACGCGCTGCAGGGCCAACGCCAGCGCTTTGATCACGAAATCATTTATCGAGAGCTTCCAGGCCGGCTGCCTTGCGGCATCGCGCGGCGCCCGTTCATTGAGCCTCTCGCGCAGCGCGAGCAACCGGCTGAGATCGCAGCCGAGCGTCAGGTAGAAATGCGGTACCGTCTGTTTCGACTGGACCAGTCTTTCAGCAATGATGCGGCGCATGCCGCTCACCGGTTCGATGTCGTAGCTGCCCGGTTCATAGAGGCTCATGACATCCGCGTCCGGCGGCCGCGCGGCGGGCGTCTCGACGGATCGGACGTTCTTCACGTCCAAGGCCTGGATGCGCCCGCGCGGCCCGCTGCCGGCAATGGACGGCAAGGAGAGCCCGCGCTCGCGCGCCAGCCGGCGCGCCAAAGGTGTCGCCCGCGGCAATCCGGATTGTAAGGCAGTCTTCGCTTCAAGTACCGGCGCAATCGGCGCAACCACAATGTCCTGATGGACCAGTGCGCTCGCGGGCGGCCTTGCGGGGGTTGGTGCCTGGGCATGAGAGATCGCCTCTCCCGCGCTATAGATAAAGGCGACCGGCGTGCCGACCGGGATGTCGACGCCCTCGCCTACGGTAATGTTGCGGATCACGCCATCGCCCGGCGCCTCCACTTCCATCGCGGCCTTGTCGGTCTCGATCTCGAAGATCGGCTTGCCCTTGGCGACGGTCTCGCCTTCCTTGACATACCACTTGCTGATCTTGCCGGTGGCCATATCCATATCGACACGCGGCAGGATGACCTCAACCGGCATGTCAGGACCTGCTCCCAACAAAATCCGTCATCCCGGCGAAAGCCGGGACCCCTTGACTGGAATCAACCGGGCGGCGCTGCTCGTGTTGATGGAATTTAATGGGCCCCGGCTTTCGCCGGGGTGACGGAAGATGGATGGAGTGATGTCCGACCTCTTGCATCCGACTAGATCCGACCGGTCACGAGATTGCGCACCGCGCCGACAATGCCGTCCACCTGCGGGACAGCGGCCTTTTCGAGCACCGGATTATAGGGGATCGGCGCCTCCGCGCCGCCGAGGCGAAGGATCGGTGCATCGAGATAGTCGAAGGCCTCGCTTTCGGCTATCGTGGCGCTGATCTCGGCGCCGATGCCCAGCGTCTTCACCCCTTCATAGACACAGACGAGCCGCCCGGTCTTCTTGACGCTTTCGATGATCGTCGCCGTATCGAGCGGGCGCAAGGTGCGCAGGTCGATGACCTCCGCGTCGATGCCTTCCCCGCTCAGAATTTCCGCCGCCTCGAGGGCGCGATGCACCATGATCGCGGTGGCGACGATGGTGGCATGACGGCCCTCGCGCCTGACCACCGCCTTGCCGATCGGGACGCGATAGGCTTCCTCCGGCACATCACCCTTCATCTTATAGAGAAGCTTGTGCTCGAAGACCATCACCGGGTCGGGATCATCGATGGCCGAAAGAAGAAGGCCCTTGGCATCGTGCGGCGTGGAAGGCTGCACCACCTTGAGGCCCGGCACATGGGCGAACCAGGCATCGAGCGACTGGCTGTGCTGGGCCGCGGCGCCGGTGCCGGAACCCGACGGAAAGCGCATGACCAGCGGCACCGAAGCTTTGCCGCCCAGCATGAAGCGAATCTTCGCCGCCTGATTGACGATCTGCTCCATCGCCAGCGTGGCGAAATCGGAGAATTGGAACTCGAAGACCGGTCGGCAGCCGGCCAGCGCCGCCCCGACCGCGACGCCCGCCGCACCCAGTTCGGCGATCGGCGTGTCCATCACGCGGTCCTCGCCGAAGCGATGGACGAGATCGCCCGTCACCTGGAAGGCGCCG
>CAZICN010000299.1:0-5175 GCA_964537655.1 uncultured Aestuariivirga sp.
TGCTGGGTCAGGAGAGGCTCCGCGGTGACGGTGCGCGATACCTCGCAGAACTGGCGGGCTGACGGAACTGCACCAGGGCGCAAGATTGGCACATACCAGATGTGCTTTTATGCTCGCCGCAATTCCTACACAAAGGCTCAGCATGGCTGGGTCCGAGACGGGCGCGGAGCACAAATGAGATGACAGCATTTTCCAGGGTTATCGCCGGCGGCCTGATCGGTCTCGGCGTTGCGACCGGCGGCTTCCTCGCCGGTGAATCCCTTGTCAAGAGCCGGCTCGGCTTCCGGACCGTCACGGTCAAGGGCCTGTCGGAGCGCGAGGTCAAGGCCGACCTCGGCTTCTGGCCGATCCGTTTCGTGGCCACCGGGCCGACGCTCGAAACCGCACGCTCGGCGCTCGAGACGAGCGAGAACTCGGTAAAGTCGTTCCTCAAGGGACGGGGCTTCGCCGACACCGACTACTCGGTGCAGAATATCCAGGTCGAAGACCGCATGGCCGGCTACAACGCCCAGCAGACGCCGGAAGATACGCGCTTCGTCCTCACCGAAGACATGCTGGTAAAATCGATCGACGTGCAGAAGCTCGCCGATTCATCACGGGCGATCGGCGACCTGCTCAGATCAGGCGTCGTCTTCTCGTCCGATGCCTATAATGCGGGGCCGTCCTTCATCTTCACCAAGATCGCCGATCTCAAGGGTGAGATGCTGGCCGAGGCGACCAAGCGAGCGCGCGAGGCGGCGGAAAAATTCGCAGAAGAATCAGGCGCCAAGGTCGGCGACATCCAGACCGCCAATCAGGGCATCATCGAAGTCAATGCCGCGGTCGAGATTCCCAACGACCGGCCCGACAAGCAAATCGACAAGAAGGTGCGCGTCGTCACCACGATCACCTATTTCCTCGGCAACTGACCCCCTTCATCCCGGACGAAAAACAGCCTGACCTTCGGATCCGGCTTCGCTCAAACCGGGGAAGGCCAGGCTGCAGGTCACGCGGTGGGGTAGACCGCGCAGGGGAGGACGTTGGGTCGGCCGATCCTACTTGTGGCGCAGGCCGCGATTCATCGGCCTGGCGCTGAGCAATTCGGTCACCGGATCGACGGCCAGCGGCACACGCTGAACGCGGATCAACTCGTCACGCGTCAGGCCGATATCCATCAGGACGTGATCATCGAGTTGTTCGAGCTGGCGCAGCTGCCGGCGCTTGCGCCAATTCGCTACGATCCGATTCAGGGCCGGAAACGTGAAAGTCTTATCAACGGTTTCGGCCTGGTTCAGGATATAATCGCGCATGGCACACCTCATCGAACGGGTTTCGGACAGTCAAAAGGATACGACAGGGGTCGACCCGATTGTGTCAGCAGCGGACATCCTGCTGACATCGCATTCACAAGAAATTGTCTCTATTGTATCAGTTAAATGACAATAAACTTGCCAATAGCAATGGGTTCTGTTATATAATGTCATCATTGTCACCGTCAAATGGAATATTGTCACCATGACAAGTTGGACGCCCACACTTACCCCTGACAAACCCCGTTATGTCGCCATCGCCGATGCCATCGCCGCAGATCTGACCCTGGGAAAACTCAAGGCGGGAGACCGTCTGCCGCCCCAGCGCGAACTCGCCTGGAAGCTTGGCGTCACCATCGGAACCGTCACCCGCGCCTATCAGGAAGCTTCGAAACGCGGCCTCCTGTCGGGAGAAGTTGGACGCGGCAGCTATCTGCGCGACCCCCGGCCCAATTACGCCGCCGCGCAAAGCATCTCGAACGGCGTCGAGCCCGGGCTTCTCGACATGCAGATGTCGGCGCCGCCGCGTGTGACATCGGCTGCGGATTTCGAAGCGGGCTTGAGCGACATCACGCGTGATCCGGGTTGGGCCGACCTGCTCGACTACCCATCGGCGCAAGGTTTCGCCCGGCACCGCGAGGCGGGCGCCCATTGGCTGCGCAAATCGGGCATCGACATCCCCGCCGATCAGGTGGTGCTGAGCGCCGGCGCCCAGGCGTCCCTGATCTCATGCCTTTCCGCCATCACGACGCCGGGTGAGCGTTTCCTCATCGAGCCCCTGACCTATCCGACCATGCAGCCGATCTGCCGGCAGTTCGGCCTGCAGATGCGCACGCTGCAGAACGACTCGGAAGGTGTCACGCCCAATTCGCTCGAGCACTATGCCAAGCGCGGCGAAGCGCGCATCGTCTATCTGGTGCCCACACTGCAGAACCCGACCACCGTCACGCTCTCGGCCGAGCGGCGCGAGGCGATCGCCGACATCGCCCGGCGCTATGACCTCACCATCATCGAAGACGACGTGTTCCGCCTGCTCGCCGATGATGCGCCGCCCACCCTGCAATCCATGGCGCCCGAGCGCACCTATCACATCACCAGCCTGTCGAAGACGACGGCACCCGGCCTGCGCATGGCCTTCATGGCGCCACCGCCCGGCGCCACCGAGGCGCTCAACCGCCAGCAAATGATCATCGGCGGCAGGCCCAACGCCCTTTCCGCCGAACTGGCGCGACGCTGGATCGAGACCGGGGTCGCCGAGCGCGCCCTTGCCGCCATCCGTCAGGAACTCGGCCGGCGCCGCGACATCGCGCTCGATCACCTGAACGGCTTGCAGGTCAACTGCGCGCCGGGCTCCATGTTCGCCTGGATCACGCTGCCGCCCTATTGGCGGCCGAGCGACTTCACCGCGGCGGCCCTCGCCCAAGGCATCAAGGTGACGCCCGGCACCGCCTTCGCCATGGACCCCAGTGTGCAGCAGAATGCCATACGCGCCTGCTTCGGACCGGCGCCGTCACGCGAAGTGGTGCGCGAAGGTTTCGCGAAACTGCGCGCTCTCATCGACAAATGCCCGGTCGAGGACTGCCACACGATGGCGTGAGCTGGCGAGGACCTAATTCTGCAATCGCCCGAGCACATCCATGAGCTCGGCGATCTTCTGGCGCTGCTCGTCCTTCTTGCCTGAGACGATCGCATGCTCGACGCAATGGGCGATGTGATCCTTGAGCACTTCTTCCTCGACTCGCTTCAGCGCGGCGCGAATGGCCGAGATCTGCGTCATCACATCGATGCAATAGCGGTCGTCCTCGACCATGCGGGCGACGCCACGCACCTGGCCTTCGATCCGTCCCAGCCGCTTCAGACAAGATTGCTTGGTTTCGGTTTTCATGCTTGCCATATACCCCATGGGGGTATATATAGCAAGCCAGAAGATACCCCAAGGGGGTATTCGAAGCGGAGAGTCTGATGCAGAAGAAAGAAGACCATGGCGCCCACGCCCATCAGGGCCACCACGGCCATGCCCACCATGAAGGCGGCGATTCCTGCTGCTCGACCAAGGCCGAGAGCGAGGCGGTGACGCCCCAGCATCCGGCTGCCAGCGCCCATTCCTGCTGCTCCGGCCACAAGGCGGAAGCGGCGGCGCAAGACCAACTTGCCAAGGATCCGGTCTGCGGCATGAGCGTCAATCCGCAAACGGCCAAACACAAGACCAGCCACCAGGGCGAGTCGTTCTATTTCTGCTCGGCCGGCTGCAAGACGAAGTTCGAGGCCGATCCGAAGCGTTATCTCGAACCCAAGGCGGAAGCGCCCGCCGACCCCTCCGCCATCTATACCTGCCCGATGCATCCGGAGATCCGCCAGGTCGGTCCCGGCTCCTGCCCGATCTGCGGCATGGCGCTCGAGCCCGAGGTCGCCAGCGCCGACAGCGGCCCCAATCCCGAACTCGCCGACATGACACGGCGCTTCTGGATCGGCCTCGCGCTCACGGTGCCGGTCGTGGTGCTCGAAATGGGCGCCCATCTCTTCCCCGCGCTGCTGCACATCATCCCGGCCAATCTGTCGAACTGGATCCAGCTCGCGCTGGCAACGCCGGTCGTCCTGTGGGCGGGCCTGCCCTTCTTCGAGCGCGGCTGGCGTTCCCTCGTCACCCGTAAACTCAACATGTTCACGCTGATCGCCATGGGCGTCGGCGTCGCCTGGGTCTACAGCGTGGTCGCGACATTGCTCCCGGGCATCTTCCCCGAGAGCTTGCGCAACCATGACGGCAGCGTGCCGATCTATTTCGAAGCGGCGGCCGTCATCACCGTGCTCGTGCTCCTCGGCCAGGTGCTCGAGCTTCGGGCCCGCGACCAGACCTCAGGCGCCATCAAGGCGCTGCTCGGCCTCGCCCCCAAGACGGCGCGCCGCATCGGTGCGGATTCGCGCGAAGAGGAAGTGGCCCTCGATCTGGTGCAGGCTGGCGACATACTGCGCGTGCGGCCGGGCGAGAAGGTGCCCGTCGACGGCGAAGTCGTCGACGGCCGCTCGTCGGTCGATGAATCGATGATCACCGGCGAGTCGATGCCGGTCGGCAAGACGGCGGGCGCCCAGGTCACCGGCGGCACGCTCAACCAGACCGGCGCCCTGACCATCCGCGCCGTCAAGGTCGGCCGCGAGACGATGCTGGCGCGCATCGTGCAGATGGTGGCGGAAGCACAACGCTCCCGCGCGCCGATCCAGCGCCTCGCCGACCAGGTCTCCGGTTGGTTCGTGCCGCTGGTCATCGCCGTCGCCGCCATCGCCTTCGCCGCCTGGATGCTGGTCGGGCCCGAGCCGCGCCTGTCCTACGCGCTCCTCGCCGCCGTCTCGGTGCTCATCATCGCCTGTCCCTGCGCGCTCGGCCTCGCCACCCCCATGTCGATCATGGTCGGCGTCGGCAAAGGTGCTGAAGACGGCATACTGATCAAGAACGCCGAGGCGCTGGAGCGGCTGGAGAAGGCCGATGCGCTCGTCTTCGACAAGACCGGCACGCTCACCGAAGGCAAGCCGAAAGTCACGCGCATCGTGACCGCCGCGGGCATGGATGAAACCGAGCTCCTGCGTCTGGCGGCCGGCGTCGAGCGCGCCTCCGAGCATCCGCTCGCCCATGCGATCCTCATGGCGGCGGAAGAGAAGAAACTCGCCGTGCCGCAAGTCAGCGACTTCGATTCGCCGACCGGCAAGGGCGCCAAGGGCACGGTCGAAGGCAAGAGCATCGTGCTCGGCAATGCCGCCTTCCTGGCCGCCGAAGGCATCGATGCGGCATCGCTCGCCGGCGACGCCGAGAAACTGCGCCAGGATGGCGCCACCGCCATCTTCGTCGGCATCGACCGCAAGGCCCAGGGCGTCATCGCCATCGCCGATCCGGTCA
>CAZICN010000300.1:0-1654 GCA_964537655.1 uncultured Aestuariivirga sp.
TGAAAGTGGTGATGAATCGCTGTCCCAAGATCGAATTGTTCCGTCCGTTCTGGAAGCCCAAACTGCATTTGGGGATTTGACGGACGGGCCTCAGCCGGAAGTCTGTTTGAGGTATGACGCCAGATGATCACTGAGATCGCGCGCATCATCGCCGGCGCCGTCGATCAGTGCCGACTTGCGGCGGCGCAGGAACTGCATTCCCATGAGATAGAGGCCCGGATGCTCGGCGATCCCGCCATCGTGACGGATCTGCCCTTTGTAGTCGAGAACCGGCACGTGCAGCCAGGAATAGTCCGGCTTGTATCCGCTGGCCCAGACGATCGTCCTGATTCTGCCCTTCTCGAGATCCATGATCAGGGGTGGCGCGCTTTCGACCTCGGTGGCGCCAGGACGATCCGGCGCATCGACCTCGCCATCGAGTCCGTTGCTCGTCACCCACGCGTCGATCGTGCCGAGCAGCCGGTTCATCTTGAGATCGGCCAGCGCGCAATTATTGTGGAGCGAGCCTGAGAATTGCGCCTTGCCCTCGGAGATGCCGGCGATGCGGCCGACGAGCTTGACGCCGATGCCGGTCAGGGTGTTGAGGTCGAGCGTCCGGCGCTCGGGCGATCCGGCGAGTTGAAATGACGGCACGCGCCGCGCCCGCACGATGTCATCGATCTCATCATAGCGTTCATCATGCAGGCCAGTGGCGTCCATCCACCACAGGATATCCTTGCCCCGATAGACCCGCGGCGCCCGTGTATGCTCGCCGACCGCAAGCGTGACCGGACGGCCCGACCGGTGGATCTCATCGGCCAGCTGGGTTCCGGTGGCGGACGCACCGACAACCAGCACGCCACCTTCATCGAGCTGGTGGGGATTGCGGTAGTCCATCGAGGTGACGGTCGCGATATTGGCGGGGACTGCCGCGGCGACGGCAGGAACCCGTGCGACATTGCAGGCGCCGGTTGCAATGCAAACGGCGCGGCTGTGCCAGGTGCCATGATCTGTCGTCACCACGAAGCCTTTGTCCGCAGGCGCGAGCGCGGTCACGCGACTGTTGGTTTCGATGGGTGCGGCGATCACCTGCGCATAGCGCGCGAGAAAATCGATGACCTCGGGGATGGTGCGATACCCGTCTGGATCATTCCCCTCATAGCCGAAACCCGGCAGGCGGCTTTGCCAGTTGGGCGTCAGCAGGCGCAGCGAGTCCCAGCGTTCCTTGCGCCAGGAATTGGCCACCTCACCGCGCTCCAATACGACATGGTCGATGGAGCGTTCGGTGAGGCAGCGGCTCATGGCGAGCCCCGCATGACCGGCGCCGATCACAACAGTTTCTATGCTGCGAACGTTACCCAAGCCCTTGATCGCGCAAGTGCCTCGATCAATTCACTTTGACGGTCACATTGGTCGGGTTGGTCACGATGTCGTAAACCGCCGAGCGCTTCTGCGATTGCGCCACCAGCGACTTGATATCGTCCTCGCTCGCATCGGCATCGATCTTGAAGGCAACCTTGATGCCGTCAAAACCATTGCGGACATCCTTGTCGATGCCGAGGATGCCATAGAGATTCATGCCGCCTTCCAGCGTCGCCGTGACCGAGCGCAGCTGGATTCCCCGGTTCTGGGCCACCGCCGCGACACCGGCCGTCAGGCAACTGGCGAGGCCGAC
>CAZICN010000300.1:1754-5165 GCA_964537655.1 uncultured Aestuariivirga sp.
TCACATGAACCTTTTCAGTCGAGTCCGCGGTTCTCTGCACATCACGCTTGCCATTGTGGACGAGGTTGTGAGATTTGGAGATTGTCAGCCTGGGATATCGCGCCGTGAGTCAGTGTCAGGCGAGCAATAGGAGATATTTCTGCAGGGCAGAATTCCCTGTTATTTCCCGCCGGAGCCCGCCAACCCTTTGATATTGCTCAGGCGGGAAATTTTTCTGCGAAAATTCCCTGTAAATCCCTGTAAATCCCTGTTTCCGCACCATGAAGCGACGCGCTGATTCAAGAGCAACCAGCTGTCGCTTAACGCCCGCAACCGGCCGCAAGTATCAGATTGCGCCGGTTGCGGCGTGGTTTAGGCTCGCAAGCCATGGAACATCCCGTCCTCAACGCGATCAGGCGCGAGAGCTTCACGCCGCTCGGCTGGTTCTCGCCCCAGCCGGAAGACCGCACGCCCGAGGGCACGCGCTTCGTCATCCTGGTCGGCAATGCGGGACCTGAGATGTTCCGGCGTTTCGCCCGCGAGCGCGACCCTCGGCATGACCTGATGGACGACTGGTGCCGCGAGGTTGTCGGCAGGCTCGCTCGCGACCTCGATGCGAAGGCCGTCTATCCCTTCGACAAGCCGCCTCTGCCCTTCCTCACCTGGGCGAGGCGCGCCAGGGCCGGGCATGTCTCGCCGCTCGGCATGAACATCCATGCGGCCTATGGGCTGTGGCATGCCTTCCGCGCCGCACTCCTCTTTCCCGTCGCCTTCGACTTACCCGCACCGTCGGCGGGATCGCATCCTTGCGAGAGCTGCGCTGAAAAACCGTGTCTCAGCGCCTGCCCGGTCGATGCCTTCTCTCCTTCAGCCTATGACGTGCCGCGCTGCATCGATCATATCGCCTCGGCCAAAGGCGCCGACTGCATGAGTGGCGGTTGCCTGGCGCGGCGGGCCTGCCCGGTCGGGCGTCATTTCGCTTACGGGCGCGAGCAGATGCAGTTCCATATGCGCGCCTTTCTCAAAGCCCATCAGCCCACCACAACCGGACTCTCCGCATGAGCTATTCCCCCATTGCCCGCAAGCTCGCCAAAGGCGACGTCATCATCCTCGACGGCGGCACCGGCACCGACATCCAGAGCCGCGGCGTGCCGATGGCGGGCGAGACCTGGTGCGCCGAAGCCAATCTCACCCATCCGGCGGTCGTACGCTGCGTGCATGAGGACTACATCACGGCGGGAGCGGAGATCGTGACCGCCAACACCTATGCCACGAGCCCCCTCCTCTTCAACGCGCTCGGCCGCGACGACGACGTGATCCGCATCGACAGGGAAGCGGTGCGCATCGCGCGCGAGGCCGCCGCCGGCCGTGCCGCCGTCGCCGGCTCCTTCTCCGTCATGCGGCCGATGGAGCCGGGCGTCGACCGGGTGAAGAAATATCGCGAATGGAGCGAGAAAGAGGCGCGCCAGCTGATGCGGCGCAAGGCCCAGAGCATGGCCGATGCTGGCGTCGACCTCATCATGATGGAGATGATGCGCGATGCTGATTATTCCCTGTGGGCGACGGAAGCCGCGGTCGAGACCGGCCTGCCGGTCTGGGTCGGCATCTCGACCGAGCCCGGGGCGGACGGAACCCTCACCGGGTTCGCGCGGCCGGACTGGCCGCTCCAGGACATCGTGAAGGCGCTCGCGCCGACCGGCACCGATGTCGTCTCCATCATGCATACGCTGCCCAATCATGTCGGCGAGGCGCTCAAGATCGTGCGCCAGACCTGGCAGGGACCGCTCGGGGCCTATCCCGAGAGCGGCTTCTTCAAGATGCCGGATTGGCAGTTCGTCGACATCATCGAGCCCGCCGCCCTCGCCGCCTATGCCAGGGACTGGCAGAAGTCCGGCGCCAGTATCTTCGGCGGCTGCTGCGGTACCAATCCGCAACACATCAAGGCGTTGAGCACGGCCTTCAGGAGAGCAGCATGAGCGAGAACCGTACCGGATCCTGCCTGTGCGGAGCGGTCAGGTTCACCGTGACTGGCCCCTTGCGCGCCGTCATCGCGTGCCACTGCCATCAGTGCCGCAAGCAGACCGGCAATTACATGTCGGCGACCGGCGCCAAGGACGAGTATCTGAAGCTCACCGAGACGCGCGGCCTCAAATGGTATCGCTCGAGCGAAACGGCGCGGCGTGGCTTCTGCGGCGAATGCGGCTCGACCCTGTTCTGGAAGGGCGACGGGCGCGATTACACCGCGATTGCCGCCGGCGCCATCGACGGACAGACCGGCCTCGAGCTCGCGGGCCACATCTTCTGTGACGATGCCGGCGATTACTATGAGATCACCGGCGGCAGATACAGGCTTGGCCAATGGGCGGAGAATGTCGAGGCGCCGTCGGGAGATCGCTAATCCCTCAAGGCGCACCAGTCGCCTTGCTAATACCTTGCGAGCGATAGGTTAGGTCAGTTGTTCTAACCAGAATTTCCGCATTGCGTAATAAGCCTCTCCCCCAACCCAAAAATGACGAAACGTCAGGAACAATCATCCGCCGTCGGATGTTTTATCTCTCGCTAAGTCAACCTTCAACGGCGAGGTGTTCCATGTCTACGACAGTACGCACCGCAAGGTTCAAAGCATTGCTGACGGCAGCATCTGTTTTCGCTCTGGCCGGTTTGACTGTTCCGAGCCAGGCCGGTGACCTGGGCGGCGTTATTGGCGGCGCGCTGGGCGCCGTCGGAAGCGCCACGGGTGGGCTCACGGGCCATAGCAGTGGCGGCAGCCTGACAGGCGGCGATGACGGCAGCGGCGGCGGTTATGCCGGCAATACTTCATCCGGCGGCACTTACGGCGCCGGCAAGGGATCGGTGCTGCAGGCGAAAAAGGGCGTGACCTTGAAGATCAAGGTGAATGTCCTCGGTCACAAGGGCCTGAAGGCGAAGGTCAATGCGCATCTGCTCGACAAACATGGCAAGGTCGCCAAGGTCAAAGCCTTTGCCACTCTTGGCGGCACGAAAGGACTGAAGGCCAAGGCCTATGCAAATCTGCTTGACGGAAATGGCAAGATTCTGAGCACCAAGGCCAAGATCGCCCTGGGTGGTCCGATAGCGCTCAAGGCCAAGGCAGGCGTCAAGGCCGGCATCGACGGCGTCGGCGTCAAGATCAGCCTCGGCATCGGTGGCCTCCCCCATGGCGGAGGCGGCGGCAACAATGGCGGTGGCGGCAATGGCGGCAACGGCGACAATCCCGGTGTCGGCTCTGAGATCGCCGGCCTCAGCTCGGGCGAACGCCTGCAGCTGAAGAAGAAGTGCCCGGCCGTCATCAGCAATCCAACGGCTTATAGCCGGGACGCGGTGCAGGTCTGCCGCGTGCTGGCGCAGCTCGCCGGACTCTGAGTTTCCCGGACGCAACCGTTCGCGGGGGGCCCCTCCTCTGCGAACGGTCCT
>CAZICN010000301.1:0-5142 GCA_964537655.1 uncultured Aestuariivirga sp.
GGGCGCCTATCCCGCCCATGAGATCGTCTTCATCCGCA
Source organism: uncultured Aestuariivirga sp. (assembly GCA_964537655.1). Classification (GTDB taxonomy): domain Bacteria; phylum Pseudomonadota; class Alphaproteobacteria; order Rhizobiales; family Aestuariivirgaceae; genus Taklimakanibacter. Next base: position 39 of record CAZICN010000301.1, read on the forward strand.
GCTTCCTGGCGCTGCCCTTCACCCTTCTCATCGCGCATTTCGAGAACGGCCTCGGCCGTCTCAAGACTCCGCGCATCGGCGCCCATGTCCTGCGCGGCGCGGTCCTGTTCCTCGCCTACACGACCTATTATCTCGGCATCGCCGCCCTGCCGCTCGCCATGGCGGTGGCGATCTCCTTTGCCGCGCCGCTGTTCATCACCGCGCTCGCCGGCCCCCTGCTCGGCGAGAAAGTCGGCAGGATCCGCTGGTTCGCCGTGCTGCTCGGCTTCCTCGGCGTCCTCATCGTCATGAAGGACGGGCTCGGCCTGCTCGAATGGGCGGTCATCCTGCCGGCGGTCTCGGCCTTCTGCTATGCGCTCGCCCAGTTGCATGGCCGCCATATCGGGGCCACCGAATCGGCATCGACCATGTCGGTCTATATCAACGTCATGTTCTTTCTTCTGTCGGGACTCGCCGGCCTCGTCATCGGCTCGGGTGAGTTCGCGCAATGGAGCCATCCGAGCCTCGCCTTCCTGTTGCGCGCCTGGGTCTGGCCGGCCGGCAACGACCTCCTCCTCATGCTGGCCTGCGGGGTCGTGGCGACCATCGGCATCTATTGCCTGGGCCAGGGCTATCGCCTGGCGGAGGCCAATCTCGCCGCCATCTTCGAATATACGGCTTTGCCCTGGGCGATCCTGTGGGGCTTCCTGTTCTTCAGCCAGCTGCCGGGTTTCTCGACGCTTGCCGGCGTCGGCCTCGTCATTTTCGCCGGCGTCGTGATCGCGGTGCGCGAACGGCCGCGCCGCACACCTCTGCGCGGCAATGAGGCGTGAGTGAATTAAAGTCCCTGCCAGCCGCGCCACAAGGTGAAGACGGCGGTGGCTGCCAGCAGCAGCCCGGCGATGCGTCCGCTCCAGATGGTGAAGGCCGGGTTGCCGACCATGGCGTCGCGGCCCCTCGCCGCCATCAGGCCGAGCCCGCCATAGACGGCGAACTGCATCGCCGCCACCATCACGCCGATCACCAGCGCCTGCGACCACAGGGGACCGAAGGCCGGCCTGATGAATTGCGGATAGACGGCGAGCACGAACAGCCAGGCCTTCGGATTGAGGACGCAGGTGACGATCGCCTGGGTGAAGATCGCGGCGAGCGACCTCGGGCTTTTGCCTTCGACCGGATCGACGGTGATCGAGCTGCGCATGAGGGTCGCGCCGATCCAGATCATGTAGAGCGACCCCAGAAGCAGCATCGGCGCATAAAGGCCGGGGATCAGCTGGCTCAGGCCGACGACGGCGAAGGCGCCGAAGGCGGTGTGGAAGGCGCCGCCCGTCATGATGCCGAAAGTGGCGGTGAGGCCCGCCCGCCTGCCGCCGGTGAGCGCATTGGCGAGGACGAAGATCATGTCCATGCCCGGCACGATGATGATGCCGGCGAGCAGGATGAAGAAAATCCACAAAGCCTCGGGGTAGGTCATGTCAGTATCCTCGCCGATCGGGCATCTGGCCGGTTTCTAATCGCTGTTTTGCAGGGCTATACTCAGGGACAACTGCCAGGGCTGTGTCAGTTGTGACGGTTGGATCATGCGCAAGGCATCGAGGCTCTTCGAGATCATCCAGATATTGCGGGGGGCGCGGCGGCCGATCACCGCGGCTTCGATCGCCGAGCGCCTCGAAGTCACGGTGCGCTCCATCTATCGCGACATCGCCGCCCTCCAGGCGATGCGCGTGCCGATCGATGGCGAGCGCGGCATCGGCTATATCCTGCGTCCCGGCTTCGACCTGCCGCCTCTGATGTTCACCATCGAGGAGACCGAGGCCGTCGTCCTGGGCATGGCCCTGATCGAGCGCACCGGCGACAGGGAACTGACCGACGCCGCGAAGAAAGTGGTGCGCAAGATCGCCGCCGCCGTGCCGGCGCCGCTCAGCCAGCTGGTGTCGGCGCGCTCGCTCCATGCCTGGGGACCGATCGCGCCGCAGCCCCGCAATATCGACTTCACCTTGATCCGCCGGGCTATCCGCGACGAGGAGAAGCTCGAGATCGATTATCGCGACGAGCAGGGCCGTATCACCCGGCGCGTCATCAGGCCCCTGGCGCTGATCTACTATCTCGATGCGGCGATGATCGTCGGCTGGTGCGAGCTGCGCGAGGCGATCCGCAATTTCCGGCTCGACCGGACGCAAGGCTGCCGGGAGACCGGCCTTCACTTCCGCAACGAGGGTGATGCTCTGCGGGACTTGTGGATCTCCAGCTGGAAGACGAAGCCTGCGGCTTAGAGCGCCGGGCGCTCCGATGGAATCGGAGCCGGCGCTCTAGAACTTCTCCACCCAGGGCCTGAGCTCGATCTCCCAGGTCCAGGCGCTCCTCGGCTGCATGAGGATGTCGAGATAGGTCGCGGCGATCGCATCGGGATCGAGCATGCTGTCGGGCCGGTCGGGCGGCTCGTCGCGGCCCGGATTGCGGATGCCGCCGTCGATGACGAAATGCGCGACATGGATGCCCTGTGGCGCGAGCTCGCGCGCCAGGCTCTGGGCGAGGCCGCGCAGCGCGAACTTGCCCATCGCGAAAGGCGAGGAGAGGGCATAGCCCTTGACGCTGGCGGTAGCGCCGGTGAACAGGATGGCGCCGTGATGGCGCTTCAGCATGCGTCTCGCCGCCTGCTGGGCGACGAGGAAGCCGCCAAAGGCGGTGACCGCGATGGCCTGCGCCACCGCCTGGGGCTCGAGATCGGTGATGGCGCCCCTGAGGCGGCCCGAGGCATTGTAGATGACGACATCGGGCTCGCCGATGGCCCTGTCGGCCTCCGCGAACAGGGCCTCGACCTGCTTCGGGTCAGAGGCGTCGCAGGCAAAGGTCCGTGACCGGGTTTCGGCGGCGAGGCTCGCCAGCTTCTGCGGATTGCGGGCGGCGAGGCCGAGCTTGAGGCCCTGCTCAGCCAGGAGCCGCGCCAGCGAGGCGCTGAGGCCCGAGCCTGAGCCGATGATGAGGGCGGACGAAAAACGCGGCTTGGTCATGGACGCCTCTGGGTTGGGTATCTCGACTGTGGGCCGGAGGGTGTAGGCCAGGCAAGCCATTCCGCTAGGTCATATCCTCAAAATGGGCGGCGCCGCTTGCTTTCTCCCGGGCTTTCCGCCATAACCCCGCCCGTTCAAGCCGCCTGGCCTGTTAGGGCATGCCAGGGCGGTCTTTTATTATGCACCGAAAGGATAGCGAAATGCCCAAGATGAAGACGAAATCGTCGGCCAAGAAGCGATTCAAGGTCACGGCGTCCGGCCGCATCAAGGCCGGCCAGGCCGGCAAGCGCCACGGCATGATCAAGCGCAGCAACAAGCAGATCCGCAACCAGCGGGGCACGATGCTTCTGGCCGAGGGCGATGAGCGCCTGGTCAAGATCCATATGCCTTATGCCCGCTAAGTCGCTGCAAGGAGAACACACATGTCCCGCGTAAAGCGTGGTGTGACGGCCAGAGCCGCCCACAAGAAAGTCATCAAGAGTGCCGCCGGTTACTTCAACCGCCGCAAGAACATCTTCCGCGTCGCCGTCCAGGCGGTCGAGAAGGCCCAGCAATACCAGTATCGCGACCGTCGCACCAAGAAGCGCAACTTCCGCGCTTTGTGGATCCAGCGCATCAATGCGGCGAGCCGCGAACTCGGCCTCACCTATGGCCGATTTATCAACGGGCTCGGCAAGGCCGGTATCGAGATCGACCGCAAGGTTCTGGCCGATCTCGCCGTGCGCGAGCCTCAGGCTTTCGCCGCTCTCGTCGAAAAGGCGAAAGCGGCTCTCTGAGCCTCGTCAGCATCCCATCGGTTCAGGCCGGGCTTGCGCTGGCGCTCCTCGAAGCGCCATCGGCCCGGCCTTTTTCGTCGAAAGATTGCACATGAGTCTGCAGCCCCTGGAACAATCATTGCTCGACGGCATCTCGAACGCCGCCGATGAGACCGAGCTCGAAAACCTCCGCGTCTCGGCGCTGGGCAAGAAAGGCGCCATTTCCGAGCGCATGAAGGCCCTGGGCGCGATGGAGCCGGAAAAGCGCAAGACCGCCGGCGCCGAGCTCAACGCGCTGAAGGAGAAGATCGCCGAGGCGATCGGGGCGCGCAAGTCGGCGCTCCAGGCCAAGGCGCTGGAAGCGCGCCTCGCCTCGGAAAAGATCGATGTGACGCTGCCGGTGAGGCCGGAAGCGCAGGGCACCATCCACCCGGTCAGCCAGGTGTGGGAGGAAGTGGTGCAGATCTGGAGCGATCTCGGCTTCTCCGTCGCCGAGGGCCCCCATATCGAGAACGATTTCTACAATTTCACCGCGCTCAACATCCCGCCCGAACATCCGGCGCGCCAGGAGCACGACACCTTCTATTTCCACCCGAAGCTCGACGGGTCGCGCATGCTGCTGCGCACCCATACCTCGCCGGTGCAGATCCGCACCATGCTGGAGCAGAAGCCGCCGATCCGCATCATCGCGCCGGGACGCACCTTCCGCTCCGATTCGGACCAGACGCATACGCCGATGTTCCACCAGATCGAGGGCCTCGTCATCGATGAGGAAACCCATCTCGGCCATCTCAAATGGGCGCTCACCGAGTTCTGCAAGGCGTTCTTCGAGCTCGACGACGTCAAGATGCGCTACCGCGCCTCGCATTTCCCCTTCACCGAGCCCTCGATGGAGATCGACATCAACTGCTCATGGGAAGGCGGCCAGGTGAAGATCGGCCAGGGCACGTCCTGGCTCGAGATTCTCGGCAGCGGCATGGTGCATCCGAGCGTGATCAAGGCCGGCGGCCTCGATCCCGACCGCTATCAGGGCTGGGCGTTCGGCATGGGCCTCGACCGCATCGCCATGCTGAAATACGGCATCCCGGATCTGCGCGCGTTCTTCGAGGCGGATCTGCGGTGGCTGCGCCATTACGGCTTCCGGGCCTTGGCTGTACCGACACTGGCCGGAGGGCTTTCCTGATGAAATTCACGCTTTCCTGGCTCAAGGATCACCTCGACACCGAGGCCACGCTCGACCAGATCGTCGAAGGCCTCGTCGGCATCGGGCTCGAGGTCGAGAGCGTCGAGGACAAGACCAAGGCACTCGCCCCCTTCACCGTCGCCTATGTGAAGGAGGCGCGCCCGCACCCCAATGCC
>CAZICN010000302.1:0-5133 GCA_964537655.1 uncultured Aestuariivirga sp.
TGCCGTCGATATATCACTGGTCCCTGAGCAGCGACTTGTCCTTGAGGATGTCCCTGAGCGCCTGGGTCTTGCGAATGTCCATGATTCCATCTCCTTGTCCGTTGGAGCCCGCTCTCGGAGTGCGTTCCCCCGAATGAGACAGAAGGCCCGATTTGAATTGTCTGGAATGCTTGCCTATCGCCAAAATCCGGTGCTTTGGCGATAGGCAAGCACTCGCGCCGCGGGCCTCTTAGCACAGGGAGGCGGAAATGCGCAAAACCGCGATATTCAGGGCTGCTGCGCCGCACACACGGTCTTGCCAGTGTCTTGAAAACAAAGCCAAACCTTGCCGCCGACCTTGTCGAGCCGATAAACGCCGGTCTCGGTCTTGTGGGGCGATCGCATCAGGCCATAGACGCCGGGCTTCTGTGGTCCGGCATTCTCGCCGGCCGGATCGCAGACCGTCTTGCCGATGGTCTTGCCCTCTACCTTCGCCCAATAGCAGAAGTTGATTTCACCGGTCGCGGTGTTGAGCCGATAGATCGCGTTCACTTCCGGGCTGTTGGGAATCTCGAATTGGTAAAGCGCCTCGCCGCCCGAGGCCGGCGCCGCCATCGCCCAGGCCATCCCCAGCATCGTCAACGCCGCCCGTTTACCGCTCATAGCCGTCTCCCTCTCCGCTTCTGTCCAATCGTAGCGCTCCCGCCGACACTTGCAAATGACGCCTTGGCACTCTAAGCCGCGCGCCATGATCCAAAAGTCCGTTATCTTCGACCTCGACGGGACCCTCGTCGATACCGCTCCCGATCTGTGGCGGGCGACCAATCATTGCCTGGCGCTGCGTGGCCGCAGGGACGTGACGCTCGATGAAGTGCGCGCCTTTGTCGGTCATGGCGCGCGCAAGCTCATCGCGCGCGGGCTCGCGGCGACCGGCGAGCTGCTCGATGCCCAGGAAATCGAAGTTCTCTATGGAGAATTCGTCGCCTATTACAGCGCCAACATCGCGGTGGGCAGCACGCCCTTTCCCGGCTGCGTCGCTTTGCTCGACCGGCTCAAGGCGGAAGGCATCAGCCTCGGCATCTGCACCAATAAACTCGAAGGGCTGTCGGTGAGGCTGATCGATGCGCTCGGCCTCGACGCCTATTTCGACGCCATTGTCGGGCCGGACACGATCGGCATCGCCAAGCCCGATCCTGCCCCCTATCGCGAGGCGCTGCGCCGGTTGGCGGGTCAGGACGGAAGGTCGCTTCTGATCGGCGACACCGAGACGGATGTGCTGACGGCGCGCGCCGCCGGCGTTCCCATCATCGGCGTGACCTTCGGCTATACGCCGACGCCGATCGAGGAATTCAAGCCCGACGCCCTGATCAGCGACTTCGGCGACGCCTTCGAGCCCATCCTCGCCGCGCTCGACGCCTGATCGCGCAGGGTTTCCATGAATGGCCGCGCCGGGATTCTTGACTTTCCCCGGGTGGCGACCCTATATCGCGGCACCCTTGGCAAGGGCGATTAGCTCAGTTGGTAGAGCACTGTGTTCACATCGCAGGGGTCACTGGTTCGAGTCCAGTATCGCCCACCATCTCCCGTCGCCCCCGAGACATCCGGGAATCGATCGCCTCGAAGGGGCAAGGGCTTCTGAGCCTGATAACCGGTTGAAATTCACCGCTTTCGACTCATCGGCTTTTGTTTCCTATTTTTACTTTGGATAAGATTTTAAGGAAGGTCTCCGAGGCCAGTTTCGTTAGGAATGTGTCAATCTGGTGTGGTTTTCCCGCAACACTCCTCAAGATTCCGCCTTGGTGCTGCCAAGGTTACTTGACCCCACAGGCAGTCAGTATGAATGTTCCCGCATGCACGATTCAGTCGTGCAGCCTTCCAGCACCGGTTTAGTAGGGGATCGGGGGGCCGCTTTAAACACTCCAAGAAGTGGGAGAGAGAAAATGAAAATGATGAAGTGGGCGCTTCTGGGCGGTGCGGCTCTCGCCGTAACGGCCACCGCCGCTCAGGCCGACGATCTGGCCGCCCTCAAGGCGCAGATCGAAGCCCTGCAGTCGCGGGTGTCGCAGCTCGAAGCTCAGCCGCAGGCATCGATGCCGTCGGGCTACAGCCTGATGTCGATCCGTGACGGCCAGGGCACTTTCGAAGGCGTTCTGCCTGAGCGTAACGCCGACATGATCCGTGAAGAATCGGGCTTCACGCTGTCGGTCCTGCCGACCGCTGACGCGGCTCCGGCTGCCGAAGTCTCGGTGTCCGGCGAAATCCGCACCGCGCTCATCTATACCGATATCAGCGGCGATGACGGCGATGACAGCCTCGACGTTAAGGTCCGTGGCCGTATCTTCGTCAAGGGCAAGGCTGACACGGCGGTCGGCGAAGTGGGCGGTTACTTCCGTCTGCAGGCCGATGGCGGTGGCAACTTCAACGACTATTCCGAAAACACCAAGATGAACAAGGCCTATGGCTGGTGGAAGTTCGCACCGGCTTGGGAACTGATGGCCGGCTACAATGACAACACCGCGGCTCTGCAGGCGGGTTGGGACTGGATGGCGGCTTCGGGCCCGGTGTCTTCGTTCGGTCCGTCGAACATCAACAACGAGCAGATGCGCCTGACCTATTCATCCGGCCCGCTGTCGTTCGCGATCTCGGTCGAGGATCCGGATAACACCACCGTCACCACGACGGGTGTGATTGTCGGGTGCTCGGACAACAACAAGGACGGCGACTGCACGGACGTCGGCGTTGATGGCAACGTTCTCGGCACCACCACGGCGACGGGCGATACATCGGATGTACCGAACGTCCAGGCCTACCTGATGTACTCGTCGGACAGCTTCACCGGCCAGATCGTCGGTCTCTATCAGTCTGACGACTTCGGCAGTGACGACTACGCGATCGGCGGCGGCGCCACGATCGGCATCGCTGACGGCTTCCAGATCACGGCCGCTGGCGTGTTCGGCGAAGGCACTACGTCCTACGCCAACAATGTCGGCCCGGGCTCTGTTGACGATGAGTTCTGGGGCGCGTCTGTCGGCCTCATCGCCGGTCTGTCTGAAGATACCCGCCTCGAAATCGGCGCCGGTATCGAAGACTATGACGTCTCGGGCGAAGCTGTCGGCTTCGGCGGCGGCGTCTATTGGGATCCGGTCAGCCAGGTCACTCTCGGCGCTGGCGCCACCTATGTCGACTTTGACAACACCGCGGGCAATGCTGACAGCCTCGAGGTGTTCTTCGGCACCTGGCTGCGCTTCCCGTAACGACACAAGGATACGCTTGGCGCCTGTTGCTCTCGCTTCCTGACGCCAAGCTGATCCCCTACAAGGGCCCCCGCTGCAAATCGCGCGGGGGCCTTTGTATTTGCAGACTTGTGATCCTGCTGACGATCGACTCCTGTCCGACGCCTCTCCGGCGTCCAAGGCTTGCAATTGCCCGGTGAATCCCTCAAACCGAACGCAATGACGACCGTTTCATTTACCTACGGAAAGACTGATCCGGTCCAGGCCGAGATCAAGCAGATCGGCACCTTGGCCAGCCAAGGCAAACTCGCGGACGCGGAGGCCCAGGCGAGGGCGCTGCTGCAGAAATTCCCGAAGCGCCCCGATGTCCACAATATTCTGGGTGTCGTTTTCATTCGGCAGAAGAAGCGGAATCTCGCAATCCCGCATATGGAATTTGCCTGCAAGGCGGAACCGCGCAACCCGGTCTATCTGAACAACCTGGGGCGTCTTTATCTCGAGGTGGGGGCAATAGAGCTGGCCCTACCCTTTCTCCACAATGCCCTCAGCATAGTGCCCGACCAGGCTGCCACTCTGCTCACGATCGGCGAGTATTACGATTCGGTCGGCAAGGCCGACCTGGCCCTGCCCTATCTCGAACGCGCCTGCAGGATCGATCCGAATGACAAGAATGCAAAGTGGCAGCATGGAAAGAGCCTCGACGCGCTCGGGAGGAAGGAGGAAGCGAATCGGGTCTTTGAGGAATTGCGCGCGGTAAAGTCACGCCGTATCGGGTCCCTGTATCACCTCGCCAGAAACGCCACGGCCGACACGAACGGGCCGCTCAAGGCCGAAGTCGAGCGGCTTCTCGCAAGCGATGAGAACCTCGTCGATGCAGAGCGCGGATTTCTTCATACATCGCTCGGTTTCATGCTGGAGAGCGAGAAGAAGCATGCCGAGGCCTTTGACCATTTCGCAAAGGCGAACGGGTCCGTGCAGCTCGAATTCAGCATCGATGCCTTTCGCGCCTGGGTGGACAAAGTCATAGCGGTGTTCGATGCCGGCTTTTTCAGCAAACATGCCGGCAGTGGAAGTCCCAGCGCCGCGCCGGTACTGATCGTCGGCATGCCGCGCTCCGGCACGACCTTGACCGAGCAGGTGATCGCGAGCCACGGCCAGGCCGCCGGTGCGGGAGAGCTGACCCGCATCACCCTGTTCGCCAGGCGCCTGAATTGTGCGCCGAGCAGGAACATCGACAACTTCATCGCCTCCCTCGACGCGCAAGGGCCGAAGGGCCTGCGCGACATCGCGGAAAACTACGTAAGTCTCCTCACGTTTCACGCGCCAAACGCCTTGCGCATCGTCGACAAGATGCCGCACAATTTCCTCTACCTGGGACTCGTCGCGCTGATGTGCCCGAAGGCCCGCATCATTCATTGCGTGCGGAATCCTGTGGATACGTGCCTGTCCTGCTATCAGAACCCGTTGAACGATGCGCATCCCTACAGCCGCGACCTCACCACTCTTGGCCTCTACTACCGCGAATACGCCCGCCTCATGCGGCACTGGAATGCCGTGTCGCCGCTCGATATCTACCAACTCCGCTATGAGGAGTTCACTGCCGATTTTGAAGCCGGGGCACGCAAGTTGATCGACTTTACCGGCCTGCCCTGGGATCCGAACTGTCTCAAGTTCAATGAAATGGAAACGACGGTGCGCACCCTGAGCATGCAGCAGGTGAGAAAACCAGTCTACAAAACCTCGATCGAGCGCTGGCGCCGCTACGAGAAGGAGCTCCAACCTCTGATCACTGCGCTCGGCGATCTCGCCTGATTGCGCGTGCTTTCGGTCTACATCGCCTCGAAAATGGCGGTGCCGGACGAATAAGACCCTTGCGCGGTCTGCGCGAAGGGAGCGCATTCGGTGCGGGTGCCGCGCGGCA
>CAZICN010000303.1:0-5128 GCA_964537655.1 uncultured Aestuariivirga sp.
GAGAAGTTGGAGCCGGTGCCGGAGCCGTATTTGAACAGGCGCGCCTCGCGCACCCACAGATCCATGATGCCACCCTCATTGACGAGGTCGTCCTCGATCGACTGGATGAAGCAGGCATGGGGTTGGGGATGTTCATAGGCCGACTTCGACTTGACGAGCTTGGCCGTTTCGAAATCGACATAATAGTGGCCTTGGCCCGGGCCATCGATGCCATAGGCCCAGTGCAGGCCGGTATTGAACCATTGCGGCGAGTTGGGCGCGCATTTCTGGGTGGCGAGCATGTAGCAGAGTTCGTCATAGAAGGCGCGGGCATCCTCTTCCGTGTCGAAATAGCCGCCCTTCCAGCCCCAATAGGTCCAGGTGCCGGCGAGACGGTTGAAGACTTCCTTGGAGCTGACTTCGCCGCGGGTGCGCTCCTTGACGGGCAGAGCGCCCAGAGTTGCGTCATCGGGTGCCGAACGCCAGAGCCACGAGGGAACGGTGGACTCTTCGACGCGCTTGAGGGCGACGGGGACGCCCGCTTTGCGGAAATACTTCTGCGCCAGGATGTCGGAGGCGACCTGGCTCCAGGACGAGGGCACTTCGATGCCTTCGAGGCGGAACACGATGGAGCCGTCGGGGTTTTTGATCTCGCTCACCGCCTTTCGGAAATCCAGCCCCTGATAGGCATCCTGACCAGATTTTGTGTAGCGGCGCTCGATCTTCATAGCTTCCCTCATTCTTCTTCAATGTTGGCCCACAGGCGGACGCGCGAGAATCCACCCACCGGCTTCTATTCACCCGTGTTTGACGACGCAGTACTCCCCATCCGCGGATCGACGCCCCGCGGATCAAGCAGCATTATTTTGGGTTTTTCGTTGTCTGAGAGCCGGCTTTTGCCCCGGTTCCCGCTACCCCTCAGCCTCAAGACTCAATCTATTACATCGTCATGAGAACGTCAACAGGTAGTGTATTGCTAAATCCTTAACACAACATGTAGTGTCCACAGCTTGACGACCCCTTGTGGATAAGTGAGAGTGCGCCACGATTCGGCGGGGGCTCGCAAGCAAACCTTGGGCTTGACCTCGAAAACACGGGAAAAGGGGCCGATTCTTCGGCCCTTCGCGCGACCGGTCTCTCAGGGCACGCGCCAGCGCCGCTGTAGGTCGGCTACCGGAGGCGGAGACAGCGACGCGAGCAGGCGTTCATTTGCCCATGTCCATGTGCGCCAATCCTGCTGTTGCAAGACGAGTTCGTCGTAGAGCTCGGCTCGATACTGGATCGCCGTGGCGCGCGACGCATCGCGCAATCTGACGATGGCCCAATCCAATGCCGGCAAGGCAGCGGGACCGAGTTTGGCGAGATAGTGCATGTCAAGCGATTGGCCACGTCCCCCGACCTCTCTGGCATGCCGCACATTGTAGTCGGCAACGAGGCCCGAGAGATTGAGGAAAGAGGCGGCATAAAGCACGCCGATGGCGGCGAGCGCATTGGCGTTGATCAGCCAGAGGCCGGACTTGTTGGAAGCGATGCGCAGGACGATGAGCACGAGGCCAGTCGCGACCAGGCCCATCCAGATCAAGGCCGCGAGCCTGAGGAGCGTCAGGGAGTAGTCCTCGACATAATTGAGGGTACGCAATATCGCCGAAGCGACGAGAAAGACATTCTGCGCCAGCCAGAAATACACCAGCGCCCTGACCCCGATGTCATGTTCGGTCGGCGAGCCACGGCGCAGCGCGATGAGAACGAAGGCGCCGGCGAGAAGCGCGGTCAGGATGAGCGGATAGGCGCCGCGATGGGCATATTGCGCGTGAGTCATCCCATCAGGCAGTTGCCCGCCCGTCCACAGATAGGTGATGTCGAGGCCGTTCTGTAGGGCGAATATCGCGTTGCACAGGATGAGTGCCGACAGCACGCTGGTGGGCGAGAACAGGCCCATGATGCGCCCATCGGTTCTCTCCGCCCGATAGGTCGCGGCTTTCGGCAAATGGATGGCGCTTGAGCGCAGCAGGCTCCAGACCACAATGCCGATAAGCAGCCACAGGAAAAGCCGTTCGAATGTCAGTATTTGCAGAAGCGCTCCCGAATCGAGGCGGCCGGCCATGCTTTCGAGGATCGGATTGGCCCAGATCAGCAGCGCCCCGAACAAAACGAGCGCCGCGACAGGCAGGATGAATGGGGCGAGCCTTGGCGACGAACGCGGGCTGCGTTTGCCGGCACGCCGCAGCAGGTCCAGGTCCCTGAACGGACGTATCGATGCGGTGAAGGTGAAGAAACCGAACCGCAAGGCAAGATCGCGCGCGTCGGCTACCTTTCCGAGGGTCGGGACGAGGACCAGAAAGCTGAGCGCCGCCCACAGAAGACCGGCGGCAAGCGGGCCCGGGTCGTTGAAGAGAGCGAGACACAGACCGGCCGCCAGGGCGCCCAGCATGTAATCGATGGCGTGCGGCCGGCTGACCCGCAATATCCAGACGAAAGCGAGAAGGGCCAGGCCAAAGAGCCCGATTGTCGATCCAGCGACAAGCCCCTGGGCACCCAGAAACAGGCGATCGGCCAGGAGCACCAGCACCATGGCGGCGATGGCCTTGCTCCAGAAGCGTGAAGAAAACTGATCGAGAAAAGCACGTCCAACCGGCACAAGACCGCTGAAACTCGTCATAGACCGTCCCTCTTGTTTTATGATTGCATCAAGAGCCGGATTCACGGATTTTGCGAGGCGCGTGCCGGGCAAATCGACGGTGGAATTGGGGTATGATTCTGGCGGCAGGGCTGCCGTCAGTGATCCTGTGCAGGATGACCTTCGGAAGGCGCTTCATGGTCGAGGACGGCGCCCCGGCATTTGAACGGCGGATCAGTGCCGGCCGCCGATATCGGTTGAAACCTGTTCCAATCTGCGAACGGCCAGAAGGGCGGCCAGGCCAATGATGGTGATCGCCGCCAGCATCATCCACGCATCGTTGATCGCCATCACCAGCGACTGCTTTTCGAGGTCGGGCATGAGATCGAGGAGACGCATGGAGTCGAGACCGCCCTCGACATCGCTGGGCAGCAGCCCGAAGAGATCGAGCGTCGCCGGATCGCCGGCCTTGAGCTTGTCGGTGAGCGTTTCGGCATGTTGGGGACCGCGCGTGAACATGACGGTGTCGATGAGCGAAATGCCGATGGCGCCGCCCAGATTGCGCATCATGTTGAAGAGGCTGCTGCCGTCGCCGATCTCATGCTCGGCAAGGCCCGAGAGCGCGATGTGGGTTGGGGCGAGCAGGCACAGCATGACCGAGGCGCCGCGGATGACCTGCGGCCAGAACATCTCATTGTAGTCGGTGTCGGCGCTCTGCCACATGCTCAAGGCGAGGCCGAGCGCGAAGACCGTGAAGCCGGCAACGGTCAGGAGTCTTGCATCGACATGTTTTTCGAGCTGGACCGCGAGCGGCGCCATGAGGAGTTGGGCTGCGCCCGTCACCAGCATGATCTCGCCGATGCGCAAAGGGCCGTGGCCGCGCACGAAAGAGAGAAAGACCGGCATGAGATAGACCATGCCGAAGAGAGCCGCTCCCAGCGCGAAGCTCAGGATGCAGCCGGCAACGAAATTGCGCCGCGCGAGAAGGGTTATGTCGACGATAGGGCCGCTGCGGGTGAGGGTGCGTTGAACGAAAGCGCCCCCCAGTATCGCGCTGGCGGCAAGAAGGCCGAGGACTGTGCCCGAGGTCCAGCCGTCATCGGGCGCCTGTTTGAGCGCGATCTCGAAACAGGCCAGCGCCAAGGCAAGGCAGATGAGCGACAGCCAGTCGAGATGGCGCAGCCGTGCAAGATCGCGCGGCTCTGGCGCGAAGCTCAGGGTCGCGACGGCGATCGCAATGATGCCGGGCAGGACATTGATGAGGAACAGCCAATGCCAGGATGTCGTTTCGGTGATCCAGCCGCCGACGATTGGGCCAAGCGTCGGAGCGAGGACCGCCACCATGCCGGCGATGGTCGTTGCCACGGGCTGGCTGGCGCGCGGGAACAGCAGGAAGACGGCGGCGAAGACGAGCGGGATGAGCACGCCGCCGGCAAAGCCCTGGATTACGCGCGCCACGATCAGGGAGGCGAAATCGAAACTGAGCGCGCAGGCGATCGACGCCAGCGTGAAGACGGCAAGGGCCGAGATATAGCTGCGCTTGAGACCCAGCGTGCGGATCAACAGCCCGGTCAGCGGAATGGCGATGATCTCGGCGATGAGATAGGCGGTCTGGATCCAGCTCATCCGGTCGGCGCCGATGCCGAGCGCTTCCTCGATGACGGCAAGCGAGGTCACCACGACCTGGATGTCGAGGATCGCCATGAACATGCCGATGCACATGGCGGCGAAACCGGCCCAGTTCGCGGCATCGGCATGGGGTCTGTCGGAAGGACGATTTGTCATCGGACGGTCACGAAGGGGTGAGGGGCCATGATTAGCAGAGTGGGGCTCTGCATTCGAGGATGGCAGGCCCACGCGATTCGGCGTAGTCTCGTCGCATGCGGTTCCTTATGACCTTGCTGCTGGTCTGGGCCACGCCTTCGGCGGCGCTCGCGCTCAATTGGGAGGGCCATGACGAATGGATGACGGAAATGCCGGCGGCGATCCAGTATGACCAGGCGCATCCGGAAGCTGCGGCGAAATGGAAGCTAAAGCCCTGCGCCGAGCCCAGAAATGCCTATGACCAGGTTCCGTTGCCTGGCCGTAATTGCACCGAAGCCGATCGACTGCCGAAGAAACCGCCCGAGCCCACGCGGTGAATTTTGTCTGCGCGCCTTGTTCTCGACATGAGGTTCTTGGTAAGTCCGGCGGCGGCCACCCCAACTCCCTTCGCCGCTGCATCGTAATGACATTGTGACCTTCCTCACCTAACGAACCGCCGGGCGCATGGAGTATATTCAGCCTTATCTCGACTTCTTTACGCAGCATCCGGGCTGGGCGATCGCTATCGTCTTCCTCATCGCCTTTGGCGAGGCGCTGCTCATCATTGGCCTGTTCGTGCCTTCGACAGCGGTCCTGGTCGGCGCCGGCATGCTGGTCGGCACCGGGCATCTCGAATTCTGGCCGGTCTTCGCCGCCACCGCCATTGGCGCAATTCTCGGCGATCAGCTCTCCTATTGGGCCGGCCGGCTGTTCGGCGAGCGCCTCAAG
>CAZICN010000304.1:0-5122 GCA_964537655.1 uncultured Aestuariivirga sp.
CAAAGGTGACCTGTTCGACCAGGAGCGCAAGCTGGCGCAATCGGGTCTCGGCGAGCTTTTCAACGCCATCGAGATCGTCAGCGACAAATCGATCGCGACGTACCAACGGGTCTTCACTCGCCACGCCGATGGCCCCGAGCGCGCCATGATGGTCGGCAACTCGCTCAAGTCCGATATCGTGCCGGCGATCAAGGCGGGCTGCTGGGGCGTCTATGTCCCGCATAGCCTGACCTGGGCCCTCGAGCAGGACGAGACGCCGGCCGAGGATGCACGCTACTACCACATTGCGCATCTGGGCGAACTCATGGATATCATCCGGCAGATCGGCTGACGTGCGGGGCCTGCCCTGTTTTTGCCCTATCCGGGCGTCACTCTCCGCCGATCTTGCCCTGGGAGCCTATCTGTGAGACATGGCGCACGGCGGGGGTTGAAGGACTGAAGAATGACCGAATATTCGAGATGGGCGCTGATCGCCGCGACCGCCCTCGTGGTTGCGGGCTGCGGCTCGTCGGACAAGAGCGGCATCCAGATTCTAAGCGGCGGCAGCCAATCGACCGCTTCCGCCAATGCCAGGCCGCAGGCACAGCCGATCCGTGTTCTTTCCGCCGAGGAGATCCGCTCCACCCTGATGGGCAAGGGCTGGCAATACACGCGCTCCGACTCGAGCGGCTTCGTCACCTACAATGGCGATGGCTCGCTGACCTACCAGGATGACGTGAAGGGTGAGGGCCGCGGCACCTGGTCGGCGGTCGAGGGCCAGTTGTGCCAGAGCCTGGCCGGCCAGCCCACCGAATGCGGCGAGTTCAAGAGCACCGGCGATGCCTATCACGCCGGCAAGATACGCCTGGTCGGCATATAGGAGACTTCATGACAATCGGTATTTCCCGGCGCCGCCTTCTGGCGGCCGGCGGCGCGGCATTTGCGGGTCTTGTGGCCGGTGGCGCCGGCGCGCAGCAGCAGCTCGAGCAGTTCCGGCCCGGCCGCGACTACAATGATCTCATCACCTTTCCACCGACGGATATGAGCAAGATTCCGAAGAAGTTTCGCCGTCAGATCGTGTCCTATGAAGGCCGCCACTGGCCGGGCACGATCATCGTCGATACGGCCGAACGGCATCTCTACCTCATCCTGGAGAACCGCCAGGCCATTCGCTTCGGCGTTGGCGTCGGCCGCGAAGGGTTCCGCTGGGCGGGACTGGCCGATGTCGAGCGCAAGGTCATGTGGCCGCGCTGGACGCCGCCGCCCGAAATGGTGGAACGTGATCCCAATGCGGCGAAATGGAAGGATGGCATGCCGGGCGGCCCCGACAATCCGCTCGGCGCCCGGGCGCTCTACCTCTTCCAGAACGGCCGTGATACGCTCTATCGTCTGCACGGCACCAACGCCCCGCAAACCATCGGCAAGGCCATGTCGTCCGGCTGCATCCGCATGATCAATGAGGACGTGATCGAGCTCTACCGGCGCGCGCCCGTCGGCACGCGTGTCGTCGTGCTGGCGCAAGGCGTGTAGCGCGATGGCACGCATCGCTCCCATCGCGATGCTTGCCTTGCTGGCCACCGCCTGTACCGCCGATGGTCCAGCCTTTCAGCCGCTGGCGCAACGCCCTGCCGGCCAGGGCATCGTCTATGTCTATCGCCTTGAAGGCAAGGCGCTCGGCCGCGGCGAGACGCCCTATATCGAGATCGCCGGTAAGAACATGGGAATGCTCAAGGCGGGCGGCTACATGTCCCTGACGCTGCCGCCCGGCGAGCACGACGTGACCGTGCGCCAGGCCACGCTGTTCGTGCCGACCATATGGGATACCGTCACTGTCGCCGTGGCCCCTGGCAGCGTCAGCTATGTCCGCGTCGACCAGCGCGTGACCAGGGTCGGCAATGCCGGGTTCTTCTCCGCCATGCAGCAGGTCTTTATCGAGGAAGTCTCCGCCGAGGAAGGCCAGAACGAAATCTCCGACACGAAGCAGAATTAGCGCTTCGCCCCGAAAAGCTCAGCTGAGCTCGGCCAGGAACGGATTGCCGCGACGTTCCTCGCCGATCGAGCTTGCCGGCCCGTGCCCCGGCAGGAAGGCGACGTCATCGCCCAGAGGCAGCAGCTTGTCGCGGATCGAGGCGATGAGCGTCTCATGGTTGCCATAGGGAAAATCGGTGCGCCCGACCGAGCCCTGGAACAGCACGTCGCCCATGAAGCAGAAGCGGTGCGCGTCATTGAACAGCACGACCGAGCCCGGCGTATGCCCCGGACATTCGATGACGGCGAATGACAGCGCGCCGACCGTGACCTGATCGCCTTCCTTGAGCCATCTGTCGGGTGTGAACGGGCGCGCCTCATAGCCGTACTGGGCGCCCGATTCCTTCAGGCGCGCAAGCAGGAAGGCATCCTCCGTATGCGGACCTTCTATTCCGACCTGAAGTCGGTCGCGCAGCTCCGCCGCGCCGCCGGCATGATCGATATGGCCATGGGTGAGCAGTATCTTCTCGACCGTAACCTGCGATTTCTCGATCGCCTGCAGGATGGCGTCGACATCGCCGCCCGGATCGACGACGGCGCCCAGGCGTGTATCGTCGTTCCAGACCAGCGAGCAATTCTGCTGGAACGGCGTGACGGGTATGATCATGATCTTGGGACGTGTCATGGCCGTAGTGCATAGCGGCGCCGAGCGCCATGCGCAAGACACAGGGCTGCACTTGCACAAACCGTCGCGGAACCGCTAGAGAGCGCTGCAGCAACCATGCTCCAACCGAGGACCAGCAATGTCGGCGCCCCTGCCCTTCGTGCAGCGCTACCGGACGATTGTCGCGGCCATCGCGACGATCGCCTGTTGCGATATTGCCATGGGCCTGACCCTGCAGCTCCTGCCGCTGCTCATGGAGCAGAACAAGGTCCCGGCCTGGATCATGGGGCTGAATGCCGCCATGGCGCCTCTGGGCATCATTCTGGGCGGCCCGTTCCTGCCGCGGATCGTATCGCGCTTCGGCTCCAAGCGCGTGGTCTATGCCTCGATCGTCATGACCATGGCGACGCTTGCCTGCTTCAAGCTGTTTCCCAGCATCTGGGCCTGGTTCGCCATCCGGTTCGTCTTCGGCATGGCGGCCAGCACCTTGTTTACCGTCAGTGAGGCCTGGATCCTCAGCGGCTCCGAGCAGGGCAATCGCGGTCGTGTTACGGGCTTCTATACGAGCATCCTGGCGATCAGCTTCTCGATCGGCCCGCTCATCATTCCCTTTACCGGCATCGATGGTTGGCTGCCCTGGCTGATCGGCATCGCCTGCGTCGGCATCAGCGCCGTTCCGCTCGCCATGCTCCACATCTCGGAAGCGGCCTTTCAGCACAAGGAGGGCGGCGGCTTCCTCGCTTTCGTCAAACGCGCGCCGCTGCTTCTCTTCGCCGTCGGGACGCTCACCTTCTTCGACGCCGTGATCCTGTCCTTCTTCCCCATCTTCGGGCTGAGGTCCGGCCTCACGGTAGAGCAGGTGACGCTGATCCTCGGCGTCGCGATCATCGGCAATGCGTTGATGCAGCTGCCGATCGGGATGCTCGCCGACAAGTGGTCCCGTATGGGCGTGATCGTCCTGTCGGCGGTGATCACCGCCATCCTCGCCATGTCGATGATCTGGACTATCGACAGCTGGCTCATCTGGCCGGTCATGCTGGTCCTCGGCACCACGGCCTTTGCGATTTATACGGTCGCACTCGCCATTCTCGGCGATAATTTCGAGGGCCCCGACCTCATCGCCGGGAGCGCCGCCTTCGCCGCCATGTGGGGGATCGGCGGCCTGCTGGGTCCGCCCATTGCCGGGGCCGCGACCGATGCTTTCGGCATCGACGCTATCCCGGTCACCATCTCGCTCGTCTATGTCGTGCTGCTGATCGGCCTCGCCCTCTCGGGCGGCAAATTCGTCAAGAGGGCGGCGCATGGATAGGCAACGCTGGATCAACCTCACCGCCGCCATTGCCGCGATCACCGTTTTCGGCTTCGCGCTCGGCCTCATGTTCCCGCTGCTGTCGCTGATGATGGAGAAGCAGGGCGTGTCGCCCCGTGTCATTGGCTACAACACCGCGATGCAGCCGCTCGGCATCCTCATTGCCGGCTTCATCGTGCCGTCGTTGACCAGGCGCTGGGGCA
Source organism: uncultured Aestuariivirga sp. (assembly GCA_964537655.1). GTDB lineage: Bacteria > Pseudomonadota > Alphaproteobacteria > Rhizobiales > Aestuariivirgaceae > Taklimakanibacter. The sequence goes on from CAZICN010000304.1 coordinate 4,124, forward strand.
CAAAGCCGGTCGCCATCGCCGCCGCCAGCCTCACCGCCTCGCTGATCCTCATCTATCCGTTCATCGAAATTTTCTGGGGCTGGTTCGCCATTCGCCTCATCCAGGGCTTCGCCGTCGCCATCCTGTTCTCGGTGAGCGAAGCCTGGGTGGTCGAGGCGGCGAGCGGTCCGGCACGCTCGCGCATCATGGCGGTCTATACGGGAGTCCTGTCCCTGAGCTTCGGCGGTGGCCCGGCGCTCATCAGCCTGACTGGCGTCGACAGCACACTTCCCTTCTTCATCGGCGCCTCCGTCCTCCTCGCCGGCACGCTGCCGATGTTCTTCTACCGCCAGAGCGGGACTTTCGCGCCCGATGCGGAAACAGGCGGGCTCTCCATCCTGGGCTTCGCCCGGCTCGCCCCTATCCTCATCACCGCCGTCGGCATGTTCGCCATCATCGATGCCGCCAATCTCGGCCTCTTGCCGGTCTATGGCGTCAAGAAAGGTCTTAGCCAGGAAACCGCCGCCTTGATGCTGACGGCCTTCATCGTCGGTAATGTCGTCCTGCAGTTTCCCATTGGCTGGATCGCCGACCACTGGAGTAAGCGCGGCATGATGTCGGCCTGCGCCATCGCGACCGCCCTCGGCAGCGCACTCGTGCCCTGGGCCTTCGGAACGTGGCTGATCTGGCCTGTCCTGGTGGTGACCGGCGCGGCCTCGGCCGGCATCTATACGCTGGCGCTGGCCGAGCTGGGCGAGCGTTTCTCCGGTCATGAGCTGGTGGCCGGCACCGCCGCCTTCTCCACCATGTGGGGGGGTGCCGCGCTGGTCGGCGCTTTGCTCGGTGGCTGGGCCATCGACCGCTTCGGTCCGGATGGCCTGCCCTATGCGATCGCGACGGTCTTTCTGGGTTTCATACTGGCGATCGCGGCACGGACCTGGTTCAGCGTCAGATCACGAGCGCTTTAGATCGGCTTCGATCCTACAGCCCCGAAGCGCGCTTGAGATTGTCGTAGATGCG
>CAZICN010000305.1:0-5056 GCA_964537655.1 uncultured Aestuariivirga sp.
GCCCGAAATGTATGATGGACCGGTGATCGATCCACACCATCATCTGTGGGATCTGCGGATGGGCAAGCACCCCTGGCTGCTCCCCGCCGACAATGCGGTCACGGCGCTCGGCGGTCTCGACAAGCTCAGGCGGAACTATCTGGTCGAGGACTATCTCAAGGATTCGGCCGGGCACAATGTCGTCGGCACCGTCCATATCGAGGCGCTCTGGCAGTATGGCGATGCGCTGGGCGAGACACGCTGGCTGGAAGGCCTCGACAAATCGCGAGGCGTCGCTCTCCGCTATGTGGCGGCCGCCCCTCTCGGCACGCCACAGGCCGTCGATGTCATCGCCAGGCAGGCCGGGTTCGAGCGGGTCGTCGGCATCAGGGGCGTTCTCAGCTATCATCCCGATCCCGCGAAATGCTTCGTGCAGCGCCCCGACATCGCCTATGACAAGAACTGGCGGCGCGATGTGGGGCTGATCGGCGAGGCCGGCCTCCATCTCGAACTGATGATGTATCCTTACCAGGGGCAGGCCGTCTTCGACCTCGCCCAGGCCTTCCCCGGGCTGCAGATCATCGTCAATCACTGCGCCAGCCCGATCGATCGCGACCGGGAAGGAATGCAGCGCTGGCGCGATGCGCTCAAGCTCATTTCCTCGCGCCCCAATGTCGCGCTCAAGATCTCCAACCCCGGCGCCTATGACCCGCAATGGACGAAAGACAGCATCAGGATGGTCGTGCGGGACTGCCTCGAGGCCTTCGGCGCGGAGCGCGCGATGTTCGGCACCGATTTTCCGGTCGCCGACCTGCAGATGACCTTCGGCCAGATCTACGATAACTTCAAAGGCGCGGTGGCGCATCTCGGCGAGCGCGACCAGCGCGCTCTGTTCCATGACAATGCGAAGCGCTTCTACCGCATGTGAGATTTGACCGGGTGGCGCGCGCGGGCGCAGGATCAGCCCCCGGGGGCAGGGCCATGATCCAGAGGGTCAGATGCGATCCTATCCGTGTATTGTCGTCGGGCTCTCGGCCGGGACCGCCCGGTCGCTCCGCGAGGGCGACCGGCTCACATTTGGGCCTGTGTCCGAAAATCAGGGAGGCGTCGCCTGCTTTCACGATGCCGGGCTCGTTGGCCATATCCCGGCCGGCCGGAGCTGGGTCGCGCGCTCGCTCGCCGATGGCGACCGGCACGAGGTCACCGTCACCGGCTTCGACGCCGATCCGGCGGGCGGGCTTGCCGCCGTCGAGATCGCGGTCGCCATCGTGGATGAAGAGGGACGGGAGCGGCCGGCCATCCGCCCGATCATTTCCGAGATCGGCGATGAGCTGCGCATCCTCGCCATGGTCGGCACCGCCGATGGCAGGCTCGAACCCGCCGAACGCCAGGTGATGGAGCAGTTCGCCACGGCGCGCGCCGCCGAACTCGGCCTCGTGCCCGATGACGGCGAGGCGGCGCATGCGGTCCGTTGGGCGCGCCGGCATGCGCCCAACATCCTCGATGTCGCGGGGATCGTGAAGCGCCTGTCGAAGGAGCGGCCGGAATCACTGGCGATCGTGTGGGAGGCGTGCGCCGCCGTGGCCGAGGTCGATGGGCAGATCGCGATCGAGGAGCGGCAGTCGATGGCGGCGTTGCGCTCGCTGCTGCAGCAGGGCATGTCCGCCGGCAGGAAAGGGGCCGCCGGTGGCTAGCCCGCGTCATTGTCTTATGCCGCGAGTCGGGTAGATTCGGCCGCCTGACATCGAGGGGGCCGCCATCCGCTTCACCATCACCCGCCGCCGATTGCTGAAATCATCCGCCGGCCTGCTCGCCGCGCCGGCCGGCCTCGCCATGCCGGGCCTGAGCCGCGCCGCCGACCGGCCCGCCGTGACGCATGGCGTGCAAGCGGGCGATATCGACATGTCGTCGGGCATGATCTGGGCGCGAAGCGACAGGCCGGCGCGGATGCAGGTCGATGTCGCCACCACCGAGAGCTTCAAGGACGCCATGCGGCTGTCGCCGATCGACGCCGGACCCGACAGCGATTTCACGGTGAAACGGCTGCTCGTCGACCTGCCGCCCGACCAGACGATCTTCTACCGCGTGCGCTTCGCCAGTCTCGCGCATGGCAGTGTCCGGGGTGCGCCCGTCGTCGGGCGCTTCCGTACCGCGCCGTCGGGCCGCCGCGCCGTCCGCTTCGTCTGGTCCGGCGACACCGCGGGCCAGGGCTGGGGTATCAACCCGGAAGATGGTGGCATGAAAACCTATGCCACCATGGCCGGGCACGATCCCGACTTCTTCATCCATTCCGGCGACACCATCTATGCCGACGGGCCGATCCGCAAAGAGGTCAAGCTCGCGGGCGGCGGGGTGTGGAAGAACGTGGTGGCGGAAGGCGTGGGCAAGGTCGCCGAGTCCCTCGATGAATATCGCGGGCGCTGGAAATACAACCTGCTCGATGCGAATCTGCGCGACTTCAACGGCGTGGTGCCGACTCACTTCCAATGGGACGACCATGATGTGATCGACAACTGGTCGCCGGCGAAGGATTTGCGCCAGGACGACCGCTACCGCGAGAAGTCGATCGCGGTGCTGGTCGAGCGGGCGGCGCGCGCCTTCCATGAAATGACACCGATCCATTATTTTCCGGAGGAGCCCGGCCGCATCTACCGCAAGATCGCCTATGGTCCGCTGCTCGATGTCTTCTTCCTCGATCTCAGGAGCTATCGCGGGCCGAACGGCCCGTCGCTCGAAACCACGCTGACGCCACAATCGCGCATCATCGGCGAGACCCAGATGCTGTGGCTGCGGCGCGAGCTCGCTCTGTCGAAGGCGACGTGGAAAGTGATCGCCTGCGACATGCCGATCGGCGTCATCGTGTGGGACGACTGGAAGGAGAGGCGAGGTGCCGAAGCCATCGCCAATGGCGATCACGGCACGGCGAAGGGGCGCGAGCTCGAGATCGCCGAGCTTCTCAGATTCATCAAGGTCTCGAACATCCGCAATGTCGTGTGGCTGACGGCGGACGTGCATTACACCGCGGCGCATCACTACACGCCGGACAAGGCGCAGTTCCAGGACTTCGCCCCCTTCTGGGAGTTCGTCTCGGGGCCCCTGCATGCCGGAACCTTCGGCCCCAACGATCTCGACAAGACCTTCGGGCCGGAACTCAAATTCATCAAGGCGCCGGGCAAGGAGCAGGGACAGAACCTGCCGCCCTCGGCCGGCCTTCAGTTCTTCGGCCTCGTCGATATCGACGGCGGAACCGAGCAGATGACGGTGCGGCTCATGGACCGTGACGACAGGGAGCTCTACAAGGTGACGCTCGATCCCGAGCGCAAGGGATGACGGAGCTTAGGAGGCGTGATACATCCCGCGCTTCCTTTTCCCGCGCGATCGCTCACCCGCCTTGACCACGCTTTCCGTCACCGTCTTCATTCTCGTCTATCTCGGCATGGCGCTCGGCCGGGTGCCGGGGCTTGCCGTCGAGCGCACCGGCGTGGCGCTCCTCGGTCTCATCGTGCTTTTGGCCGCGGGCGATCTCAGCCTCGACGAGGCGGGCCGCGCCGTCGACATGCCGACCATCGCGCTCCTCTTCGCGCTGATGATCCTCTCGGCCCAGTTCGAGCAATCGGGATTCTATGGCCATGTCGCCGGGCGGGTGACGCAGGCGGCCGGCAATCCGAAGATCCTTCTCGCCCTCCTCATCGCCGTCACCGGCATCCTGTCGGCGATCCTCACCAATGACGTCATCGCCTTCGCCTTCACGCCGCTGGTCTGCGCCGGGCTCCTCGCCCGGAAGCTCGATCCAAGGCCCTATCTGGTGGCGCTCGCCGGTGCGGCGAATGCCGGCTCGGCGGCGACCCTCATCGGCAACCCGCAGAGCATCCTGATCGGCCAGGCGGGCGGGCTCGATTTCTGGCGCTACATGCTGATCGCCCTGCCGCCCACGATCCTGTCGCTGGCTTTCGTCTATTGGGCGGTCCGGGCGACCTGGAAAAGGGCGCTCGCGGCCCCCCTCGCTTTGGCGCCGGCCGCGCCCGTGGCGCTCGACCGCTTCCAGACGGTCAAGGGGCTTGTCGCCATCATCGTGCTCATCGGGCTCTTCCTCACGCCCTTGCCGCGCGAATTGGGAGCGCTCGCGGTGGCGGGCCTGCTGCTGCTGTCGAAACGCCTGTCGTCGCGCGACATGATCGGCGCGGTCGACTGGCATCTGCTGCTGCTCTTCGCCTGCCTGTTCGGCGTGACGGCGGCCTTCGCCAGGACCGGGCTCGCGCAGGAGGGGCTGCTCGCCCTCGCCCAGGCCGGAATCGTGCCGGAAAACCTCTCGGTCATGCTGCCGGTGACGCTCGCCTCCTCCAACACCATCGGCAATGTTCCGGCGGTGATCCTGATCCTGAAGCTCCTGCCCGGCCTGCCGGACGGGGCGCTCGCCGGACTGGCGCTTCTCTCCACCTTCGCCGGCAATCTTCTGTTGACCGGGTCGATGTGCAACATCATCGTCGCCGAGCGGGCCCGGGCCGCGGGAGCGCGTCTCGGTTTCGCCGATTTCGCCCGCTCCGGCATTCCGATGACGCTCGCCAGCCTTGCGGCAACCGGCCTGTGGCTCTGGGCCATGGGTTTCATGGGCCTGTAAAGGCCCGCCAAAATGCCCCGAAAATAGGCTCGCCTTGGGCCCTGTCCCGTGCTAAGGCCCGGCCCGAATCCAGGGCAGGATGCGAACGGACAGGGTTCCGCGGATCCCGCCCTTTATCTAGCGAAACCGGCCATAGTCAGGGCCTTGGATCACCCCAAGGCCGCTCTGGCCGTGACAGCTCTTACGGGAAAGAACGGCGCACTCATGAATCTGCGCAACATAGCCATCATCGCCCATGTCGACCATGGCAAGACGACCATGATCGACCGGCTCCTCGCCCAGTCCGGCGCCTTCCGCGACAACCAGAAAGTCGCCGAGCGGGCGATGGACTCGAACGACCTCGAGCGCGAGCGCGGCATCACCATCCTCGCCAAGGTGACGTCGCTCGTGTGGAAGGACACCCGCATCAACATCGTCGACACGCCGGGCCATGCCGATTTCGGCGGCGAGGTCGAGCGC
>CAZICN010000306.1:0-5037 GCA_964537655.1 uncultured Aestuariivirga sp.
CGTGGGGAGGGTGTCACGCGGAACGCGTGACGGGTGGGGCCATGCCGATCACCGGCGTCATGCATGATGGGTCTGGCCCAAGCGGCCTCTTGAATTCGCGGACGGGACCGTGGGATTTGGATTATCTCAGCATCGGAAAGCGCGACCGGCCGGTTTTTCCCTGTTATTCCCTGTTCTTCCCGCGCTTTGGAACGCCAAGCCTTTGATATCGTTGAAAAGCCATCTCCGTTTCGCGCAAATTCCCTGTAGTTCCCTGTAGTTCCCTGTAAATTCCCTGTTCTTGCGGCAACACCGGCCGGCCCTTACTCACCCAGTCCGCCTTTGGTTGCATCTTGCGCCCTCAATTCATTGTGACGCTGGCGCCGGCATCTGCCTTTCCCGGCTTTGCGTATCTCAGGGCGTATCCAAAATCAGAGTGAGGAAAAGCGATGAACAAGTTCCACAAGACTGTGATGGTCTCGGCGGCGGCCCTGTCGATCGGTGCGGCGGGTCTCGCCTGGGCGGCGAATCCGATGGTCGGCGGCGGCGAGATGTTCCCGGAAAAGAACATCATCGAGAACGCGGTCAATTCGAAGGATCACACGACGCTGGTCGCGGCCGTCAAGGCGGCGGGCCTGGTCGAGACCTTGCAGGGCAAGGGCCCCTTCACCGTCTTCGCCCCGACCAACGAGGCCTTTGCCGCCCTGCCCGCCGGCACGGTCGAGAACCTGCTCAAGCCCGAGAACAAGGAGATGCTCGTGAAGATCCTCACCTGCCATGTGGTGGGCGTGGAAGCCTTCGCCAAAGACGTCAGGAAGATGGTGGACGACGACAAGGGCATGCATCCGGTCAAGACGGTCGGCGGCTGCACCTGGACCGCCATGTATGAGGGCGACAAGGTGATGCTGAAGGACGAGAACGGCACGGTGGCCAATGTCACCATCGCCGATGTCGACCAGTCGAACGGCGTGATCCATGTGATCGACAAGGTGCTGCTGCCGAAGATGTAACCCCTTTCCAACAATCCGATTCAAACTTTCGAGAGACCTTTGGCCCGGTTCGCCGGGCCGCTTTTTTTGGGGCGGTCTGGTCCGGAGGCCGGACAAAGGCTAGAATAGCCGCGACTCACTTGGACGGCACCGCCCCCATGTTTGCTGCAGCGAGCACGCAGCGTCTGGTTCGTGAAGCCACGGACGAAGGCAATCCGCGGCGGCTGAACGCGATCAGTGAACTCGGCCGGCAGGCGATGAACGAGGAAATCATCGCCTGTCTCTCGACCATCGTACGGCAATGCCGGCAGCAGCCCAACGGAATGGCCGTCGCCGCCGCGAAGGCGCTGGCTCAGTCGGACGATCCGCGCATTTCGACGGTGCTTGCGCAACTCCTCGACCACGAAGCCGTGTCCGATCTGCAGCACTATCTGGTGATGACGCTCGCGCATCCGCGGCACGGCACCGCCCTGGCGCCGATCGTCAAGGCCGCATCGCGCGAGCTCGGCGCGACCGGCCACTGCCACTGGCTCGAAGGGCTCATCGCCGCGATCGGGACGCCGCAGGCGAAGACCGCATGGGAGGAATACCGGATCGCCTCGGTCGACTCCGTCCTGCAGGTCGCCCTCGCCCGGCTGAAACTGTCGGTGATCCCCGAAGTGGCCGAGCAGGACCTCGCCGATATCGGCACGCCCAATGCGCTTCGCGCCCTCGCCACCTTGCGCCAGGAGATGGTCTGGCCGCTGCTGCACATCGCCAGGACCAGCGACAACTATGACAGCGTCGGACAGGCCGTCATCAAGCTCAAGGCCCTCAAGATTCTGTCGGTGCCGGGAAGCGCCGAGGCCTTGCAGGATTTCCTGAGCCTGCCCGCACGCACGCTCACCCAATGGGTCCACCGCCATGAGCATGTCGAGAGCGGCGCGCTGGAGAGCTGGACCGAGAGATACGAGCGCAGCAGCAGCGACTTCGGCCAGCGCCCGGGAATGTGACGGCGGCGGCTTGGTGCGCGGGCCTCTTTTGCGGGGTTCCGTCCGGCGCGCGAACCCTATATAAGCGGCCCCGAGTGACCCCGTAGCTCAGCAGGATAGAGCATCAGATTCCTAATCTGAGGGTCGGAGGTTCGAATCCTCTCGGGGTCGCCATTCATCGCATCGGAACAGGTTCATGGATCTCACCTTCGATCTCGGCCGCGGCCCCTCTTCCTTCGGCCATCGCTTCCTCATCGGCCTGCAGCAGAGCCCCGTCTTGAGCGATCATGACAAGCGGCTGCTGTCGCTCCTGCGGCCGGCGGGCGTCGTGCTGTTCCGCGCCAATTTCCTGCCCGACGCACCTTATGACGAATGGCTGGCTTCGCATGCGAAGCTCCTCGCCGATGTGCGCGAATATATCGGCCGCGACGAAATCCTTGTGACCATCGATCATGAAGGCGGCGGCGTGCTGCGCCCGCCCGCACCCGTCACGAACTTCGCCTATGCGCGCGAATGGCCGGGCCAGGCGGCCGCTGTCGGGCGCGCCATGGGCATCGAATTGCGCAACCTGGGCTTCAACGTGAACTTCGCGCCGGTGCTCGATGTGAACTCCAACCCCGCCAATCCGGTCATCGGGCCGCGCTCCTTCGGCACGAGCCCTCAGGACGTCGTCGTCCCGGCGCGGCAGTTCCTCGACGCGCTCCAGGCCGAGGGGGTTCTGGGTTGTCCCAAGCATTTCCCCGGCCATGGCGACACCGGCGTCGATTCGCATTATTCGCTGCCGGTCATCGATGTCGATCCGGCGACCTTCCGCAAGCGTGAGCTCGAAGCCTTCCGGCCGTTCACTGACGCCAGGACGCGTCTGTTCATGACCGCCCATATCGTGGTGTCGCAGATCGACCCGGGCACGCCCGCCACCATGTCACGCACCATCCTCCATGACATTCTGCGCCAGGAGCTGGGCTTCAAGGGCGTCATCGTCACCGATGATCTCGGTATGCGCGCCATCTCGAACCGGCTCAAGGAGCCGGAGACGACGATCAGGATCGTCAATGCCGGCGCCGATCTCCTGTGCATGTGCGCCTATTGGGCCGACACCACGCTCATCCTCGACATGATCGGCCACATGACGCAGGGCCTGAAGGACGGCGCCATCGCGGAAGCGTCCCTGCGGGCTTCCTTCGACCGCATATCGGGCCTCCTCACGGACGTCCCGCAGCATAGGGTCGAGAGGCTGAGCGATGCGACCTTCGCGCGCCATGCGGGTCTCGCGCCCTTGCGGCCGCGCACGCCCGCCCCGGCCAATGCCGGCGGCGCCGCCAAGGCCTGAGGGCGGTCCAATTCTCGCCGATCGGTAACTTCATTTTCATTGATAATGCGCGGATTATTGTGGTTCTCCCCGGAAACACTCTAGAATGACCTTAAGGAATGCCATTGGGGGAGCATCATGAGATATGCCGTCATACCACTGCTACTGTCGGCATTGCTCGTTCCGGTCCTTTCGGCGGAAGGCATTGCGGGTCCGGTGACCGGCAAGCCCTGTCTCGCTAAATACAAATCCGTCAAGGCCAAGGGCAAGAGATGGACAGCCTTCGCCGCCAATCAGGCGAACAAGGAAGGTCAAGCCTGCGGCTGGGCCATGGATTTCCCTGCCCGCGAAACCGCCATCTCCGGCGCTCTGTCCGAATGCAGAGTGAGCGAGCGCATCCATCCCACTTGGGGTAAGCGCAACAGCTGCAGGGTCGTGTTCGTGAAATGAAGACGATACTGCTTGTCTTCACAACACTCCTCGCCGCGGGCACTCTCGCAAGTGCGGCGAGCCAGGCGCAATCCGAGCGGTATGTGTTCTATCGCGGCAAGAGCTATTGCGGCACCGAGTATTTCAAATGGGAGAAGCGGCGCGGTCATTGGATGGGATTCGCCATCAACGACCGGATCGGTCGCAAGCAATCCTGCGGCTGGTCTTTCAGCACCTTCTCCAAGCAAGCAGCAATCGCCAAGGCCATGGAGAGATGCCGCGAAATGTCCCGCAAGAATCCTAGTCTCGGCCATCCGAACAGCTGCTTTCTCTATGACATAAGATAGGCAGGGCGGCCGCGCACGCCCGCCCCGGCCAATGCCGGCGGCGCCGCCAAGGCCTGACCGAATTATCCAATAGCCGGCGGAACACTTCCGGCGAAAGCTGGCTTTCGCTCAGGAGTTGCTGTCGGCCGCTTTGGGGGCGGATGCATCGGCAGGGCGCGACGAGCGGAAGATATCCGGGCGCCGCACCGGCTTCTCCTTGGCCTTGGGCATGGGAATCAGCCCTTCCCGCTGCGCTTTCTTGCGCGCGAGTTTCCGCATCCGGCGGATGGCCTCGTCCTTCTCGCGCGCCTTGCGCTCGGAGGGCTTTTCATAGGCGGAACGCCGCTTGATTTCCCGGAAGATGCCTTCACGTTGCATTTTCTTCTTCAGGATCTTCAGCGCTTGATCGACATTGTTGTCGCGCACAAACACTTGCATCGGCACCTCCCGCGTGAACTGAGTGAAACAGAGAGGGAATGGCAGAACAGCCGGTACATCCGCGGTCTGCTCTGCCAGAGGCGACAGTCGGCACCTGATCAGGAAAAACGGTTCCCGCTTTTCCGCCCGATCACGCGCTAACCATATTTCGATCGCATCGAATCGACTTCGGATCGATCCGAAGTGATCGAGAATCAGGCCGCGTTCGACAGATTTTCGGCCGCGATCTTTCCCGTGCGACGGTCGGTGACCGATTCGAACTGGACCTTCTGGCCTTCTCTGAGACTGCCCATATTGGCGCGCTCGACGGCGCTGATATGGACGAAAACGTCCTTGCTTCCATCTTCCGGCTGAATGAAGCCGAAGCCTTTTTGTGTGTTGAAGAACTTGACTGTTCCAACCTGCATGATTGTACCCTTTCAAAATGACAGGCGCCGCGAAAACGCATCATCGCGTCCGCTTAAACGATCGATGTTTTGGAAGAGAGGTCGTCAGTAGGCGCCAGGCTGAGCCATATGCGCGAGACCGATAATCAATACGGCCGAAACTCGAAGTACCGTATATGGCTGCATTCTCTTCGATATGCAAGCAATAAA
>CAZICN010000307.1:0-5030 GCA_964537655.1 uncultured Aestuariivirga sp.
GGCTTCGTGGCGGGCCTGCCCTTCCTCTACCAGATGGTCGAGCGCCAGCGTCAGATCGAGGCGCCGAAATATCTGCGCCCGCGCACCGATACGCCGAAGCTCACCGTCGGCCATGGCGGCTGCTTCGGCTGCATCTATTCGGTGAGAGGTGCCGGCGGCTACCAGATGTTCGGCATCACGCCGATGCCGATCTACGATCCCAACCAGAAGATCAGCTACCTGCGCGACTTCATGTGCCTGTTCAAGCCGGGCGACATCGTGAAATGGAAGCCGATCGACCGCACCCAGTACGATGCGACGGTCGCCGATGTCGATGCCGGCAAATTCGCGCCGCTGATGAAGAACGTCACTTTCTCGCTGGCCGATTTCCACAAGGACATCGATGCCACGAACCGCAAGCTCAATGAGGCGCTCCATGGCCATTAAAGTCTTGAAGCCGGGCCTTGCCACCACCGTTCAGGATCTGGGCCGGCCGGGTTATTACAATATCGGCATTCCGCTGTCGGGCGGCATGGACAGGCTGGCGACGCGCGCCGCCAACATGCTGGTCGGCAATGACGAGGGTGCGGCCGTTCTCGAAGCGGTGTTCATGGGACCCGAGCTCGAATTCACCAGCGATGCCACCGTCGCCGTCACCGGCGCCGAATTGCCGCCAAAGGTCGATGGCGCGGCGCGTGAAGGCTGGACGTCCTTCAATGTGAAGAAGGGTCAGGTCCTCTCCTTCGAATTCCTCAAGAAGGGTGCACGCGCCTATATCGCCGTGTCGGGTGGCATCGATGTGCCGGTCGTCCTCGGCTCGCGCTCGACCTATGCGCTGGGCGCGCTTGGCGGTTTCAAGGGCAGGAAGCTCGAGGCCGGTGACGAACTGCCGGTCGGCAAAGGTGCCGGCGTCAAGGAAGGTCGCACCATCGCCGCGGTGCTGCGGCGTGTGAACGGCAACCCGGCCGAGCTGCGCATGGTGCCGGGCCTCTACTGGCACCGCATCACCCAGGCCGCCGGCAAGCATTTCTTCGAGGACACCTGGAAGGTGGCGCCGGAAGCCGACCGCATCGGGTATCGCTTCAAGGGCGGCCGCGCACTCGACTTCGTGCCGCGCACGCCGCCTTTCGGCGCCGGGTCCGATCCCTCCAACATCGTCGATGCCTGCTATCCCTACGGTTCGATCCAGGTGCCGGGCGGCACCGAGCCGATCGTGCTGCATCGCGATGCGGTGTCGGGCGGCGGTTATTTCATGGTCGGCACCGTGATCTCGGCCGACATGGATCTCATCGGGCAACTGCAGCCGCATACGCCGGCGAAATTCGTCGAGGTCGATCTCGAGGGGGCTCTGAAGGCGCGCCATGAGCGCGAGACACATCTCCACAAGGTCAGGGCATCATTGTCCTGATCAGGCGTCGAGGCGCGCTTTCCGGCGGGCCTCGTCGCGGTACTCTTTGGGCGACATACCGAAATGAGCCTTGAAAACGCGCGAGAACTGAGCCTGGTCGCCAAAACCCCAGTGATAGGCGATCTCGCCCACGCTGCGCGTGATGCTGCGGTCGGCGAGCGCGGCGCGGCAGGCATCGAGGCGCTGGTCGCGGATCCAGGCGCCGAGCGTCTGGTTGGTGTCGCGAAAGAGCTCGTGCAGATAGCGCACCGAGATGCCGCAATTGCGCGCGATCATGTCGGGGTCGAGGGCGGGGTTGCGCAGGTTGCGGCGGACGAAGGCCTCGATGCGGGTCAGATGCGCCGTCCGCATGGTCGAGCTGCCCGAGGTGAGCGTGCGGTCATCCGCCTTCAGCGCCAGCACCAGAAGATCAATGAGTTGCTGGCCGATCGTGGCGCGCATCTCCGCATTCATCTCGTCGAACCGGTCCGGGATGAGATGCAGCATGTCGGCGAAGAAGCCGCCGGCGCCATTGCCGGCATCGAACTGCAGCGAGCAGAAGCGGTCCGGCCCGCGGATGCGCCCCGAAAGCGCCCTGGCCTCGACCTTCATGACCCAGAGATCGGCCGCTTCATCATGGCTGAACTCGTAAGGCTCGTGGCTTCTTTCGAGGATGAAGCTCCCCGGCGCGCAATGGACATCCTTGCCGCATTGCGAGAAGAAGATGGCGGCGCGCGCCGGCACCGTCACCAGGAAATGCTCGTCGCGCTCGGCGCGGAAATGATGCGGCATGCGGCGGTAGCGCAGCGCCTCGGAGGTGAGCCGCGACAGCGACACGCCGCCCAGATACCAGTCGGTGATCTCGCCCGAGAAGTGCGCCGGCTCGCGGAAAGTGAGATCGAGCGGAAAATACGCCTTGGCGATCGTCTCATGCCAATGCCGGCTGCGCTCGCTGAGCGCCACGCTGTTGGTCGAAATACGCGTCTTCATCGGCCACTCCGTAGGCGGAAAATGTTACGGCGGCCAAGCTCCGGGCGCAATGAAAACCAAGCCCTATGCGCGGGAAATCAAAACCGGGTTCACCCGCAGCAAAGACTGGACCTCGTACCGGGTCTAAGCCTCCCCGCCAGCAATGGTGCGAAAGACGCCATGCCGAGGGTGAGGACGGCGCCGCCGGCGGTGCGCTTGGCGATTTCAACTTTCGGCATGGGTCAGCGACGAGCGAGGACCCGATGAAGCCGAAGCCCAGATCAAAAGTCGACCCGATCACCCTGTCCGTCGTGCGCGGCGTCCTCGAAACGACGCAGCGCGAGATGACGCTCACCCTCGAGAAGACCGCCCGCTCCTCGGTCTTCAACCTGGCGCATGATTATTCGACCGCCTTGTTCAACGCCAGACCGGAGATGATCCTGCAGGGCCAGGATATCCCGATCCATCTGGGCTCGCTCATTCCGGCGATGAAGGCAGTCGCCAGATATTTCGGCGACGACATCCACGAGGGCGACCTCATCCTCCACAACGACCCGGCCTTCGGCGGCAGCCACGCCATCGACACCTGCATGTACAAGCCGGTGTTTTCCAAGGGCAAGCTCGCCTACTGGACCGTGTGCAAGGGCCATCTGACCGATATCGGCGGACCGGTGCCGGCCGGCTACAATCCCAATGCCAAGGAAATCTACGCCGAGTGCCTGCGCATCCCGCCGGTGAAGATCTGGGACAAGGGCAAGCCGCGCCACGACGTCATCAACATGATCCTCACCAACATGCGGGCGCGGCGCGACCAGGAAGGCGACTTCAACGCCCTCATCGGTGCCTGCCAGGTGGGCGAGCGCAATCTCCTCGCCATGGTGGACAAATACGGCGCCAAGACCGTCGATGCCTGCGTCGACGAGCTCCTGAACATGGCCGACCGCCATATGCGCTCGCTCATCAAGTCGGTGCCCGACGGCACCTATAGCGGCACGGCGATCCTCGAGGACGCCGGCCACGGGCTTGGCGATTTCGAGATCACCGCGACGGTGACGATCAAGCAGGACACTTGCCACATCGCCATCAAGAGCCCGCCGCAGGTTCCCTACTTCATCAATTCCTACGAGGGCAATTCGCATTCGGGCGTCTATCTCGGCCTGATGATGTTCGCGGCCCTGCCGCCGCCCTACAATGAGGGCCTCTATCGCTGCGTGACGATCGACTTCGGCCCCAAGGGCACGCTGTGCAACGCCGCCGAGCCCGCCCCGCACATGAACTGCACGACGACGCCGATGGAGACGCTCACCGATGCGGTGCGCCTCGCCTTCGAGAAGGCGATGCCCTCCAAGGTCGCCGCCTCCTGGGGCCATGCCAACGGCCTCAACATCGCCGGGCGCGACGGGCGCAGCGGCGAGGAATTCGTCACCATGGTGCTCGCCACCATCATCTCGGGCGGCGGCGCCACGCCGCAGCAGGACGGCTGGCATGCGGTCGGCCCCGAATGCTGCTTCGGGGCGCTCACCTCGGGCGACGTCGAGCTCCTGGAATATTCCTATCCCATCATCATCCACCGCTATTCGCTGATGACCGATTCCGGCGGAGCCGGAAAGTTCCGCGGCGGATCGGGCACCGCCTGGGAAGTCGAGCCGCTCTACAAGGACATGATGTGCATCGGCTTCGGCGAAGGCCGCCGCATCCCGGCGATGGGCGCGGCCGGCGCCAGGTCGCAGCTCATCGACACCAAGGTCGGCCGCGTCGAGCTCAGGCGCAACGGCCGCACCGATATCGAGCGCAAGAATATCCTCGAAACCATCCAGCCGGGCGAAACGATCACCAACATGAACCCCGGAGGCGGCGGCTACGGCAATCCGCATGAACGTCCGATCGACAAGGTCCTGTCGGACGTGAAGAACGGCCTCGTCTCCATCGAGGGCGCGCGCGCCGACTATGGCGTCGTCATCTCCGACCTCGCGAGCCTCGCCGTCGATCACGACGCGACCCGCGCCCTGCGTGGAGGTGCCCAATGAACGCGCAATATCGTCTCGGCATCGACGCCGGCGGCACCTTCACCGATTTCGTGATCGCCGACCGCAAATCGGGCGCCATCAGGCTGTTCAAGGCGCTCTCCACACCCGCCAATCCCACCAAGGCCATCGAGAATGGTCTCGCTCTGATCGCCGAGCATCTCGGCCGCCCGGCCTCCGACATCGTCGCCAATTGCGATCTCTGCATCAACGGCACGACCGTCGGCCTCAACGCCCTCATCACCCACAAGGGCGGCAAGACCGGCCTCATCTGCACGGCGGGTCATGAGGATTCGATCGAGATCCGTAACGGCCACAAGGAAGACGGCTACCGCTACGATCCCGAATACCCCGCCGCCACCATGCTGGTGCCGCGCTATTTGCGCAAAGGTGTGCGCGAGCGCGTGATCGCCGACGGTTCGGTGCGCACGAATATCCACGAGGAGGATGTGCGCGACGCCTGCCGGCTGTTCCTCAAGGAAGGCGTCGAGACCGTCGCCATCTCCTTCGTCTGGTCGGTGCTCAACACGGCGCATGAGAAGCGCGCTGCCGAGATCGTGCGCGAGATGATGCCGCACGCCATCCTCACCGTCGGCTCAGAGCTCTATCCGCAGGTGCGCGAATACACCCGCACCTCGACGGCGGTGGCCAATGCCTATCTCGCCCCCGTG
>CAZICN010000308.1:0-4988 GCA_964537655.1 uncultured Aestuariivirga sp.
GCCCTCACCCGGCCTTCGGCCACCCTCTCCCATTGCTTCGCAACGGGCGAGGGGGAATGGTTTCGTATCCGGTGTCTCTCTCCAAAAAGGGGAGAGGAATATCATCGCGGAGGCTGAATAAGCGTGCTGGAACGCCTGACACAAGCGATGGTTATTGCCGGCTGGGCGAGCTGCATATGGGCCCCGGTGATCATCGGCATGACCGTTCGAAGGCCCGGGTACAAATGGCCTGCCGTCGCCGGCGTGGCGACAGCCATGCTCGCCCTCTTCGGCGGAATATACGCGTTGTCCCAGCCGGCTCTAGATTGTGAAAGTCTGGAGGAATTCGAAAAGATTCTCTGCTGGGAAGGAAACGCCGGCAAAGCGGTCATCATGGGCATGACAATGATTACCATGATCCCGGCAGTGCTTCTCGTCTCAGCAATTCTCTACATCTGTCGGGATGTCTCCAAGCCCGAACCCCGAAAGGCTGCTCACTAGAATGTCCATCCTGATCGGCAAGAATACCAAGGTCATCTGCCAGGGCATCACCGGCAATAACGGCACATTCCACACCGAGCAGGCGATCGCCTATGGCACCAAAATGGTCGCCGGTGTCACGCCCGGCAAAGGCGGCATCACCCATGTCGGCCTCCCCGTCTATGACACGGTGGCCGAAGCGCGCGACGCGACGGGGGCGGACGCCACCGTCATCTATGTGCCGCCGGCCTTCGCGGCCGACGCCATCTCGGAAGCGATCGAGGCCGAGATCCCGCTCATCGTGTGCATCACCGAAGGCATTCCGGTGATGGACATGGTCAAGGTCAAGCGCGCCCTCACCGGGTCCAAATCGCGTCTCGTCGGGCCCAACTGCCCGGGCATCCTCACCCCTGGCGAATGCAAGATCGGCATCATGCCCGGCAATATCTTCAAGAAGGGCTCGGTCGGCATCGTCTCGCGCTCCGGCACGCTCACCTATGAGGCGGTGTTCCAGACGACGCAGGAAGGCCTCGGCCAGACGACCGCCGTCGGCATCGGCGGCGATCCGGTCAAAGGCACGGAATTCATCGACGTGCTCGAGATGTTCCTCGCCGATCCCAAGACGGAATCGATCATCATGATCGGCGAGATCGGCGGATCGGCCGAAGAGGACGCCGCCGAGTTCATCCGCAAATCGAAAGTCAAGAAACCCATGGCCGGCTTCATCGCGGGGCGCACGGCGCCGCCGGGACGCCGCATGGGCCATGCCGGCGCCATCATTTCCGGCGGCAAAGGCAAGGCCGAAACCAAGATCGAAGCGATGAAGCGCGCGGGCATCGCCATATCGGATTCTCCCGCCGCCCTTGGAAAGACATTAAAGCGTGTCTTGAAAGGCAAGTGACGTTGAAACAAGGAGGGCCGGACAGGGTTCCCGGTTCCTGGTGGACATGAACAAGACAGATCTGACGACGGCTTTCGAGCAAACCTCCTTCCTTTATGGCGGCAACGCCCAGTTCATCGAGCAGCTCTATACGAAGTATCTCGACAATCCGGGCGCGGTCGATCCGGCCTGGCGGCAGTTCTTCGCGACGCTCGCGGATGACAGGGATACGGCGAAGAAGCAGCTGAAGGGCCCGTCCTGGGCCAGGCCCGACTGGCCGCCGGCCGAGAATGGCGAGCTGATCTCCGCCCTCGACGGCAACTGGCCGGCAGCGGAAGCGCAGGTCGGGGCCAAGATCGCCGCCAAGGCCCGTGACAAGGGCCAGGCGCTTTCGATCGAGGAAGTGCGCAAGGCGACGATGGATTCGGTGCGCGCGCTGATGATGATCCGCGCCTATCGCATGCGCGGCCATCTCGCCGCCGATCTCGATCCGCTCAAGCTGCGCGAGCCGACGCCGCAGCCCGAGCTCGATCCCAAGTCCTATGGCTTCACCGAGGCCGACCTCGACCGCCCGATCTTCATCGACAAGGTTCTCGGCCTCGAACAGGCGACCATTCGGCAAATGGTCGACATCCTGCAGCGCACCTATTGCAACACGCTCGGCGTCGAGTTCATGCACATATCGGATCCCGACCAGAAGGCGTGGATCCAGGAACGCATCGAGGGGCCCGACAAGGAGATCTCCTTCACGCCGGAAGGCAAGATCGCCATCCTCAACAAGTTGATCGCGGCGGAAGGCTTCGAGCACTTCCTCAATGTGAAATATACCGGCACCAAGCGCTTCGGTCTGGATGGCGGTGAATCGATGATCCCGGCGCTCGAGCAGATCGTCAAGCGCGGCGGCCAGCTCGGCATGAAGGACATCGTGCTCGGCATGGCGCATAGAGGCCGCCTCAACGTGCTCGCCAATCTGATGTCCAAGCCGTTCTCGGCGATCTTCCATGAGTTCAAGGGCGGCTCATCGACGCCCGACGAGGTGGAAGGCTCGGGCGACGTCAAATACCACCTCGGCTCGTCGTCGGATCGCGAATTCGACGGCAACCAGGTGCATCTCTCGCTCACCGCCAACCCGTCGCATCTCGAGATCGTCGATCCCGTGGTGCTCGGCAAGGCGCGCGCCAAGCAGGACCAGCGCCAAGACAAGGAGCGCATCACGGTTCTGCCGCTCCTTATCCATGGCGATGCGGCCTTTGCCGGCCAGGGCGTGGTGGCGGAATGCTTCGGCCTGTCGGGCCTCAGGGGCCACCGCTCCGGCGGTTCGATCCATTTCATCGTCAACAACCAGATCGGCTTCACCACGAGCCCGTTCTGGGCGCGCTCGTCGCCCTATCCCTCCGATGTCGCCAAGATGATCGAGGCGCCGATCTTCCACGTCAACGGCGATGATCCGGAAGCGGTGGTGTTCGCGGCGAAGATCGCCATCGAATTCCGCCAGAAGTTCAAGAAGCCGGTGGTCATCGACATGTTCTGCTACCGCCGCTTCGGCCACAACGAGTCGGACGAGCCGTCCTTCACCCAGCCGCTGATGTACAAGAAGGTGGCGGCGCATCAGACGGTCGTGACGCTCTATGGCAAGCGCCTGGTCGAGACCGGCGTCCTCACGCTCGACCAGTTCGAGGCGCTGAAGGCCGACTACCGCAAGCGGCTCGATGATGATTTCTCGGCGTCGGAGTCCTACAAGGCCAACAAGGCCGACTGGCTCGACGGGCGCTGGGCGCATTTGAGCTATTCCAAGGATCACGACGATCCGCGGCGCGGCCAGACCGGCTATGATCTCGTCAAGCTCAAGGAGATCGGCCTCAAGCTCACCAAGGTGCCGAAGAGCTTCAAGCCGCACCGCACCTTGCAGCGCGTTCTCGAGGCGAGGCGCAAGACGGTCGAGGAAGGCCAGGGAATCGACTGGGCGATGGCCGAGCAACTGGCCTTCGGCACGCTGCTCCAGGAAGGCTTCCCCGTCCGCCTGTCGGGCCAGGACGTGCAGCGCGGCACCTTCTCGCAGCGCCATGCGGTGCTGGTCGATCAGGATACCGAGAAGCGCTTCACGCCGCTCAACCATCTCGTCAAGCAGCAGACGGTCAGGATCAACGTCATCAATTCGATGCTGTCGGAAGAGGCCGTCCTCGGCTTCGAATATGGCTATTCGCTGGCCGAGCCCAACACGCTCGTCCTGTGGGAGGCGCAGTTCGGCGACTTCGCCAATGGCGCGCAGGTGGTGATCGACCAGTTCATCTCGTCGGGCGAGCTCAAGTGGCTGCGCATGTCGGGCCTCGTCTGCCTCCTGCCGCATGGCTATGAGGGGCAGGGGCCCGAGCATTCCTCGGCCAGGCTCGAGCGTTATCTGCAGATGTGCGCCGAAGACAACATGCAGGTGGCGAACTGCACGACGCCGTCCAACTATTTCCACATCCTGCGTCGCCAGCTCAAGCGCGACATCCGCAAGCCGCTCATCCTGATGACGCCGAAGTCGCTGCTGCGCCACAAGCGCGTCGTCTCGACGCTGGCGGAAATGGGCGCCGACACCTATTTCCACCGCCTCCTGTGGGATGACGGGCAGTATTCCGGCGCCCTCGCCGCCGACGGCGAGATCCGCCGCGTGGTGATGTGCTCCGGCAAGGTCTATTACGATCTCTTCGAGGAACGCGAGAAGCGCGGGCTCAGGGATGTCTATCTCCTGCGCATCGAGCAGCTCTATCCGTGGCCGCACAAGGCGCTGATCCAGGAACTCGGGCGCTTCAAGCAGGCCGAAATGGTGTGGTGCCAGGAAGAACCGCAGAACATGGGGGCGTGGACCTTCGTCCAGCCCGGCATCGAGCGGGCTCTCGACTTCATCGGCGCACAGCACAGAAGGCCGCGTTATACGGGCCGTGCCGCATCGGCCGCCACCGCGACCGGGCTGATGAGCAAGCATCAACGCGAACTCAAGGCGTTTCTCGACGACGCGCTAGGGGAAAAATAGTCATGGCAAAGGAAATCCGCGTGCCGCAACTCGGTGAATCGGTCACCGAGGCGACGATCGGCAAATGGTTCAAGGCTGAAGGGCAGGCGGTCAAGGTTGATGAGCCGCTGGTCGAGCTCGAGACCGACAAGGTGACGGTGGAAGTGCCCGCACCTGCTGGCGGCGTCCTGTCATCGATCGCGGCACAGCCCGGCCAGACGGTGAATGTCGGCGCCCTCCTCGGCGCGATCGAGGAAGGGGCGGCAGGTGCCGCCGCGCCCAAGGCGGATGCCAAGCCTGCCAAGGCGGCGGAGCCGGCTCCGGCGGCGCCTGCCGTCGCCGCGGCCGAAGCGAAGCCGCTGTCGCCCGCGGTGCGCAGGATCGTCGAGGAAAACAAGCTCGATCCCGCATCGATTGCCGGCACCGGCAAGGATGGCCGCCTGACCAAGGGCGATGTGCTGGGCGAGATCGCCAAGCCCGCCGCGCCGGCGACGATCCAGTTGCCGCCGGTGACGCCCGCCCCGGCCGCACCGCGCGCGCCTTCACCCCAGGCCGATGCTGAACGCGAGGAACGCGTGCGCATGTCGAGGCTCCGGCTCACCATCGCGCGCCGCCTCAAGGATGCGCAGAACACCGCCGCCATGCTCACCACCT
>CAZICN010000309.1:0-4986 GCA_964537655.1 uncultured Aestuariivirga sp.
TACTCCTCGTCTCTTCCGTTCTCGCGCCGCGACACGTCTCGTCCTCCATCACCCGAAGGCCGCGCCGCGCGCGCCATAGGCAGGCGGGAGATCTGCCGGGTAAGTGGCCCCGCCTGCGCCGTCTTGCTGCCGAGCTTCGCCACTTCCTCGGGGCCGGGCCTCAGCATGAGGTGATAGACATTGCCGAGGATGATGTCGGCGCCCGTCGCTTTCACCTGCTCGGCATAAAGACCCTTGACGGTGCCGGCGGTGCCGACCGGCATGAAGGCGGGCGTGCGGATCTCGCCGCGCCCCGTCGTGAGCGTGCCGCGGCGCGCCGAACCATCGGTTCCATGCAGGGTGAATGAAAAACCGTCGCTCATGAGGCCGAGGGGAATAGCAGGCTCGCATCCCCATAGGAATAGAACCGATAGTCGCCGGCAATGGCGTGGGCATAGGCTGCCTTCATGCGGTCGAGGCCGGCAAAGGCCGAAACCAGCATGAACAGCGTCGAGCGCGGCAGGTGGAAATTGGTGAGGAGCAGATCGGCGACGCGGAACCGGTAGCCGGGCGTGATGAAGATATCGGTCGCTCCCGTGAAAGGCTTGAGTTCCCCCGATTGCGCCGCGCTTTCGAGAAGCCTGAGCGAAGTGGTGCCGACCGGCACGATCCGACGACCCTCGGCCCTGGCAGCCCTCAGGCGGAGCGCGACATCTTCCGGCACCTCGCCCCATTCCTCATGCATCTTGTGGTCCTGGGTGTCTTCGACCTTGACCGGGAGAAAGGTGCCGGCGCCGACATGGAGGGTTACAAATTCATTTTTTATTCCAATATCTTGTAGTGATCTCATCAGATATGGCGTGAAGTGCAGGCCAGCTGTCGGGGCGGCGACGGCGCCCTCTTCCTCGGCGAAGATGGTCTGATAGTCCGCACGATCCTGCTCGTCCGTATCGCGCTTGCCGGCGATATAGGGCGGCAAGGGCATGTCCCCGAGCGCCGCAATGGCCTCATCGAGGATGGGGCCGTGGAAATCGAAGGCGAGCGTGATCTCGCCCGCCTCGCCCTTTTCCTCGACGGTGGCGTCCAATGTGCCGAGGAGACAGATGCGGCCCTCGGCGCCGAAGCGGATGCGATCTCCGGCAGCGAGCCGCTTGCCGGGCTTGGCGAAGGCCTTCCAGCGCGAGCCGTCGAGGCGCCGATGCAGCAGGGTCTCGATCCGCGGCGTCGCCTCGCCGCGCCCTATCCGACTGCCATGCAGGGCGGCGGGAATGACTTTCGTCTTGTTGAAGACGAGGATATCACCGGGGTGCAGCAGCGACGGGAGATCGCGGACGCTGCGGTCCTCAAGGCCGTGCGGACGGACGACAAGCAGTTTGGCGCTGTCGCGCGGCTGGGCGGGCCTGAGCGCGATACGGTTCTCGGGCAGGTCGAAATCGAAATCGGCGACGCGCATCGAAGACCCTCAGGGCTACTCGCCTTCGCAGGTTACCGGCCAGGCACCGGTCCCGACAATGAGCAAGGTTCCGGCCAGCACGGGCTCGCTGCCCTCATCATGCGCCCAGGTGACCCGTAGCTTGGCGATGATCCGCTCAAGATTGCCGTCTCCGATATCGATCTTCATACCCTCATCGTCGGAGAAAGCCTGGGCGATGGTCATGGCGGTCACGCCCGCCTCGGCCTTTGTCGCCCATTTCCTGCCACCCGCTTCCATGGCGGCGCCGAGCGGATTGAGTCCGGGCGTGGTGCCGACCAGAAATTCCAGGGCCGCCTTGTTCTCGGCTGCGCTGCACAGGATGTTCTGCGTCGCCAGCGCATCGCCGGCACAGAACATCAAGGCCACCGAGGCAAGCCCCCATTTTCCGGTCGGCGCCATGCCGGCATCAGGCCTTGGCGTCGGCCGCGACCTGCATCTTCACGATCTTGTCGGGGTCGCGCACCGGTTCGCCGCGCTTGAGGGCATCGACGAATTCCATGCCGGACGTCACCTTGCCCCATACCGTGTATTGCTTGTCGAGAAACGTCGCGTCGCCGAAGCAGATGAAGAACTGGCTGTTGGCCGAATCCGGATTGGACGAACGCGCCATCGAGCAGACGCCGCGCACATGCGGCTCACGGGTGAATTCAGCCTTCAGATTGGGTCTTTTCGAGCCGCCCATGCCGCTGCCGGTCGGATCGCCGCCCTGCGCCATGAAGCCTTCAATGACGCGATGGAACACGACGCCGTCATAGAAGCCTTCACGCGCCAGTTCCTTGATGCGCGCGACGTGATTGGGGGCGAGGTCGGGCCTGAGCTCGATCACCACCCTGCCCTTGGCGAGGTCCATATAGATCGTGTTTTCGAGATCGCTGGCCATTATTGCGTATCCTTCAGGATTTTTACGGAAACCATTTTGGAGGGTTTGGCCGGCGGTTCGCCCTTGGCGATCCGGTCGACGCACTCCATGCCCGAGTCGACGCCGCCAAACACCGTGTACTGTCCATCGAGAAAGCCGCCGTCGGCGAACATGATGAAGAACTGCGAATTGGCCGAATCCGGGCTCTCGGCGCGCGCCATGCCGAGCGTGCCGCGATCGAAAGGCGCCTTGCTGAATTCGGCCGGGAGGTCGGGCTCCCCCGAGCTGCCCATGCCGGTGCCGGTCGGATCGCCGGTCTGGGCCATGAAGCCCTCGATGACGCGATGGAAGATGATGCCGTCATAAAAGCCGGCGCGCGTCAGCTTCTTGATCTGCGCCACGTGCTTGGGCGCCAGATCGGGCCTGAGGCCGATGGTGATCGTGCATTTCTCGGACGTGGTGATCACCAGCGTATTCTCGGGATCGATATCCTGCGCCTTGAGCGGCAGGCTCGCGAGCGCCATGGCACCGATAAGGCCGAACAGGCCCAGTTTGAACTTCATTCAGGTCTCCTTGGGTTGAAGGGAGGGGTTTTCCGCCTCAGGTTGGCTTTTTCAGGGCAGCCTTGACCGCCGCGAGCGCTTCCTTCGGGATGAAAAGGGTGACATCGCCGCCCATGGCGGCGATCTGCTTGACGAGCGAGGAGGCAATCATCCGGTTCGCCGGGCTGGCCGCCAGGAAGACCGTTTCGATATCGGGCGCCATCGCGCCATTCATCTGGCCCATCTGGACCTCATAGTCGAAATCGCTTGCATCGCGCAGGCCCCGCACCAGGAGCCCGGCGCCGGCCCGGCGCGCCGCATCGACGGCGAGATCGTCGAATGTCTCGACCACGATCTTGATGCCGGTATGCTGGGCGATCGGCGCCGTGACCGTCTCGAGCAGCTTGACGCGCGTCTGGTCATCGATCAGCGCCGTCTTGCCATGATGCGTGCCGACGCCCAGAACAAGCTTGTCCACCAGCCGGGCCGATCTCGCGATGATGTCGAGATGACCGAAGGTGACCGGGTCAAAACTGCCGGGATAAAAGCCTGTGCGCGTCATGGCCAAGCCATAGCCCGATCACGCTGCTGCCGCAACCTGTCAGCAGACGGCAGTATAGGGGTCGAAGCAAGAGGAGGAACCATCATGGCTAACGACAATCCATCGATCATTTCGCATGTCTCGGTCGGCACCAACCGGTTTGACGAGGCCCGGGCCTTCTATGAGAAGGTGCTGGCGACGCTCGGCTGCAAGATCATCATGGAGCATCCCGGCGCCACCGCCTTCGGCAAGCAGTTTCCCGAATTCTGGGTCCAGCAACCTCATGACGGCAAGAAGGCGGCGACCGGCAATGGCATCCATTTCGGCTTCATGGCCGGCTCCAGGGCCGAGGTCGATGCCTTCCACAAGGCCGCCCTCTCGGCCGGCGGCAGCGATGATGGCAGGCCTGGCGGCCGCGCAGATTATGGCGAGCCCTATTATGGCTGCTTCATCCGCGATCTCGACGGCCACAAGATCGAGGCGGCCTATTGGGACGAAGAGCTGGCGAAGAAGCTCGGCATGGGATGACGGGCTTCCGCCAGATGCCTCATTCCGGTATCTGGCGGACCGCTCCCCTGGCGGCGCTGGTCGCCATCGCCGCATACGCGCGGAGTGCTGTACTTACTTTCCGGTTGCGCTTCTCGGACGGCTTCCAGTCGCCGCCGTTGCGCGCCGCCATGGCCTGGCGGCGCCGCGCGATTTCCTGCTCGCCGACCGCCAGATGAAGCTTGCGGCCGGGGATATCGATCTCGATCCTGTCGCCGGTCTCGACGAGCGCGATCAGCCCACCCTCCGCCGCCTCGGGCGAGGCATGGCCGATGGAAAGGCCGGATGTGCCGCCGGAGAAACGCCCATCGGTGATGAGGGCGCAGGCTTTGCCGAGCCCCTTCGACTTGAGGTAGCTCGTGGGATACAGCATCTCCTGCATGCCGGGCCCGCCGCGCGGCCCCTCATAGCGGATGACGACGACATCGCCTGCCTTGACCTTGCCGGTCAGGATGCCGCTCACTGCCGAATCCTGGCTCTCGAACACCACCGCCGGGCCCGAGAAGACCAGGATCGATTCATCGACGCCGGTCGTCTTCACGATCGAGCCATGTTCGGCGAGGTTGCCGTAGAGCACCGCAAGGCCGCCGTCCTTGGAGAACGCGTTGCCGGCCGAGCGGATCACGCCCGCCTCGCGGTCGAGATCGAGAGCGTCATATCGGCGCTCCTGGCTGAAGGCGACTTGCGTCGGCACACCACCGGGCGCGGCGCGGAAGAAATCACTGACCTTGGCGCTCCTGGTGCGCATGACGTCCCATTGATCGAGCGCCGCACCGAGCGTCGCCGAATGGACCGAGCCGACATTTGTGTCGATCAGGCCGGCGCGATCGAGCTCGCCCAGGATCGCCATGATGCCGCCGGCGCGGTGCACGTCTTCCATATGCACGTCCGATTTGGACGGCGCCACCTTGCACAGCACCGGCACGCGTCGCGACAGGCGGTCGATGTCGGCCATGGTGAAATCGAGCTCGGCCTCGTGCGCCGCGGCCAGCAGATGCAGCACGGTGTTGGTCGACCCGCCCATGGCGATGTCGAGCGTCATGGC
>CAZICN010000310.1:0-1529 GCA_964537655.1 uncultured Aestuariivirga sp.
AGGTTCGTCATTGTCGAGACTCCGCTGCTTGGCTAATCTTTCGTGAGGCAAGAATGCAGGGGGTTCGTGAATTGTCCGATGGTCCGATCGTGAATCCTCGCGGCCAAAGTTCGCCCGAGGCCTTTCATTCCGTGAATTCTTCATGAATTCCTGTCGGCGATCATGGCGCGATGGAATGGCCCTGCCATGGTGACGTGGTCGCTCCAGCTTCTGGGAGGCTTCACGCTCCAGCGAGCCGGCGCGGTCGTCGACCTGACCAACCGCAAGGATCGCCTCCTTCTGGGCTTTCTCTGCCTGCAATCCGGCCGGCCCGTTTCCCGTGACAGACTTGCCGGCCTGCTTTGGCCCGACCGGGCGCAAGAGCAGGCGCGCGGCAGCCTCAGGCAGTCGCTTGCCGCCCTGCGCGGCGCGTTCGGCGAAGATTCGGAAAACATACTCGCTGCCGGGCGCGACAGTGCGGGCGTGAATTCCTCCGGATTGTGCGTCGACGTCGATGAATTCACACGGGCCGCAGCCGACCTCTCCACTCTCGCCGGTGCGCCGCGGCTCTATTCAGGTCCGCTGCTCGACGGCCTCGAAGCGCCCGGTCCCGAATATGACCAGTGGTTGCTGCCCGAGCGCCAGAGGCTCGAGGATCTGGCCGCATCGGTGGTCGAGCGCCTGGCCACAGCCCAGATCAGTCCGGAGGATCGGGCTTCGGCAATGATCCTTGCCCGGCACCTCCTCGGGCGTGACCGGCTGCGCGAGCCCGTCTACCGGGCGCTCATGCGGCTGCTGGCGAGGGACAACAAGCGCACCGAGGCCCTGAGGCTCTATGGCCAGTGCGAGGCCGCACTCACCGAGGAGCTTGGCGTCAGGGTGGCGCATGAGACGGAGCAGGTCTATCGCGATATCCTCGACCGTGAGGAGACAGCCGTCGCCAGCTCCGGCGAGATAACTCGAACCGCCACTGGCGGCGAGAGGCCGTCTATCGCGGTCATGCCCTTCCACAACATGAGCCGGGAGGCCGACCTCGACGTGCTTTGCGAAGGGCTGGCCGAGGACATCACCTCGGGACTTGGCCGGTTCAAGCTGTTCGCCGTCATCGATCGCTTTTCGTCTGCCGAGGTCGCGAAATCCACATCCGACGCCATGGAGATCGGCAAGCGCCTCGGAGCCGATCTCGTGGTTCAAGGCAGCCTGCAGCGGCTGCAGGACAATTTGCGCATGACCGTGAAGCTGGTCGATACGTCGACGCGGGTCCAGAAGTGGAGCGGCCAGTTCAGCCTGAAGGCAGCCGACATCCTGTCGGCGCCGGACCGGATCATGGCTGCGGTTCTGCCCAGCATCAATTCGCAAGTCGAAAGCTCACTCATAGAACGGACCCGCTACAAGCCGACGCTCGCGGCCTATGAGCACCTTCTCTTGGGCGTCAGGCATCTCAGGGGCTACGAGCCCGACGACAACAGACTGGCCATCGAGCATTTCGAAAAGGCGCTGGTTGCGGATCCGGGCTTCGCGCTCGCCATGGCCTATCGCGGCTTCGCCGA
>CAZICN010000310.1:1629-4921 GCA_964537655.1 uncultured Aestuariivirga sp.
ATCGTCATCGCGCCTGCGCAGAGGCAGAATCAGCGGGCGCAGGCGGTCGAGCGCCCCATCCTCGCACTCCAGCCGCTCCAGGCCGATATCGCTCAACTGTTGATCGTTCAGCCGGTGGAGCCGTCCAAGGCGGCGCCGTTCGCGGCGAGGCCGGAGCCACGCGAAAAACGCCCGCAGCAATCGCCGAACCGGGGCGATGGCGGCAATTGCCGGGGCGTCCGCTTTCCCCTCCCGGTCAGCATCGCCGGGAGGGCAATCGCAGCAGTCGGTCATAGATAGAAATAAGGATCGAGAACGCGAACCTCGCTGATGCGGTCGACGGGCAGACCGTTCTTCTCGGCGACCTTGCGGATGGCTTCCGGGGTCGGCCCGTCATAGACGCAGAACGTCTTCTTCTTGTCCTGGGTCACATAGGAATGCACCCAGGTGACACCTTCCTCGGCGTTGCGGCTTACGACCTTGAGGGTGATCTCCGCTCCCTTGGGGCTGGTCGGGATCGCGAGCCCATCGGGGAAGGTTCTTTCGATGACATAACGTGGCATGTGCTGCTCCCTGTGAAGTGGACGACGGCAACCTAGAAGCTGCCCTTCAGGGACACATCGGGAAGCTTCCCTATTTTAGCGAGGGCGCCTGCCTGAGGTGACCCAGGAGGCCCTGCGCCACGGCCTGGGCCGCCGCTTCGGCGCGTGTCTTCACCGCGAGCTTCGCCAGGATCGAGGAGACATGATGATCGACGGTCTTGGGCGAGATATGGAGCATGGTTCCGATCTGGCCGTTGCTGAATCCGCCGGCGAGACAATCGAGCACGCCCAGCTCGCGGCCGGTGAGCCCATGCGGATTGCCCAGCGTCGCGGCACGAGGCCCGCGCGGAACGCGGCGGACGCCCAGTTCGCGCAAGCTCTGGCGCAGGGCCGCGGCGGCGGGCGCGGCTCCCAGCCGGTCGAAAATCTCCAGCGCCTTCAGGCGCGCGGATTCATCTCCTTCGGCGAGGGCACGGGCTTCCTCGTAAGGACAGTCGAGTTCCCGCCAGGCCTGCGCGGCGGCGTTCCAGTCGCCGGCGATCTGCAGGGCAAAAGGTTCAGCACACCATCGGGGCACGGCGATCTGCTCACCGGCACGCCTGCGCCAGAAAGCGAATTCGCCGACATGCCAGCGGTGGCGATGATGGGCGGCGAGCTCGAAGGCGGCCGTGGCTTCGGCCGCAACCTTTTTCATGTCGCCCGCGAACCAGGCCGCTTCGGCGCGCGCGGCGCGCACCGGCGCCAGGCGCTGCAAGGTGCTTGTCCGTTCGGCAAGCTCGAGCGCTTCGTCGAGCACGGCGCCGGCCCCGGGGTCGCCGCGCCGGACTCTCAGGCGGCCGAGCGCCACCAGCGCCATGACCTGGCTGACTAGCGAGAAGTTCGGACAGCTGATGACCGCGGCCGCGTGATTGCCGGCTTCGCTCCAGCGGCCCTGATAGAGATGCGTCAGCGCGAGCCAGGCCGACATGTAGTTGTTCGAATGATCGAGGTCGCAATCCTCCGCATAAGCGATGCCCTCGGTGAGCACGGATTCGGCCTTGGCGAACCGATACTGCTCGCCATAGGAAGAGCCGAGGTTGAGATAAGCGAGGCCGACGAGATCATCCATGCCGCCGGCGCGGGCGAGGGCAAGGCAGCGGTTGAAATGGGGAAGGCCGCTATCGTCTCCGGTCACCAGCATCGCCGCGCCGACCACCATTTCGGCCGCGGCGACGGTCTTCATGTCGTCAAGGCGCGTCGCCAGCTCGATCGCCTTCTTGCCCCAATGCACGGCGGGCATGCGGTCGCGGTCGAGCATGCGCAGATGAGCCTGCATGCGATAGGCGGCGGCGAGCTCACGCGTCGGCGGCAGAGCCTCCAGCAATTCGATCGCCGTCTGGCTCGCAGCTTCGGCCTCGGTATTCCGCCCGCTCCTGACCAGCGGCCAGGCGAGGCTCGACAGGCTTTCCGCTTCCGCCAGGCGATTGCCCGCCCTGCGCCAGAGATCGGCGGCCGCGCGATGGGCTTTGATCGCTTCGGCCTGGTCGTCGATGATGGCGCATTGACCGGCATAGGCCTGGAGAAGTGTGGCGCGCTCGGCAGGCGGGCTCGCTTCGGCAAAAACGAGGCAGCGCCGATAGTGGGTCACGGCAGCCCGATGGGCGCCGGCGGCGGCGGCTTCGCGCGCGGCGGCCGGACCATAGGTGAGCAGGGCTTCCGCATCGCCGGCTCCTTCGGCAAAATGCGCGAGCTGCGCCAGGTCTCGCTGGCGAGGCTTGCCCGATTGCAGCACCTGAAGCGCGCAGCGGCAGAGCTCGCGACGCCGGTTGGGATCGATATCGGCCAGTATGGCGTCGCGCACCAGCTCGTGGCGGAAGGAGACTATGTTTCCCGACATCTCCAGAAGGCCGGCCCGCATGCAATCCGCGATGCCCGGGCGCCCCGATCCGACGATCGACTCCAGCACAGCGTGATCCAGGCGGCTGGCGAAGACGGCGGCGGTCTCGATCACCTGGCGCGCCTGCTCGCCAAGCCTGGCGACGCGCGCCAGAACGGAATCGCTGACCGTGCGGGGGACGCCGTGGCTCGCATGAGCGAGAATCTCGGTGATGAAGAAGGGGTTGCCCGAGGTCTGGCTGTGCAGGGCTTCGGCGTCGAAGGATTGATCGGCAATGAGCCGGCGGACCGCGTCCAGCGAAAGCCTCTTGAGGTCGATGCGGATCGCCGCCGGCGAGGCGGCTAGATCGCCAAGGAGCGGGCGCAGGAGATGCCGGCTGCCGATCTCGTCATTGCGGTAGCTGAGGATGAGCAGCGCGCGGGTCTGCGCAATCCGGCGGCCGAGGAACTTGAGAAGGTCGAGCGTCGCCTCATCGGCCCAGTGAACATCCTCGATGACGACGATCGTCGGGCGGGCGGGATCGCGCAAGAGATCGAGCACCGTCGAAAACAGGGCGGCGCGGGGCGCTTCGCCTTCGAGCTGCGCCAACAGGCGGCCGCCAAGGGGGCGGGCGATGTCATGGAGGGGGCCCAGGGGGGACGGCGTGAACAGCGAATCGCAGTTGCCGGCGAGAAGGCGCAAGGACTTGCCGTGGGTCGCGATGAAGCGATTGATGAAAGTCGTCTTGCCGATGCCGGCTTCGCCGCCGACAAGCGCGATGCGCCCGTCGCCGGCCGCCGCCGCGGCAAGAGCCGCCGCCAGCCTTTCCAGTTCATCGTCTCGTTCGAGCAGTTCCATTGCCGGCCTGGTCATTCTGCAGCGGTGGCGAAAATCGGGGTCAATCGGCCCCGCGAGG
>CAZICN010000311.1:0-4901 GCA_964537655.1 uncultured Aestuariivirga sp.
GGTGATCGGCAAGAAGGGCGCGGATATCGAGAAGCTGCGCAAGAAGGTTGCCGAGATGACCGGCTCGGAAGTGCATCTCAACATCGTCGAAGTGCGCAAGCCCGAGACCGATGCGACGCTGGTGGCCGAGAACATCGCCCAGCAGCTCGAGCGCCGGGTGGCTTTCCGCCGTGCCATGAAGCGCGCCGTGCAGTCGGCCCAGCGCATGGGTGCCGAAGGCATCAAGATCACCTGTGCCGGCCGCCTCGGCGGTGCCGAGATCGCGCGCACCGAGTGGTACCGCGAGGGCCGCGTGCCGCTGCATACGCTGCGCGCCGATGTCGACTACGGCACCGCGACCGCCATCACTGCCTATGGCACGAATGGCGTCAAGGTGTGGATATTCAAGGGCGAGATCCTCGAGCACGATCCGATGGCGCAGGACAAGCGCAATGCGGAGAGCCAAGAGGGCCAGCGTCCCCGCCGCGAGCGCGAAGCGACGGCGGCTTGAAGTTAAGGTAACGGACCATGCTGCAACCGAAACGTACTAAATTCCGCAAGGCCCACAAGGGCCGCATCCATGGCAAGGCGACGAGCTGTGCCAATCTGGATTTCGGCGCCTTCGGCCTGAAGGCGCAGGAGCCGGACCGGCTCACCGCCCGCCAGATCGAAGCGGCCCGCCGGGCGCTGACGCGCGGCATGAAGCGCGCCGGGCGCGTGTGGATCCGGGTGTTCCCGGATGTGCCGGTGTCCAAGAAGCCGGCCGAAGTGCGCATGGGCTCGGGCAAAGGCTCGACGGAATACTGGGCCTGCCGGGTTAAGCCGGGCCGGGTCCTGTTCGAGGTTGACGGCGTCAGCCGTCAGATAGCCGAAGAAGCGCTTGCCCTCGCGGCGGCGAAGCTTCCGATCAAGACGCGCTTCGTGGCGCGGCTTGGCGAGTGACGGAGGGGCTGCCCATGAAAGCCAGTGACGTGAAAGCAATGACCCCGGACCAGCTCAAGGACGAGCTGCTCAAGCTGAAGAAGGAGCAGTTCAATCTGCGCTTCCAGAAGGCGACGGGCCAGATCGAGAACACCGCTCGCGTCCGCCAGATCCGCCGCGATATCGCGCGGATCAAGACGTCGCAGCAGCAGCGCGCCCTGAGCGCGGCGAAGTAACGGAGAGATGTGATGCCGAAACGCGTCCTTGAAGGCGTTGTGGTGAGCGACAAGAACGACAAGACCATCGTGGTCAAGGTCGAGCGCCGTCTCACCCATCCGGTTCTGAAGAAGACCGTGCGTCTGACGAAGAAGTACCATGCGCATGACGAGAAGAATGCTGCGAAAGTCGGCGACGTCGTGAGGATCGAAGAGACCAAGCCGCTGTCCAAGCAGAAGCGTTGGCTTTTGCTTGAGAAGGCCGGCGCGGCCAAGGGTTGAAGATTGGATCGATAAGAGGAATTAGGCGCGGGCGACACTCGCGCCGGATAGACAGGTGAAGCCATGATCCAGCAAGAAACAAATCTCGACGTTGCCGACAATTCCGGCGCGAAGCGTGTCCAATGCATCAAGGTGCTGGGTGGCTCGAAGCGCAAGTATGCCTATGTCGGCGATGTCATCGTCGTCTCGGTCAAGGACGCGATTCCGCGCGGCCGGGTCAAGAAGGGCAACGTCATGAAGGCGATCGTCGTCCGCACCGCGAAGGATATCCGCCGCGCCGACGGTTCGGTCATCCGTTTCGACCGCAATGCGGCGGTCTTGATCAATGCCCAGGGTGAGCCGGTCGGCACCCGCATTTTCGGACCGGTGCCGCGCGAGTTGCGGGCCAAGAACCAGATGAAGATCATTTCGCTGGCACCGGAGGTGCTGTGATGGCGTTGAAGCTTAAAATCCGCAAGGGCGACAAGGTCGTCGTCCGCACCGGCCGCGACAAGGGCAAAGTCGGCGAGGTCCTGCGCGTGTATCCGGAAGATAACCGCGCGCTCGTCCAGGGCGTGAACGTGGTGCGCAAGCATCAGAAGCAGACGGCCGGCCAGGAAGGCGGCATCGTCTCCAAGGAGATGCCGATCCATATTTCGAACATCGCCCTGCGCGATCCCAAGGACGGCAAGCCGACCCGCGTCGGCTACAAGCTCCTGAAGGACGGCAAGAAGGTGCGGTTCGCCAGGAATTCCGGAGAAGTGATCGATGGCTGACAAATACACGCCGCGGCTGCGCCAGCAGTATGACGAGGTTATCGTCAAGAAGCTGACCGAGCAGTTCGGCTACAAGAACCCGATGGAAGTGCCGAAGCTCGACAAGATCGTGCTCAATATGGGCATCGGCGAAGCGACGGCCGATTCCAAGCTGGTGCCGGTTGCCGCCGCCGAGCTCGAGAAGATCGCCGGCCAGAAAGTCGTGATCACCAAGGCCCGCAAGGCCATCGCGACCTTCAAGATCCGCGAGAACCTCGCCATTGGCGCCAAGGTCACCTTGCGCAAGACGCGCATGTACGAGTTCCTCGACCGGCTGGTCACCATCGCGCTGCCGCGCGTGCGCGACTTCCGCGGCCTGTCGTCCTCGAGCTTCGACGGCAACGGCAACTATGCCATGGGCATCAAGGAGCACATCATTTTCCCGGAGATCGATTACGACAAGATCGATCGCGTCTGGGGTCTCGATGTGATCGTCTGCACCACGGCCAACACCGATGATGAGGCCCGTGCGCTGCTCGAAGCGTTTAATTTCCCGTTCCGCAAGTCTGCCCGCAGGCAGGCGGCGTAATGGTCACGATGAACTGAGGTAGCCCAATGGCGAAGAAAAGTTCGGTTGAGAAGAACGAAAAGCGGCGCAAGCTGGCGAAGAAATTCGCCGCCCGGCGCGCGCGTCTCAAGGCGATCACCAAGAACCAGGCGCTTTCGATGGAAGAGCGTTTTGCGGCGCAGCTCAAGCTCGCCGTATTGCCGCGCAATTCGGCGCCGAACCGCATTCGCAACCGTTGTGAACTGACTGGGCGTCCGCGCGCCTATTACCGCAAAGTGAAGATGTCGCGCATGGCTTTGCGTGAGCTCGGCAACAAGGGCCTGATCCCGGGCCTGGTCAAGTCGAGCTGGTAGTCGAGGCGGACGGAGAAGGAGAACAGGCAAATGAGCTTTACCGATCCGATCGGCGATATGCTGGCGCGCATCCGCAATGCGCAGGAGCGCGGCAAGTCGAAAGTGACGACGCCGGCGTCGAAGCTGCGCGAGCGCGTGCTCGGCGTGCTGCAGCAGGAGGGTTTCATCCGCGGTTTCGCCACCGTCCAGCATGATGGCGGCAAGGCCGAGATCGAAATCGAACTGAAATATTTCGATGGCGCCCCGGTGATCCACGAGATCCACCGGGTGTCGAAGCCGTCGCGCCGGGTCTACGCCTCGGTCGACAGCATTCCGACCGTCTTCAACGGGCTCGGGATCTCCATTCTTTCGACGCCGAAGGGCGTCATGTCGGATGCAGAAGCCCGCGCCCAGAATGTGGGCGGCGAAGTGATCTGCACCGTATTCTGAGGACTGAACGATGTCGCGCATAGGCAAAAGAGCTGTTTCGGTTCCGACGGGCGTCACCGTCAACCTGTCGGGACAGAATATTTCGGTCAAGGGACCGAAGGGCGAACTCAAGTTCGTGCTGGTCGAACATGTGCTGGCCAAGCTCGAGGACGGCAAGGTCGCGGTCAATCCGCGCGATCAGACCAAGCTCGCACGTTCCTGCTGGGGCATGTCGCGCACCATGATCTCGAACATGGTGAAGGGCGTGACACAGGGCTACTCGCGCTCGCTCGAAATCAACGGCGTCGGCTATCGCGCCAATGTTCAGGGCAAGGTGCTGCAGCTCAATCTCGGCTACAGCCATGATGTGAACTACGCGATCCCGGAAGGCATCGAGATCAAGACGCCGAAGCCGACCGAGATCCTCATCAGCGGTATCGACAAGCAGCGCGTCGGCCAGGTGGCCGCCGAGATCCGCGACTATCGTGGTCCCGAACCCTATAAGGGCAAGGGTATCAAGTATTCAGACGAACGCATCTTCCGCAAGGAAGGCAAGAAGAAGTAACGGGTGTCATCATGGGCTCCAAGCTCGTAAAAATGGAAAACCGGCGGTCGCGTGTGCGCAAGGCGCTCAAGGCGGCCGGCAAGCTCAGGCCGCGCCTTTCGGTGTTCCGTTCGGCGAAGAACATCTATGCGCAGGTCATCGACGATCAGCGCGGCGTCACCGTTGCGGCGGCATCGACGCTGGAAGAGGGCTTCAAGAAGGGCGGCAAGACCGGAGCCGACAAGGCGGCGGCGGAGGCGATCGGCAAGCTGGTCGCCGAGCGGGCCGTGAAGGCCGGCATCGACAGCGTCGTCTTCGACCGTGGTGCGTATCTTTATCATGGCCGCGTCAAGGCGCTGGCCGACGGAGCCCGCGAAGGCGGTCTCAAGTTCTAATTCGAGGAGCAGGCAGTCATGGCACCAAGGGAACACGGCGGCGATCGCGGCAAGGACCGCGACGAGCGGGATTCCGAGTTTCTTGACAAACTCGTGCATATCAATCGCGTCGCCAAGGTGGTGAAGGGCGGCAAGCGCTTCGGTTTCGCGGCGCTCGTCGTCGTCGGCGACCAGAAGGGCCGCGTCGGTTTCGGCCATGGCAAGGCGCGCGAAGTGCCGGAAGCGGTGCGCAAGGCGACAGAGAGCGCCAAGCGCGGCCTGGTCCGCGTTCCGCTGCGTGAAGGCCGCACACTGCATCATGACGTCGACGGCCGCTGGGGCGCCGGCAAGGTTGTGCTGCGCTCGGCACCTCCGGGCACCGGCATCATCGCCGGCGGTCCGATGCGCGCGGTGTTCGAATCGCTCGGCATGCAGGACGTCGTCGCCAAGTCGAAGGGGTCTTCCAATCCCTACAACATGGTGCGCGCCACGTTCGATGCGCTGAAGAAGCAGGCGAGCCCGC
>CAZICN010000312.1:0-4870 GCA_964537655.1 uncultured Aestuariivirga sp.
GGGTGTCACCCATGTCTTAGGTACGCTCTGTCACCTATGTCTTCGGTCTGGACAGGGAAAAGGTGGCTCCCCGGGCCGGACTCGAACCAGCGACCCAGCGGTTAACAGCCGCTTGCTCTACCGACTGAGCTACCGGGGAATGGCGCCGCTATAGCAGAGGTTTCCGTCGGTTGAAAAGTCTTTTTACGGCTTGTCGAAAACCCGCCATGGCGCTCCCATATCTATGGCTCAACCAGTAGGATCCAAGAGCGGATGCGGAGCGTCAAATTCGCCGGGCGGAAGATTCATCTGCCCAATCACCCGGTCATCAGGATCGTGCTCGGCTGCCTGCTGCTGGCCGGCGGGTTCCTCGGCTTCCTGCCTGTCCTTGGCTTCTGGATGGTGCCGCTCGGCCTCCTGATCCTCGCGGTCGATATCCCGATGGCGCGGCGGATAAGGCGGCGGTTCGAGATCAGGTTCGGCCGCTGGCTGGTCAGGCGATCGCCGAAATGGGCGCGGCGCTTCGGATTCTCGGCCGGACCGAAAATGGTGTGACCACCGAAAGGCGACTGACGCTGCCTATCTCAGCCCCTGCTTCTTCCATGAGGGAGTGTATCGGGCAATTCCTTGCGGCGTTATCGCCCAGTTGTCGCCGTCAACGTCGATCAAGGGTACCTTTCTCGACCCGTTCGAGATGTCTCCCCGCCGAAGGGTCGCAACATTGTCCTTGCCCAGCAGGCGCCAAAGCTCCGACAGTTCGCCGGATTTCGGAAAGAGGGCAAAGGCAAAGTCAGCATGCGTGAGGGGAGCATCCTGGCTCGGAATATAAATGCCGTTCTCGACGCGGTCGGCGCTCCAGTTGCGCTCGGCCTCCTGGTCGGTCGGGATGCGCCGACCGGTTGAACTCTTGCGGTGAATGCTTCTCGGCTTTGATGCCGCTCTGGCTGTGCCGGGGTGAGGCTGTTCCTTCGGCTCGAGCGCTTCCTTGGCGAGCCGCAGCTCTCTCAGTTTCGCCGTCTTTGCCGCGCGGATCCTGGCTTCGGCTTCAACGATCGAGCGCGCGCTCGACGTGTCAAATTTTTCTCCCATCGATATCTCCCTTTCTTGATCGCCGAGCGGCTTGCCGCTTCGGCAGAGCGTGACACAAAACGACAGTCAAGGAAATCAAGGGATTAGCGGGGCGTCACGTTGCGACGCGCGCAGCCGGATTTGGCTGTCACGAAACCTGTAAAATCGCTGATTTACAAAGGGAAGCTGGAGGCCTCGCCCGGAATCGAACCGAGGTACACGGATTTGCAGTCCGCTGCGTAACCACTCCGCCACGAGGCCTTGGGCGGCGCTTATAGTCGAAGCCCGAGGCAACTACAATGTGTTACGATTGGCAGATGGACAGACCCCAGTGATTTGGTTATCAGCGTGTTATGACTGACTTTTCCATTGCCCGTTCACGAATGATCGCCTCACAGGTGCGACCCAACGGCATCACCGACGGCCGCATCATCCAGGCCATGGCGGGGTTGCCGCGCGAGATCTTCGTACCCGAATCACGGCGCAGCATCGCCTATGTCGATGGCGACATCGATATCGGCGCCGGTCGTTCCCTCATGGAACCGATGGCGCTGGCTAAGCTTGTGCAACTGGCTGAGATCGAGGCGGGTGATCATGTCCTCCATGTCGGCTGCGGCACGGGCTATGCGACGGCCCTTATTGCCGCCTTGTGCAAATCCGTCATCGCCGTCGATGAGGACCAGAACCTTATCGACCAGGCGAATGCCAACATCGCTCAGCTGGGCATCGCCAATGCCCGGATACACAAAGGGGCCCATGCCAAGGGATGGAGCGCGGCCCAGCCTTATAATGCCATTATGATCGATGGCCGCGTGCCGGCCGTGCCCCAGGCCCTGCTTCAGCAATTGCAAGATGGCGGAAGGCTGGTGGCCGTCGTGGGCGACAGAGCGGTGGCGACGGCCACTGTCTTCAGCCGCAATGACGGCGCGATCAGCTCGCTGCCTGCTTTCGAGGCATCGATTGGCCGCTTGCCCGGTGTCACTGTGGACAGGCCGGGCTTTGTCTTTTGATTGATCGCTGTTCTTGCGCTAAGGTTCAAGTTCGGCTCGAGGGGAACATAAGGTGAGTTCTGGGCAAATGGGGCGTAAGTGGTTCGGGGCTTGGACAATTGCAGGGGCGCTGGCGTTTCCGCTTCTGTTTGCTTCACCATCGGTCAATGCCGAAAGTCTGCCGGAGGCACTGGCCTCGGCCTATTCCGGCAATCCCACACTGGGTGCGGAGCGGGCCAGG
Source organism: uncultured Aestuariivirga sp. (assembly GCA_964537655.1). GTDB lineage: Bacteria > Pseudomonadota > Alphaproteobacteria > Rhizobiales > Aestuariivirgaceae > Taklimakanibacter. The sequence goes on from CAZICN010000312.1 coordinate 2,278, forward strand.
CAGCGCGCCACCGACGAGCAGACGGCGCAGGCGCTGTCGGGCTGGCGGCCGCGCGTCGATGCCAGCGCCGATGTCGGCGTTTCCGATACGGACGTCGATCCCGACCCCAGCGGAGAGAGCGGGACGACCTATCCGGGCGACTTCTCGATCGCATTGACACAGCCCGTGTTTCGCGGCTTCAAGACGGTCAAGGGCGTCAAGCGCGCCGAGGCGACGGTGGAAGCCGGCCGGCAAAACCTCCTTGCCGTCGAGCAGCAGACTTTGTTCGATACCGTCCAGGCCTACATGAATGTGATCCGTGACCGGCGAATCCTGTCACTGCGGCAGCGCAATGTGACGGTGCTGCGCGAGCAATTGCGCGCGTCCACCGAGCGCTTCAATGTCGGCGAAGTCACGCGCACCGACGTCGCCCAGTCGCGGGCGCGCCTCAGCCTGTCGGAATCGACGGTGGCGGAAGCGAAGTCCAATCTTGCCGCCAGCATCGCGACCTACAACAAGGTGGTAGGCCATGCGCCGGGCTCGCTGAAATACCCCAAGCTGCCCAAGCTGCCGAAGAACCTCGAAGCGGCAAATCGGCTGGCCGAGAAGGTCAATCCCAATATTCTCGCTGCGGCATTCGTCGCGGAAGCGGCCAAGCACAATGTCGGCGTGGTCAAGGGCGACCTGTTGCCGACGGTCTCGCTCGAAGCCAGCGGCTCGAAGACCATTCCGGATCTCGATCATGACGACTCGAACACGGAACGGCTGACGCTCCTAGGCCGTGTCAGCGTGCCGCTCTATGAAGCGGGCAGCACCTATTCGGCGGTGCGCGAGGCCAAGCAGGTCGAAAGCCAGCGCCGCATCGAGATCATCAGCGCGGCTCGCACGGTGAGAGAATCGGTGGTTACGGCGTGGAATTTCCTGATCGCGGCGCGGGAGACGATCGCCTCGGCCAAGGCGCAGGTTTCCGCCAATGCCCTGGCGCTCGACGGCGTGAAACAGGAATATCTCGTCGGCTCGCGCACCACGCTCGACGTGCTGAACGCCGAAGCCGAGCTGCTCAATTCCCAGGTCACCCTGGCCCAGGCCGAACGTGATCAGGTCGTGGCGGCCTATCAGATCCTGGGGTCGATCGGCCAGCTGACCGCCCGGCAGATCGGTCTCGGGGTCGAGTATTACGATCCGATCGAGAATTACGACAATGTCCGCGACAAGTGGTTCGGGACCGGCGTCAACACGGTCGACTAGTCACGGCTGCGGCCGTATTGTGATAACCGCCGCCCGCAATTTGCAAGCGCGGTCGATTTGGGCGATCTTGACCGGGAGTTGGCGCGGGTGAGTCGCCGGCAACAGGAATTTCAATGAAGCAGGGCCAGAAACCGGCCGAGCCCAGGATGGAAGACGTGCTTGCCTCCATCCGGCGCGCCATCGATGAGAATGCCGCCGGCACGCCGGGGGATCGCCTTGGCGGCGCGATGGCCGAGCTCAGGGTAAAGCTCGATGCGCCGCAGGAAAACCGGGCGCGGCGCGATTTCGACCATTCTTCGCCTTCCGGATCGAACCAGGGGTTTGCGGGCATCCTCGGCACTAGGCGAGGTGTCGAGTCTCACCGGACGCAGCAAGAGCCGGTCCAGAGGCAGTCCGAGCCGGAGATACCCCCGGATGAAGGACAGAATCTGTATAACGGCTACTATGGCGCGCAGGTCGCCGACTATGTCGAGACGCCGGTGGAAGCCTATCAGGCGAGCCCGCCGGCCCGGACCCCGGCACGCTATGTGCCGCTGGCGCCCGTTCCGGATCATCGTTCGCGTCTTGGCGCGGAGCAGGGGCTTGTGTCGGAAAGGACCAGCGAAGCGACCCAGGCGGCCTTCGATCAACTGGCCGATACGATCACGCGGCGCGCGCTTGGCGAGCGGCCGATCGCCGATATCGCCCATGAGCTGCTGCGCGGCATGCTGAAGCAATGGCTCGACGACAATCTGCCGAAGATCGTCGAGCGTCTGGTGCGCGAGGAGATCGAGCGGGTGGTGCGGCGACCGCAGCGCTGATTGACGGTCGCGGAGGAGCGATGGTCGTGGCGCCTCGTCACTCCCCACAGCTTTCTGTTCGCCGAATATTCCCGGTGAAGTATTTGCCTCGCCGCGACGTCTGAACCGCGAGGTTGACCTGCGACACGCCAGTTGAAACCATGGCCGCAGTCGTGTTTAAAGCCCTCAATGTTCCCCCAAATCAGCGAAGATCATGCTTGATAAGACCTACATCCCTGCCGAAATGGAAACCCGCCTCTATGACGCATGGGAAAAAGGCGGCTATTTCAAGCCGGGGCGACGCCCCAAGGCCAAGCCCTTCACCATCGTCATCCCGCCGCCCAATGTGACGGGCTCGCTCCATATGGGGCATGCCCTCAACAACACGATCCAGGACATCCTATGCCGGTTCGAGAGAATGCGCGGCCGTGATGTGCTGTGGCAGCCCGGCACGGACCACGCCGGCATCGCCACGCAAATGGTGGTCGAACGGCTCCTTGCGAAGGAGAACAAGACCGACCGCCGGACCATGGGACGCGAAGCCTTCCTCAAGCGCGTCTGGGCATGGAAGGAGGAATCGGGCGGCG
>CAZICN010000313.1:0-4834 GCA_964537655.1 uncultured Aestuariivirga sp.
CAAAACCACACTAGAATCTTGGATTTTCTAGTGTCCTTTCGAATCCGAAGTTCGCCCGGAGGCGCGGCGAGATGGTGCGAACTTCGGATTCGGGACACTAGCCCGAGACGCGGACACCGGGCGCCCCCGAAAGAAGGTGTTCCATGACCAAGACGCTTCCCGCGCAACCCGATCTCGACTGGCTCAAGAAGACCGCCAAGCAGCGGCTCAGGGAACTGCGCAATCACGATAGTGCCGCCAGGCTGCACCAGGCCCAGCTCGACATCGCCAGGGACTATGGCTTCACGAGCTGGCGCGAGCTCAAGGCGCATGTCGATCGGCTCAGTCTCGATGGGCAGGTCATCTCGGCGGCGGTCAAAGGCCACGAAGCCGAGCTTGCGCGCCTGCTTGCGGCGCATCCGGCCAAGATCGCTCTTGTCGGCGGCCAGTGGAACACGCCGCTGCTGCACCTCTCGGCCCATGGCGGGCATCTGGGCTGTGTCCGGCTGCTGCTCGGGCTCGGCTTCGATGTGAACCAGCGCGACAAGCTCGACCGTGCCACAGCCCTGCATTGGGCGGCGGCCGAAGGGCATCTCGATGTTGTGAAGCATCTCGTCGGCGTGGGCGCCTATATCGACGGGGCAGGGGACGATCATGACATGAATGTGATCGGCTGGGCGACATGCTTCCAACATGTCCAGCGCGAGGTCGCCGACTATCTTCTGGCCCGGGGAGCGAAACCCACCCTGTTCTCGTCCATCGCCCTCGACCGCCTCGATCTCGCGCGCCGGCTGATCGAGGCCGAGCCGCGGCTCCTCGGCCGGCAGATGAGCCGGTTCGAGCATCGCCGCATGCCTCTGCATTTCGCGGTGCTGAAGGAGAAGCCGCAAATGGTGGCCCTGCTGCTCGATCTCGGCGCCGATCCCGGCGCCAAGGACGATCGTGGCAACACCCCGCTCAACTATGTCTCACCGAAGATGGACCCGCGGATCGCCGATACGCTGATCAAGGCGGGCGCCAGCCCCGCCGAGCAGAGCGCCAACCGCTTCGAATCGGCCGTGCCGATCCTCAACGTTAAGAACGTGCCCGCGGCCATCGCCTATTATGTGGACAAGCTCGGGTTCCTCAAGGAATGGGACTGGGGCTCGCCGCCGAGCTTCGCCTGCGTCTTCCGCGACGCGGTCAGGATCTTCCTGTGCGAGGGCGCGCAGGGCCAGCGCGGCATGTGGATATCGATCTTCGTCCATGACGTCGACGCACTGCACGAGGACTATCGGAAACGCGGCGCCCTCATCCGGCAGGCGCCGGCCAATTTCCCTTGGGGCATGCGCGAGATGAATGTCGAGGATCTGGACGGTCACCGCCTGAGAATGGGCAGCGAGGCGACAGGCCCGGCCGATGGCGTGATGCTGAACGAAGAGGCATAGTGGCGGGCAACAGCGCGCCGACTGTCACAGGAGATGACGATGGATCTGGGTATCGCCGGGAAGACCGCGATCGTCTGCGCCTCGAGCCGCGGGCTTGGCCGGGCCTGCGCCACGGAGCTCGCCAGGGCCGGCTGCATGGTGGTGATCAATGGCCGCGATGGGCCTGCTCTCGAAGAAACGGCGCGGGCGATCGCAGGCGAGACCGGGGCCAAGGTCATTCCCGTCGTCGCCGATGTCGGCACACCGGACGGGCAGGCGAAGCTGCTGAGCGCCGCGTCGCGGATCGACATCCTGGTGAACAACAATGGCGGACCACCCTATCGCGACTTCCGCGAGATCGACCGGCAGGCGCAGCTCACCGGCCTCATCAACAACATGGTGAGCCCCATCGAGCTGATTCAGGCGGTCATCGACGGCATGGTGGAGAGACGCTTCGGGCGGATCGTCAATATCACCTCGGGCTCGGTCAAGGCGCCGATCGCCGGCCTCGATCTGTCGAGCGGCGCGCGTCTCGGATTGACCGGATTTCTCGCCGGAGTGGCGCGATCGGTCGCCCATGCCAATGTCACGATCAACTTCCTGCTGCCGGGCTCGTTCGACACGAGACGGCTCAATGACGGCCTCGCCGCCCAGGCCCGAGACAGGGGCGTCGGCATGGAGGTGATCCGGGCCGAGGAGGAACGCGCCATCCCTGCGAAACGCATCGGCGATCCCGTGGAGTTCGGCAAGGCCTGCGCCTTCCTGTGCTCGGCGCATGCGGGCTATATTACCGGCCAGAATCTCCTCATGGACGGCGGCGCCTATCCGGGCGTTCTCTAGCCGGATCTAGAAGTAGAAGTTGATCCCCGCCTTGACCGCGTGAATCTCGATATCATGCTTCCATCCAAACTGGCCGGCCGGGCCCGGATTGAACGCTTCGCCCTTCGACTTGACGTCATTGAAGTTCATGAAGAGATACTCGAGCTTCAGGGACACAACCTCACTGAGGGCCCATTCCGCGCCGCCGCCGAGGGTCCAGCCGATCTCGGTGCCTTTATTGTCGGCGTCGATTATGCCGATATTCACGGTCGTCGATGGATCTCTGACCTGGACATCGAGGTCGGCAAAGGCCGCACCGCCCTTGATGTACAAGAGAAGCCTGTCGGCGGCATAACCGAGCCTGCCCGCCGCCGTGGCGTAGAAGCCGCCATCGACCGAAGAAACCGTCTCGACGGAGGTCGGCCCGCCGTCGCCATCTCCTTCCAGGCCCAGATAGCCGATATCGCCTTCCAGACCGTATACGATAGCTCCGGATTGAAGATTGAAACCCAGCTGGCCGCCAGCCATGACCCCGTCAATGTCGTAGCCCCATGTCGCGGCGGCTGCGTTGTACCGGCCGCCACCTGCGCCAATTTCCTGATCACCATCGCTTGTGCCCCAGCCGGATCCGGCATGTGCGCCGACATAAAATCCAGACCAGTCATGGATCACGGGGGGCTCGGCATCGGCCTGTACCGGCGATATCGCCACACAAATCATCGCGCCCGCGAGAAAGAGTCTTGCCAGCATTCCGCCCCCCAACCTGAATCGCGGCGTCAGCCTATTTCAGTCCACAGAAGAACGATATCGTCTGGCTGACCCAGGGAGATATTTTCTTGTGTCTGTGACTAATCTGCCACAGTCCTTACAATTTCAAGTGGTTGCGCGAGCTCGGTGATATCAAAATGTTCCAGGTTCCCCTGCAACCTCTGCCCGAGAGGGGCGTTGCCGACGATTAAAGTGTCGAGACCCGGGAATGACGCTATTATCATGAGCGGCGCCCCCCGGCGTCCGTCTGAATCAGGACAGGGAGAAGTGAGTGAACGGGCGTCCGCCGGAACTGCAGGATTTTCTCGATCAGCTGTTCGACGTGTTCATGGAGAATTATACCGGCCCGGAAATCCGGCGCTGCACCGATCGCGTCTTTACGGCTTTGACCGACTGTCGGGCCCAAGGCCCGACTGTACCGGCGCGATTGCCCGTCTGTGACCATCTGGCGCCGGCCCTGGACAGGGCACGTTCCACACATGAAGCTCTGGTGCGAAGCTTCAAGGCGCTGGAGCCAAATCTAACCTGGACGAGGCGTGCGAAGTCCGATCATACGGCAAGCGCAAACTTCATCGATGGGCATGCCAATGCAATGATCGTCGGGCCCAACGGTTATGAGGAACGCGATGATGTCTGGGTCGGGGTGAGCCTGCTGGCACCGCATGTTCGCTACCCCGATCACAATCACGGGCCGGAAGAGGTATATCTGGTCCTCTCAAACAGCAAGTTTCAGCATGGTGAGGAGGATTGGTTCGAGCCGGGCATAGGTGGACAATTCCACAACACGCCCAATATCCGCCACGCCATGGCGTCCGGAGACGAGCCGCTATTCGCCATCTGGTGCTTGCCGACGGAGCAAAGTGAGCCCGTTGCCAGTGCTCAATTCAGGCAGTTCGAGAGTGTCAGATATCGCGGGCCAGTTTGGCTCAGGGTCGGTCTCAGACCCGGCGATGTCGGAGCGATCATGGAGGTTTATGAAGGCGGATTTTATGAAGTCCAGTTCGACAATCCCGATCTGTCCGAGAAGGTAGTGTTCTCATTTTCGGGAAGGCAATTGGAAAAATTGGATCGCCCCCCACAAGACTGAACTCATCAGACATATTAGAGGAGAAACAGATCGTGGATCTTGGATTGAAGGGACTGAACGCCCTCGTCACCGGGGGATCGAAGGGCATCGGGCGGCGCGCCGCCGACATCTTCGCGGAAGAGGGCGCCAATGTCTCGATCTGCGCCCGCAACAGGGGCGAAGTCGACGAGGCCGTCGCGGCCTTTGGCAAGAAGCGCGTCAAGGGCTTCGGCCAGGCGGTCGATGTCGGCAACAAGGAGGAACTCGAAGGCTGGATCGCCGCGAGCGCCAAGGCGCTGGGCGGCATCGACATCCTGGTCGCCAATGTCTCCGCCCTCGCAGTCGACCAGAGCGAGGAGGCCTGGCAGAAGCAGTTCCAGATCGACATGCTGCATACGGTGCGCGCCGTCAATGCGGCGCTGCCGCATCTCGAGAAATCCAAGGCACCCGCCATCGTCGTCGTGTCGTCGGTCTCCGGCCGCGAGGTCGATTTCACCGGACCCGCTTATGGCGCGTTCAAGGCGGCGCTCGTCCACTATGCCCAGCGCATGGCCTTCGAACTCGCGCCCAAGATGATCCGGGTCAATGCGGTGTCCCCGGGCAATGTTTATTTCGCTGGCGGCATCTGGGAGCATGTCGAGAAGAACATTCCCGATCTCTTCAGCAAGGCGATGGCGCTCAACCCGACCGGGCGCATGGCGAAACCGGAGGAAATCGGCCGCGGCATCGTGTTCCTGGCGAGCCCTGCCTCGAGCTTCACCACCGGGACCAATCTGGTGATCGACGGCGCGCTGAC
>CAZICN010000314.1:0-4830 GCA_964537655.1 uncultured Aestuariivirga sp.
CTCGGCAGCCTGCCGGGCGCGGTCATCGCCGGCTTTCTCATCGGCGGCGCCAGCGTGCTCATGCAGGTCATCCTGCCGCTCGAAGCCCGTCCCTTCCGCGACGCCTTCGTCTATGGCGCGGTGATCGCCTGCCTGATCTGGCGGCCGCAAGGGCTGTTCGCCCCCAAGGCGACGAAGCAGAGAGTGTGACCATGCTCAAGCGCAGCTCTCTCTTCGCCCGCACGATCTCGACGCCGATCATCCTGATCGCGATCCTGATCGCCATCGCGCTTCTCGCCAAGCTGGTGGGCTCGGGCCCTTTCAGCCGCACCATTGTCGAGATGTTCATCCGCGTCATGCTGGTGGCCGGCCTTTACATCTTCGTCGGCAATTCCGGCGTCATCAGCTTCGGCCATATGGGCTTCATGTGCATCGGCGCCTATGCCGCCGCCTGGTTCACCATCCCGCCGATGATGAAGCAGGTGTCGCTGCCGGGCCTGCCGTCCTTCCTGATCAACACGCAACTGCCGATCTTCGTCTCGGCCGCTTTGGCGGGGCTCATGGCGGCGCTCTTCGCGCTCATTGTCGGGCGCATCCTGATGAGGCTTTCCGGCATCGCCGCCTCGATCGCGACCTTCGCCATGCTGGCCGTGATCAACACCGTCTATTCCAACTGGGATTCGGTGACCGGCGGCACCGGCTCGATCGTCGGCATCCCCTTCTATACCGGCATATGGACGGCGCTGGGCGGCGCCATTCTGGTGATCGTCATCGCCTATCTCTATCAGATCTCGCGCTCGGGCCTCGCTTTGCGCGCCGGGCGCGACGAAGCGACCGCGGCGGCGGCATCCGGCATCGACATCGTGCGCGAGCGGCTCATCGCCTTCGTCATCTCGGCCTTCACCATCGGCCTCGCCGGTGCGCTCTACGGGCACTTTCTTGGCGTCGTCAATCCAGACGCCTTCTATCTGGGTGTCACCTTCATCACATTGTCGATGCTGGTGGTCGGCGGCATGAACAGCCTGTCGGGCGCGGTCATCGGCGTCGTCGTGATCTCGACCATCATCCAGCTGCTGCGCTGGCTGGAGAAGGGCATCGATCTCGGCGGCTCCACGCTCGCCATCCCCAACGGCCTGCAGGAGATCACCATCGGCCTCGTCATGATCGTCATCTTGATGTTCAGGCCGGCGGGGCTGACGCGCAATCGCGAGATCACTTGGCGCTTCAAAGGCGCCGGCAAGACTTCGGAATAGACGTGCGTTCATAGACAATGACAAGGAGGAGACCATGAGTAAGTGGAAGATACTGGGGTTGGCGGCCGCTGTTGGCACGCTGCTCTCGCAGCCCGCCCGGGCGGCGGAAGAGATCGTCGTCGGTTTCGCCACGGCGGAATCGGGCTTCATGCAGGCCTATGACAAGCCCGCTCAGGATGCGGCACTGATCCGCATCGATGAGATCAACAAGGCGGGCGGCCTGCTCGGCAAGCAGATCAAGGTGGTCACCGCCGACACCAAGACCGACCGCGCCGAGGGCGCCAAGGCCGGCCTCGAAGTGCTCGACAAGGGCGCCGAGCTGGTGATCGTGTCCTGCGACTATGATTTCGGCGCACCTGCTGCGCTGGCGGCGGAAGCGGCCGGCAAGGTCTCGTTCTTCCTGTGCGCCGAATCGATCAAGGCGGGCATTCCGGGCGTGGGTCCGCATTCCTTCTCGAGCTCGGTTCTGGCGGCGGTGCAAGGCGCCACCATGGCGGAGTGGGCCTACAACAAGAAGAACGCGCGCAAGTTCTACCGTCTGCTCGACACCTGGACGGTCTACAACAAGGGCATCTGCGATGGTTTCGACTGGCAGCTGCCGCGCCTGAAGGATGCCGAGCTCGTCGGCAGCGACACCTTCAAGAACGAGGACGCTTCGATCGCCTCGCAGATCAGCCGCATCAAGGCCCTGCCGCAGGAGCCCGATGCGATCATGCTGTGCACGATGATGCCGGGCGCCGTCTCGGCCATCAAGCAGATCCGCGCCGCCGGCATCAAGGCGCCGATCCTCAACGGCTCGGGCGTCGACGGCAGCTATTGGCTGTCGGCGGTGCCGGACCTCTCCAACTTCTTCGTGCCGGCGCAGGGCTCGATCTATGGCGATGATCCCAATCCCAAGGTCAACGAGTTCAACAAGAAGTACAAGGAAGTGACCGGCGGCGATCCGTCGAGCCAGTATGTCTATCCGGGCTATGTGCTGATCGATGTGTGGTCGAAGGCGGTGGAGCGGGCGAAGTCGACCGATGCCAACGCCGTGGTGGCGGAGCTCGAGAAGATGAAGGACGAGCCGACCCTGTTCGGGCCACGCACCTTCACCAGCGAGATCCATCACCAGAACCGCGGCCGCTATCTCATCATCGAGACGAACAACGGCAAGCCTGGCGTCGTCGATGAATGGACGATCAGCGAGGCCATTCCGGTGGCCGATCTGCTGAAGCAGTAAGCGCCGAACTCGGCACGAAAGGAAGGCTGGGATCTCGCGATCCCAGCCTTTTCTTTAAGATGGCAAGTCAAGTCAGAGTCAGCGTCTCTCCATCTGCCGGGATGAGAAGCCGCGTCGCGGGAACACGCCTCGCCTCGGCCGCGGCACGCAGTTCGGCGCGGGTGACGGTCGCATGGTCGAGCGCTTCCATGTGGACGGCGACGACCCGCGCATCCCCTGCCAGCTCGCAGGTCGCGATCGTCTGCCCAGCATCCATGACGATCAGATCGCCATCCCATCTGGCGCCGCAGGAATGCGTGACGATGACATCGGGAGCCGTCTCCTCGATGGTCCGCGTGACCGGCGGATAGAGAACCGTGTCGCCCGTCCAATAGACCCTGGGCTCGCCACCCGCTTCCAGCGTGAAGCCCATGACCGGTCCCATCTTCTCGACCACGGGACCCAGGCCGTGGCTGCCTTCGCGGCGCGTGAGACGGATTCCATGCCATTCGATGGTACCCAAGAGCGGCCGGACGTCCTTGAAGCCGGCTTCCCGGATTTTCGTTTCATCGCCCGGCCGGCAGATCAGCGGCAAATGCTTCGGCACCCTTTCCTTTGCGACACTGTCGAAATGATCGGTGTGGAGATGCGACACGACCACGAGCTCGACGCCCTCGAGAATGGTGTCGATGCCGGCCGGCAGATCGACCATCGGATTGGGCGACCGCCCGGTGAAGGACGGCAGGCTGTGCCGCGCCGCCAGATAGGGATCGATGAGGATCGTCTTGCCGCCATAAGCGAGCTTGAGAGTCGCATTGCGGAAGAGCTGCAGTTTCATGGTCTTCTCCGGATGATCACCAAGGCGTCAGGACAGGATCTGGTAATGCGCCTCGACCGGCTTGCCCTTGTTGATCGGCAGCATGTCCTGCGGACAGGCCGACATGGCGATGACGCAATCCATCCTGGCGCGCAGCACGACATAGTCGCCGGCCTTCGACACGGGCTCGCCCCAGCTGGTCGCGCCGTCCTGGCCTACCGGGATGTTCATCCACAGATTGAGCGGCGCGGGCACTTCCGGCGGCTCGAGGCCGATCTGGCGCAAGCCGGCCATGAGATTGTCGGTGCAGTTGTCGTGATATTCCGTGCAGCCGAGAAGCCCGTAGCGATAGTCGTCGCAGGCCGCCATCAGCGTGTCGTGGATGCCGGGCGAGGTGTCTTCCTCGAAATGCAGAATCGACCGGCGCCGGTTGGTGATGAGCTCATGACCCCGGCGCGGGAAGATCGTCCCCAATGTCGGGCGCATATGCTCCATCGACATGAATTCGCGCAGGTCCTCGGCGCTGAAGGCCCAGGTGTCGACGACCTGGTGGCCATGCGTGTTGATGATCTTGATCGCCTGGCCCCTGGCGAGCCGGCAGGCCCGGCCCCTGCGGGCGGGCAGCGTCATGATTTCGCCGGCGGTCATTTTCCGCGTTCCTCGAAGATATAGCCGATGAAGTTCAGGAGAACCTGCGCGGCGAGGAAGCCGGTGATGCCGGAGGGATCATAGGCGGGCGCCACCTCGACCAGGTCGATGCCGACGACCTTGCCGCGCTTGACCAGGCCCTGCAGGATTTCCATGACTTCATAATAGAGGAAGCCGCCATGGCTGGGCGTGCCGGTGCCAGGCGCGATCGAGGGATCGAAGCCGTCGATATCGATCGTCACGTAATAACGCACGCCCTTGGGGATCGTCGCCAGGACGCCTTCGGCGCCGAGGCGCCTGGCCTGGCGCACCGACAGGATGGTCGAGCCCCGGGCGCGCGCATCCTCATAACCCTCGCGCGCGGTGGAGGAGACATTGCGGATGCCGATCTGGGAGAGTCCCGAGACATGGCTCTGCTCCGCCGCGCGTCGCATAGGATTGCCGTGGCCTTCACGCACCCCATGGCGCACATCGACGAAGTCGAGATGGGCGTCGATCTGGACGATATGGATCGGCCCATGCCCGCTGAAGGCGCGGATGCAGGGGATGTTGACCGCATGGTCGCCGCCCAGCGCCACCGGCAGGGCGCCGCGTTCGAGGATCTTGCGCACCGCGCGCTCGGCATTGGCGTGGCTCCTCGCCGTGTCGGTATGGACGATATCGGCATCGCCGACATCGACGATGCGCACCTTGTCGAGCGGCAGATAGGTGACGTCGTCCTCATGGTCATAGGCGCCGCCATGGCCGAAGGAGAACAGCGTCGAGGCCTCGCGGATGGCGCGGGGACCGAAGCGCGCACCCGAGCGGTATTGCGTGCCCATGTCATAGGGGATGCCCAGCACCGCGACATCGGCCTCGATCCTGTCCCAGTCGGTGCAGACCGGCCGCTTGCCGAAGGTGCAATGTCCCACGAAGGGCAGGTCGAGCCTGCC
>CAZICN010000315.1:0-4814 GCA_964537655.1 uncultured Aestuariivirga sp.
TCGAGCGCCTTGTCGAGCCGCTCGGTGGCGACGGTGAGGGTGCGGTCGGCTTCCGACGCTTTCGCCGCCTGCCAGTGGAAGGCGCCGCCCAGCATCATGAGGACGAGGAAGGTGACGGCGAACAGCACGCTGACCTGCATGACGCTGTCCTTCCAGGCGCGCATGACGTCGGCGCGCTTCTGGATGACGAGCAGGCTGCCGGGTAGCGGGCTGAGGTCGCTCATGCCGACATAGGCCTCCTCGCCGGATGCCAGCGTGATGCGCGCCATTTCCGTGTCGTTGATGTTTATTTCGGTGATGAAACGATTGGACAGCACATCGCCGATGGTCTGGCCGGCGATGGAGCCGTCCGACCGCGAGCTGACGGTGATCACGCCCGAGGCGTTGACGAAGGCGAAGATGCGGCCCTCGCGCTGCGCCTCGGGGAGAAGCGCCAGATCGAGGTCTTCCTGGGTGAAGGGTTTTGGCGTGAAGCCCGACTGGATCTGGGTGCGCGCCGCCTGCTTGATGTGCTGTGCCGCCGCCGTGGCGTAAAGCAGGGTCTGGCGGTTCTGCTCGGCGAGATGGGTCATCCGGCTTTGCGCCAGCTGCAGGAAGAGGGCGAGCGCCAGGGTGATGAGGAAGAGCGAGACGAGGATGGTGATCAGGATGCGCAGCGAGCGCTCGCCGATGGTGATGCGGGCCCAGCCGGGCAATGGCAGCGGCAGCCGGAGCACCCGCTCCTTGAAGAATAGTCCGCCCAGTTGTGCTCTGCTGCCCAAGTCTCGCCCCCTGCGTGGCGCTCATTCAACGGGAATCCGCACCCCCACCACCAAACACCCGACCTCACGAATCATGGCCTATTGATTCGTAAGTGGAATGATTTGTCCAGCCGGAAACGGGCAATACCTATTCTATTGATAAGTCGAGCGATTTTGTGGCGATCGCGGGTCAATCCGGGAGCCTCGCGCACTGCTATGCGAGACGGCGACTGTCAACCTGGATTTCGCCGGCTTGCGCGATCGAGCGGCGCCGAAGCAGTCACACATTCTTGCGCCGAGATGAGCGACTGCCTCGCCCGCGCGCAGCGTGGAAGCCACGCGAACAGCGCCTCCCGGTTGATTTTATTCAGGGGTCCCGGCTTTCGCCGGGATGACGATTTGGGGGAACCTTCGCTGGTCAAGACCCCAGCGATTTCGAGACTCGGAAATTTCTCCCTCGCCCGTTGCGAAGCAATGGGAGAGGGTGGCCGAAGGCCGGGTGAGGGTTCTTTGCCCCAAATTTCGCACGCTTCGAGGAAGAGCCCTCATCCGCCCTTTGGGCACCTTCTCCCATGCTGCGCACGGGAGAAGGGGAAATGAGGGAGAATGGGAATCAAGGGCCGCTCAACTGTCGTCATCCGGCAGTGTTCCATCGAGATCGACGGTGACGCCACGGACGAGCCTCTTACCTCGCCTGAGAAGATTTCGAGGCATTGGCCGGACTCGCTCAACCTCGCTCGCCCAGTTTTTGACGAGGCGCGTCAGGGTGACTTCGATATCTTCGGGATGCTCGGGCATGTGACTCTCCATCACCCCAGCGATTTCGAGACGATCTCGTAGAGATCGCGGGACAGGCCGGCGGTGCCGAGAATACGTTCGAGCTGCGCCCGGGCGAGGCCGCGCCGTTTCTCCTCGAGCATCGCCCAGCTGCGGAAGGCCGTGGCCATCCGCGCCGCGACCTGCGGGTTGATCGGATCGAGGGCGAGAATCGTATCGGCGATGATCGCATAACCTTCGCCGTCGGCGGCGTGGAAGGCGAAGGGATTGCCCATGGCGAGCGCGCCGACCAGGCTTCTCACCCGGTTGGGCGTGGTCAGCTTGAAGTCGGGATGCTTCATGAGCTCGCGCACTCTCCGGTTGGTCCCCGCGAGCGGCGCCGAAGCCTGCAGCGCGAACCACTTGTCGACGACGAGATGGTCCTCCTTGTGGCGTTTGTAAAACGCATCGAGCGCCTCGTCGCGCTCGGGGACATCGAGCGTCACCAGCGTCGCCAGCGATCCGATCTCGTCGGTCATGCTCGCCGGACGCGCGAGCTGCGCGCGCGCCAGCCGCGCCCCCAGCGCCGCATCGCCGCCGGCGATCGCATAGAGGACGGCATAACGCAGCGAGCGCCGCCCGGTTCCTTCGGGGTCGGGCCGGTAGGGGCCCGAGGCTTCCGTGCGTTTCCAGAGGCCGGGCAGCGCATCCTGAAGCCCCATGCCGATCGCGGCGCGCAGCGCCTCGCGCGCCTGGTGGATGGCGCCCGGATCGACATCGCGGCCGATCAGGGTGGCGATCTCCTGCTCGCCCGGCAGCCCCAGCATCGCCGCCTTGAAGGCATCATCGAGGCCGGGATCGGCGAGCACGGCGCCGATCGCCGCGACGAAGGACTTCGTGTCCGCCGCCGTCTCGCGACCGGCGAGGCGGGCGCCGATGAGCGCATGAGCCGCCGTCTGCGCCGCCTCCCAGCGGTTGAAGGTGTCGCCGTCATGTTTCATCAGGAATAGCTGATCGGGGACGGTGGCCTCGCTCCTGATCCTGACCGGCGCCGAAAACCCACGATTGAGCGACAGCACCGGCTTGCGGGCAACGTTACGGAAACGGAACGTCCTTTTCGCGTCCGTGAGCTCGATCAGCGGCTGGTTGAGCACGCCGGTTCCCTCGAGGTCGAGCGGCATGTCCGCGCCATCCGGTCCGACCAGCCCGATGCCGAGCGGGATCTGCAGCGCCACCTTGCCGTCCTGGCCGGGTGTCGGCGCCGTCACCTGCTCGAGGGTCAGGTCATAGGTCCTCGCCTTTTCATTGTATCTCTCGGAAACGACGACTTCCGGCGTGCCCGCCTGCTCATACCAGGCGAAGAACCGGTCGAGATCGCGTCCCGAGGTATCGGCCATCGCGCGCACGAAATCCTCGGTCGTCGCCGCCTCGCCGTCATGGCGCTCGAAATAGAGGTCCATCGCCTTGCGGAACGCGTCGCGGCCGATGAGGGTCTCGATCATGCGGCACAATTCGGCGCCTTTCTCATAGACGGTCGCGGTGTAGAAGTTGTTGATCTCGATATAGGAGGACGGCCTGACCGGATGGGCGAGCGGCCCGCCATCCTCCGGGAACTGGTCGGCGCGCAGGCGCTTCACATCGGCGATGCGCTTGACCGCGCGCGAGCGGATATCGGCGGTGAATTCCTGGTCGCGGAAGACGGTGAGGCCTTCCTTCAGGCAGAGCTGGAACCAGTCGCGGCAGGTGACGCGGTTGCCGGTCCAGTTGTGGAAATACTCATGCGCGATGATCGCTTCGATATTGACATAGTCCACATCGGTCGCGGTTCCGGGCAGCGCCAGAATGTATTTGTCGTTGAAGATGTTGAGGCCCTTGTTCTCCATGGCGCCCATGTTGAAGTCGGCCACCGCGACGATCATGAAGATGTCGAGGTCGTATTCGAGGCCGAAACGCCGCTCGTCCCAGCGCATCGAGGTCTTGAGCGATTCCATCGCCCAGTCGCAGCGGTCCTCCTTGCCCTTCTCGACATAGATGCGCAGGTCCACCTTGCGCTGCGACCGCGTCACGAAGCTGCCGGTCACGCAGGCGAGATCGCCGGCGACGAGGGCGAAGAGATAGGACGGCTTGGGATGCGGATCATCCCAGAGCGCGAAATGCCGGTCGGTGCCGGGGACGCCGCCCGTGGCGCCGGGATTGCCGTTGGACAACAGCACCGGGCAGGTGGCGAGCGGGGCTTCGATGCGCACCCGGTAGCGCGCCATGACATCCGGCCGGTCGTAGAAATAGGTGATGCGCCGGAAACCTTCCGCCTCGCATTGGGTGCAGAAGATGCCGCTCGACAGATAGAGGCCGGAGAGCTCGGTATTGGCCCTGGGATTGCAGAGCGTGACGACTTCGAGCGTGAAGGGCCTTTGCGGCACCTCGGCGATGGTGAGCTTCGTGGCGCTGATCCTGTAACGCGACCTGTCGAGCGGAGCACCATCGATGCTGATCGACTTGAGCTCGAGCTTCTCGCCATCGAGGACCAGGGGCGCTCCCGTCATCGCGGCTGCCGCATTGGGCCTGAGACTGAGCCGGGAAGTGACCTGCGCCGCCTCGGGCGCCAGGCTGAAATCGAGATGGACCTCCTCGATCAGATAGGGAACCGGCTTGTAATCCTTGAGATAAACGGTCTGCGGGGCGGCAATATTCATGTGCTATAGTGGTGCTATACTGATTTGGGGGTGGAGAAGAGACGACGATTATGAGCCGGGCCTTCATCAAAGAGCAAGATGGACAGGATGCCGTTGAGGAACTGCCGGAACACCCGATCAGTCCCAATCCGAATTTCGTCACGCCGCACGGCCTGGCCCTGATCGATGAGGAGATCGAGACGGCGCGCAAGCTCCTGGCGCATGCCCAGCATGAGACCGATCGCTCCGGCATCGCGCGGGCGTCGCGCGACCTGCGCTACTGGATGCAGCGCCGCGCCACCGCCCAGCCGGTCGAGCCGCCCAGGGCGCCGCAGAAAGTGGCCTTCGCGACGCGCGTCTCGGTCAAGCGCGACGACGGCCGCGAGCAGACCTTCTCGATCGTCGGCGAGGACGAGGCCGATCTCGAAAAGGGCCTGATCGCCTATACGGTGCCGATCGCCCGGGCGCTGCTCGGGCTCGAGGTCGGCGATGAAGCCGAACTGCCCGGCGGCAACGGCGCCGTGACGGCGATAACGGCGCTTTAGCAAGTATTCCTTCTCACGATACCTCGTCCTCGCGGATGAGAGCGAGATCTCCCTCCTTGCGCGCCAGCGCGGGGAGGGTGGACGCCCGCAGGGCGGACGGG
>CAZICN010000316.1:0-1111 GCA_964537655.1 uncultured Aestuariivirga sp.
GCGGATATTGATGCGCCATTCGGTGGCGAGATAGGTGAAGGCCGTATAGGCGGCGACCGTCGCCGCGACGACCAGCGCATAGAGCCAGCCATAGGAGCGCGCGAGAATGCCGCAGATGAACAGGAGCTCGAGCGCCGTCGGCAGTGTGTTGAACAGCGAATAACGCAAGATGGTGTCGATGCCGTTGGTGCCGCGCGAAATGATACGCGACAGGCCGCCGGTGCGCCGCTCGAGATGGAACTTGAGCGACAGCTGGTGCAGGTGCCGGAAGGTGCGCATGGCGAGCTCGCGCACCGCGCGCTGGCCGACCTTGGCGAAGATCGCGTCGCGCAGCTGCGCGAAGGCCACCATCATCACCCGGCCGACGCCATAGGCGAGGATCATGAAGACCGGCACGATGACGAGCGCCGGCACCGCGTTCTTGAGGGTGAGGGCGTCGACCGCATATTTGTAGGCGAAGGGGGTGAGGACCGTGATCACCTTGGCGAGGACGAGGGCCGCGATGGCCAGCACCACACGGACCTTCAGATCCATGCGCCCCTTGGGCCACAGCAGCGGCATGATGTCCTTGAGCGTCAGCCAGTGGCTGCCGTCGCCTCGTCGCAGCGCCGACTGATGCGGCGTCAGGCCACGCGTCATTGCGCGGCGCCGCCCTCCGCGCTGGTCAGCGGATCCTTGCGCTTGGGATCGATCGTCTCAGGCGGATTGGCATTGGGGATGGCGAATATCTGACCCGGATAGATGCGGTTCGGATTGCGGATCTGGTCCTTGTTGGCCTTGTAGATCACGGTGAAGTTGATGCCGCGGCCATAGATGACGCGCGACAGCTTCCACAGATTGTTGCCGGGCTGGATGACGACCTTGCCGGAGCGCTTCTTGTCGGGCTCCGTCGCCTTGACGGCCGTCTCGGTGGTGGCGGCGGCGGCCGTCGTCACTTCTTCCGTCTTGGTTTCGGCAACCGGCTGATCGGGTGCGGGACCCGAAGCTTCGGGCTCCGCCTTGGCCACTTCAGTCGCCTGCGGCTGAGGTTCGGCCTCGGCCGTCTGCGCGGGCTCGGCGGGCGCCGGCTGCTCGACGTCGGCGGGTGCTGGCAGTTCGGCTTCGGCGGGGG
>CAZICN010000316.1:1211-4808 GCA_964537655.1 uncultured Aestuariivirga sp.
GTTCGGCTTCGGCGGGGGTCGGCGTCTCGACTTCCGCCGTCTGCGGCGGCTCGGCCTGCGGCGCCACAGCCTGTGGCAACTCGGTCTTCTGCACTTCGGTCGTCTTTGGGGTCTCGGTCTCGGCTGGCGCATTCAGCGCCGCGACGGCCGCCGCATCCTCGCGCTGGAAGGGCAGTTCGATGCGGGCCATGACCTTGCCGCTCTTGTTGATCTGGTCGGCTCTGAGCGTGTGGGTTCCGGGCTTGATGATGTCGCTGCCGGAAAACGACCAGTTGCCGGAGGAGTCCACGATGGCATCGCCGACGCCGCCATTGTCGACATAGAGACGGATGGCGGTGCCGGGCGCGGCGCGGCCGGAAAAGATGATATCGCCCTTGTCATTGTAATCGACGGCGTCGAGCCTGAGGGCGACAGCTTCCGTCGTCTTGGCGGCTTCGGCCGCCTTCTGCGTGGGTTCGGCTTGCTTGCCGGCGGTGGCCGGCTCCTCGGTCTTGGCGACCGTCACGGTCTCTTCCGCCGATTGCTGCGTGGCCTCGGCCGCCGGCTGGGCCGGCTGTTCGGCTTCGGCCGTCTTCTGGACGGGTTCGGCGGCGGTCCCGGAGTCGGCCGCCGGCTGTGTCGTCTCGGCGACCTCGGCCGGCTTCTCCGGCGTGGCCTCAGCCTGCTGCTGGCTGTCGCCCGCTTGCAGAACCTTGGTGGCGGCGCCCGGTTTGCTCAGCGCCACCATGGCCTGCTGGCCGGCCTTCTCCGGCACCGCGACCGCAATGGACTGTTCCGCCAGCACCGGGGCTGCATCGCCCGCCTTCTGCTCGACGGTGATTTCATGAGCGCCCTTGGGCAGCGGGTTGTCGGGAACCACGACCCAGGACCCGTCGGCATTGGCGAGGCCCTTGCCGATGACCTTATCGCCGAGCTTCAGGGCGATTTCGGCCCCGGGCTTCGCCCGCCCGGCGACGACGGCCTGGCCGTCGCTCTCGACCCTGACGGTATCGAGCTCGGGCTTTGCCACGGCTTCCACCTTAGGCGGCTCCGGCGCCTTCACATCCGCGGTCTCGGCCGGTTTCTCGGGCGCCTTGGCCGCTTCCTGACCCGCCTCGGGCTGCGCTTCACCTGTCTGGGGCTGTGCTTCACCCACGATTTCCGGGGCTTTCTGGCCCTCGGGCGAGCCCGTGGTCCAGTCGGTCATGCTCAGCCCGGCCAGGGCGGCGAGGCTCGCCAGCGCGGCGCCGGTATAGACGAGAAGCGGGTTTTTCATTGTCGCGGTTCCATGTTCCCGCCTGTAAATAGTGAATTACCGGCGAATCTGCAAAGCTTAAGCAACATCAGGTCAGCTTGACGGGCGGCCATCGCGCGACCAAATGACTATAGGAGAATCATGCGGCATCTTTGTGTTTATTGCGGATCGGGCCCGGGCCGAAATCCCGTCTATATGGCGGCGGCGAAGGCGCTCGGCACCCATATGGCCAATCAGGGCATCGGCCTCGTCTATGGCGGCGGCAGCCTCGGCCTCATGGGCGAGGTCGCCCGCGCGGTCATCGCCGGCGGCGGCCATGTCGTCGGCATCATCCCGGAATTCCTCGTCAGCAAGGAGCGCATGCTGACCGAGGTGAACGAGCTCATCGTCACCGCCAGCATGCATGAGCGCAAGATGACGATGTTCGAGCGCTCGGACGGCTTCGTCGCGCTGCCGGGCGGGCTCGGCACTCTCGAGGAGCTGGTCGAGATCTCGACCTGGGCGCAGCTCGACCGGCATGCCAAGCCGATCATCATTTGCGACATCGACAATTACTGGGCGCCGCTGCTCACCCTGATCAGCCATATGCGCCAGGAGAGATTCATCCGCGAAGGCCTCGAGCTCAAATTCGACGTGGTGAAGAAGGCCGAGGATGTCGTCACGGTCTTCGAAGACCGGCTGCGGCAGTCGACGGCCAATGTGCCGGCGGATCCCATTCGCAAGACACTCTAGGTTAAAGGGAGTGCGCGATTTCTCGCGCACTCCTTAATCGCATGTCAGGCCGCGAGGCAGGCATCGGTGATCGCCGCCAGGTGGCGGTGATCGGTGCCGCAGCATCCGCCCAGCACGACGAGATTGGGCAGCCTGGCGCGCAGCTCGTTGTAGCGCTGGCCGAGATTCTGCGGATCGCCGACATCGATCTCGGTCGCGGCGTCGAGCTCGGCATGGCTCTTGTTCGAGGAATTCGCCCGGACGCCCCTGATCCGCTTGAGCCAGGCGCCCTGCGTCAGCACCTGGTCGAAATGCTCGGGGTGGGCGCAGTTTATCATGTGATAGAGCGGGTAGTTGGCGCTCACGCGATCCACCGTCTCGATGGCCTCGCGCAGGCCCTCGCCCGACGGCAGCCGGCCGTCCGTCTCCACTGTGAAGGAGACCGCCAGCGGCATCTTGAACTCCTGCGCCGCGCGCACGATGCCCAGCGCCTCATCGATATAGTTGAGCGTGACCGCCGTGACCATGTCGGCGTCGCTGCCGGCGAATTCGCGCATCTGCATCGAATGATAGAGCTGCGCCTCCTCGGGACTCATGCGGGCATCGACCTTGTAGCCGTCGCCGCGCGGGCCGGCACTTAGATGCTGGTCAGGCCTGGGCTGGCTCCTCGGCTGCCTGCATCTTCCGGCCTTCCTTGATGGCGGGATATGAATAGATGACGAGCGCCACCCACAGGAGCGCGAAGGACAGCCAGCGCCAGGCGTTCATCGGCTCGCCGAAGATGAAGACAGCGGTGAGGAAGACGAGCGAGGGCGAGATATATTGCATGAGCCCGGCAGTCGAATAGCGGATGCGCCGGATCGCTGCGGCGAAGAACAGCAGGGCGCCCGCGGTGAGAATGCCGCAGCCGATCAGCATCAGCGTGTAGAACTGGGTGGTGAGGAAGACCGCCTCGCCGGTGCTTCCCATCCACAGCGCGAGGGCGAGCGCCGGCGGGAAGATGATCAGCACCTCGATGAAGAAGCCCTGGGTCGCGCCGACATCGACGGTCTTGCGGATCAGGCCATAGAGGCAGAAGGTCGAGCCCAGCATCAGGCCGAGCCAGGGCACGACGCCCGCGGCAATCGTCTGGATGAGGACGGCGATGACCGCGAGGCCGATCGCCAGCACCTGCATCCGGGTGAAGCGCTCGCCGAGGAAGACCGCGCCCGCCACCACGTTCAGCAGGGGATTGATATAATAGCCAAGGCTCGCCTCGATGGTGCGGCCGTTCTGGATCGACCACACATAGAAGCCCCAGTTGAACACGATGAGAAGGCTGGTGAACAGCAAGGTGGCCAGGATGCGCGGGCTGGCGAGGGCCCGCCTGACATCGTCGAACTGGCCGAGCAGCCAGATGACGAGGCCGGCGATGGCGAGCGACCACAGGCCGCGATGGACGGCGATCTCGACCGGCGAGGCGCCGTCCAGCAGCTTGAAGTAATAGGCCATCACGCCCCAGAACAGATGGGCGGTGATACCATAGGCCACGCCTTTCCTGGCCTCGGAAAGATGGGCGGCGGAAACCGGCGGATCGATGGCGGACATTGGCGGTGATCTAGTGTCCCGAATCCGAAGTTCGCATACATTGGCAGCGTCCTCCGAGCGAACTT
>CAZICN010000317.1:0-4802 GCA_964537655.1 uncultured Aestuariivirga sp.
GCCGAAATAGGTCCAGGAGGTGCAATAGACCCCGAGCGAGAGCGCATAAATGAGTGGCCGGGGCGTTCCCGGCAGGCGGCCGCGCGCCTTGCGGTCCCCGAAGCTCGCCACCGCGAACAGGAGACCGACATAGGCGAGGCCGGCGAACAGGACGGTCCAGCTATAGAACATCGGACCTCAGGTCAGGTTTCCTGCACTCTAGCGACCTCACGCTACGGCTTTCAACCGTAGCGTGACTGAGGTACAAATTCCTTGTTCGGGGGTTTAGACCGGGCATCATCTGCACATCAGGAAGGGATGCAGCATGTGGCAAGAATTCAAGAGTTTCGCTTTCAAGGGCAATGCCTTTGATCTGGCAATCGGCGTCATCATCGCCACCGCCTTCAACAAAATCGTCACCTCAATTGTCGACGACCTGATCATGCCGATTGTCGGTTGGGCTACTGGCGGTCTCGACTTCAACAATTATTTCTGGGGCCTTGGGTCGACAGTTACCGCGCCGACTTTGGCGGCTGCCAAGGAACAAGGCGCGGTGTTCGCTTATGGCAGCTTCCTCACCGTGCTGATCAATTTCCTGATCGTGGCCTTCGTTCTGTTCCAGCTGGTGAAGATCTCGACCCGGATGCGCAAGGCTGAGCCCCCGGCGCCGCCCCCGGCACCGACGCCCTCCGAGAAGCTGCTGGGCGAAATCCGCGACGCTCTCGTCAAGAAAAAGTAGACGCGAACCCATATTATCGAGCAACGGACCCGGGTGTCGCCACCCGGGTTCTTTTTGGTGACGAGCCCTTTCATGACACTGAACTCCGACCGCGTCCTTCTCGACGCCATCACCCAGGCGAGCCGCGACGAGCCCGATTCGGGCATCATGTCGGCGGTCAATCACGGGATCGACCGGCCCGACATCATCCCGGTCTGGTCGGGCGAAGGCAATGTGCCCACACCCGAGGCCTTCTGCCGGCCGGCCATCGACAGCCTGCTCAAGGGTGAGACCTTCTATACCTGGCAGCGCGGCATTCCGCCCTTGCGCGAGGCGCTGGCGCGCTATCACACCAGGCATTACGGCCGCGGATTCGAGGCGGAGAACTTCTTCGTCACCGGCGGCGGCATGCAGGCGATCCAGACCATCATCCAGATGATCGCCGGCGAAGGTGACGAGATCATCCTGCCGACGCCGGCCTGGCCGAACTATGCCGGTCCGATGCGGCTTTCAGGCGCCCGGCCCGTCGAAGTGCCGTTCGATTTCGCCAATGGCCGCTGGCATCTCGATCTCGACCGGCTGTTCGAGGCCATCACGCGACGGAGCAAGGCGATCGTCCTCAACTCGCCCTCCAATCCGCTCGGCTGGACCGCGAGCCTCGACGACCTGAAAGCGGTGCGCGATGAATGCCGCAAGCGCGGCCTGTGGATCGTCGGCGATGAGGTCTATGCGCGCTTCTATTATGGCGACGCCGGCGAGACCCGAGCGCCCTCCTTCCTCGACATCTGCGATACCGAGGAGCGGATGCTGCTCGCCAACACCTTCTCCAAGAACTGGGCGATGACCGGATGGCGCGTCGGCTGGCTGCAGGCGCCGCGCGCCGTGGGGCCCGCCATCGAGCGCATCATCCAATACAATACCTCGGGCACCGCGGCCTTCCTGCAGCAGGGCTGCGCCGTGGCCCTCGATGCGGGCGAGGACTTTGTCGCGAGTCAGGTGGCCAAGGCCCGTGCCAACCGCGATCTCGTTGCGGCAAGCCTGCGCGAGCATCCGCAGATACGCTTCGAGTTGCCGAGCGGCGCCTTCTACATGTTCTTCGCCATTGACGGCATGAAGGACTCGCTCGCCACGACATTGCGCATCATCGATGAGGCAGGCGTCGGCTTCGCGCCCGGCGGCACATTCGGGCCGGGTGGCGAGGGTTTTCTGCGCATGTGTTATCTGCGCGATCCGGTGAAACTCGCCGAGGCGATGCGCCGCTTCGGCGCCTGGCTGAAGACGTCAAGGCCGAGCTGATCAAAGTTTTCGCATGCCTTAGACAGTGCTGCCCGAAGAGGCGCTGCACTGCACAATGAAAGTACAACGAGGTTTGATGCGGTTATCAGGGCATTCCGGCGGTTCTATTTTTTATTATCCAAATTCAATCGGTTAGGTGAATTCTCCGAACTGTCCGAAAGTCTGGCACGCGCGTTGCTAGGGATATTGCATCGCAATGTGTTGTTTGGGGTTCCTCCCATCTCCTCAAAAGGCAGTTGCGCAAACTTCAGGTGCTCATGGGTTCCCCCCTGTTGCACCAGGGGGCAGGCGAGGTGAATGGTTGCGCCCAGTCTGCCCCCGCCCATTTTTTACCCGCCTTGCCGCACCTCCCTGGCAATGGTCTTCTGCGCATCGAAGGCTTGGCGCCGCCGGGCGATCTCCTCGGGCGTGAGGCGCGCAATATTGCTGTAATCGAGCTTCCATTCCGGCGAAGCGTTCCAGCGCAGCGGCGATTGCACGGTCGTGCGCGCCGCGGGGGCTGCGGCCAGCAGCTCGAGCGCCAGATCGAGCGTGAGATCCTGCGATGCCACGTCATTCGGCCGTCCCGCTGAATTGCCGAGCGGGAAATCCGAGAACAGGAGGCGTGGCACCCCGACATATTCGACGATGTCCTTGGCCGACCCCATGATGACGGTGGCGATGCCGTTCGCTTCCAGGGCGCGTGCGGCGAGGCTCACCGTCTGGTGGCAGACCGGACAATTGGGCACTAGGATCGCCGCGTCCGCAAGGTCCGCGCGGCAGCGCCGCACGACTTCCGGGCAGTCGGTCTCGAGCGTCGTGCGATGGCTGCGATTGGTGGGAACGCCTTGGAAGCGCTGCGCCAGGGCGCCGAAGCGGCCCTGTTTCTGCAGGCGCCGCATCGCCGCCAGCGGAAAATAGCTTGCCTGATCCTCGGCCGTCGTATGGGCGCGGTCGATGGCGATATGCGAGATGCGCAGGTCGTGGTCGAGCGCGGTATCGCCGGAATAGACCTGATAGAATTTCGCCGCCGCATTGTAGCGCGCTCCCGGTCCCTGATCGCCCTTGTCCGGCTGATAAGGCGCGGCGGTGGTGACGAGCGCGATCCGGCATTGATCGAGCGGCTTCTGCAGCCGCGTGAAGGGCACGTCGGCATAATGGGCCCATTCATAGGGCGCACCGTAGCCCAGCGTCGAATAGTATTCGCGTATCCTTTGAAGATAGGGAATGGGCGCATCCTCGGGCGCGGCGAAGCCAAAGTCCCGCTCGCGCTCGCCTGTCCTGGCCGGTTCCGTCATGATAGGGAGCTTGCCACTATGGGAGGTGGGGTGCAAATGCCGGCGGGGTCAATGATACGGAAAATCGATGCGGGAATGGACGCGGCGATCGTCGCGCGAATAGACGCGCGGCTTGCCGACATCCGCAACGGCCAGCAGGTGTCCATACCACTGGCGATCGAAAGCGGCAGCCGGGCCTGGGGATTTCCATCGCCCGACAGCGACTATGACTGCCGCTTCGTCTTTGTGCGCCCGCAGGATCACTATCTCTCCCTCTGGCAGCGCCGCGATGTCATCGAGACGCCCCTGGACGGCGAGCTCGATGTCAATGGCTGGGACCTGGGCAAGGCCGTCAAGCTGCTTCTCAAGGGCAATGCCGTGATCATTGAATGGCTGACATCGCCCATCGTCTATGGCGCCGATACCCGCTTCCGCGAGGAATTCCTGGATCTGGCGCAACACGTGTCCGACCGCCGGTTGGTCGCCCGTCACTATCTGCATCTCGGAGAGGATCAGAAACGCCGCATCTCTTTTGACGACGGCCGGGATGTGCCGCTGAAGAAGATATTCTATGCGCTGCGGCCGGCTGCCGCGCTCCGCTGGCTGCGCCGTCATCCGGACGCCGCCGTGGCGCCAATGAGCTTCCCGGCCCTTATCCACGATTGCGCGGCGCCCGCCGATCTGCTGGCGATCGTGACCGGCCTGATCGAGCGCAAGGCCGTCACCCGCGAACTCGGATCGGGACCTCTCCCGCAGCCGGTCCGGGCATTCATCGACATGGAACTCGAACTGGCCCGCGAAGTCTTTGCGAAATCGCCGGCGCAGGTCCCGCAGGAATTCCGCGACCGCGCCCAGGCGTTCTTCCGGCAGACGGTTCGAAGGCTGAATCCCTAACTCACGCTGTTGGGCAGCTCGCGCTCGCGCCGGGCGATGAAATCGCGAAGCGCCTCATCGACCGCCTCGTCGAGCTTCGGCTCCTCATACTGGGCGAGCATCGCGCGCGCCTTCTCGCGCCCGCGCAGATCGTGATCCTTGGAGCCCTCCGCCGACCATTGCTCGAAGGAGTTGAAATCCATGAGGCTCGGCATGAAGAAGGCGCTCTCGAAATGCTCGAGCGTATGCTGGGTGCCGAGGAAATGGCCGGCCGGCCCCACTTCGCGCACCGCCTGCATCGCATCCTTGAAATCGGCAAAGGACACGCCTTGCGCATATTTGTACCAGGAGGCGAGCTGCTCGGTGTCGGTGACGAATTTCGAGTAGCCGGCGCACAGGCCTGCCTCCAGCCAGCCCGCCACATGCCAGATATAGTTGGCGCCCGACAATATGGCGGCATGCATGAGCATGTTGGCCTCATAGCCGGCCTGCGCGTCATTGACCTTCGAGCCGACATGGAAGCCCGAGGTGCGCCACGGCAGTTTGTATTTCCGCGCCAGCGCGCCCATCAGATACATCATCTGCGCCGCTTCCGGCGTGCCGCCCATGGGGGCGCCCGACTTCATGTCGACGGTCACCATGAACTGGCCGTAAATCTGCGGGCTTCCCGGCCGCACCAA
>CAZICN010000318.1:0-4796 GCA_964537655.1 uncultured Aestuariivirga sp.
TGTCCGTTGCCGGCGGCTTGCGAGGTGGCTTGAGCTGCTTGTGCCATGGCTTCCCTCAAACCTTGTGTTTTTCGCTGACGGCTTCGATTTCGCCTTCGCGCGAAGAGGTCAGTTGCTCTTCGCTATAGGTGGTGTCCGTCTTGAACCAGTCATAGAGCATCCACAGCGCGAGCACGGCCGAGATTGCCCAGGCGATATATGAAAGTGTGAACCACATGGGCCGCTCCTATTTCCTGTCGCCGAATTTTTCGGCGATCACTTCGCGGTATTCCTTGTCGGAGGCGCGGAAGAGAAAGACGTAATAGCCGATGACGACCGCCGCCATGATGACCAGGGCGAGCCAGTCGATATTGTAGTTGAAACGGTTCTGGATGATGTCATGGGCGGCTTCGGGCGTGTAGCCGAGCTTCTCCCAGATCGATGCCATGGTGGCATTCTGGCCAAGCAGTTCCCAGGTCGGGTTTTCGATCTTGTCGATCGCCTTCGCCGCGCCTGCGCCCAGCCTGATGGGTAGCCACAGCGCCACGAAAATTGCGCCAAGCAGGCAGAAAACATCGAACAGCTGTAGTCCCTTGCTTTGTTCCGGTGGTGTGTATTTTGCCATGTCCGCCTCCCTCACAACCGGCCTTGCTTGCGCATGGCGTCCAGATGCTTGATGTCGAGGCCGTAGATGAACTCCTTGTCCTCGGAATAATGCTTGACCATCGCGGCGATGGCGGCGGTGTTGAAGATGAGGATGGCGGCGGCGCCGATGGCCACCACGATGCGCACAGTGCTGTCGGGAATGTAAGGCCAGGTCATGAACAGGACGAAGAGGATGACGATCCACAGGATCGCTATGAGGGCCCACGCGCCGCGGCAATCGCTGCGATACATGGCCTCAATCCTCTGATTGAGGTCGGGCATTTGGTTCCTCCCAAGGGCGCTGCGTTCCCCGCAAACCCGCGCCGCCCCTTTTGATTCGTTGCTTACGGGGCAAATTTATTTTCTCACAGGAAAATACGGCTTTGGCGCAAAGTCAAGATGGGACAGGGGGTTTCCCACCGGAGTTGATCTGTCGACAAAGCCTCAATCTTAGATAAATGACAGTTATTTCAATAAGTTAACTGATATTATGAGAAAGACGGCACAGGCTTCACCGGCTGAATGGCAGCTAAACGGCGCCCTCAGGCGCCATACAGCCGGGAGAGCGCATCCTCGGCGCAAGCTCAAATCGCTTCCGAGGATTTCGTGTCATGTTACGCCGCAATGCCCGCAATACCCTGCAGATCGTCATCGGTCTGGCCGTGGCCATCGGCATCGCGGCGACCCGCACCGAGAAACTTTTCGCCGAGATGCAGTCGAGCCTGCCGCATCAGAAGGGCGTGGCGCTGTCGACCGCCGGCCATGCGCTGCCGGCGCCTTTCGACCCGGCGCGCGTGCCGACATCGGGCGGCATGGCGTCTCGCCTTCTCGCCGGCATCAATGTGAAGCTCAGCTAGTTCCAGCGTGGACAGCCTCGATGATCAGGCGCCCAGGAACGGATAGTCCGTATAGCCGGCACTGCCCGGCGTGTAGAAAGTCGAGTCGTCCGGCTTGTTGAGCGTCGCGCTCCTGGCGAAGCGCGCCGGCAGGTCGGGATTGGCGATGAACAGCTTGCCGAAGGCGACGGCGTCGGCTTCGCCGTCGGCCAAGACGCGTTCCGCCGTCTCCTGTGTGAAATCCTGATTGGCGATATAGATGCCGCCGAAGACGTTCTTCACGATCGGGCCCAGGCGCGGCGCATCGAGCGACTCGCGCCCGACGATGAAGGCGATGCGGCGCCGGCCGAGCTCCCGCGCCACATGCGAAAAGGTCGCTTCCGGCGTCGTATCGTCGATGTCGTGCGAATTGCGGCGCAGGTTGAGATGCATGCCGACGCGCTCAGGCCCCCAGACCGAGATCGCGGCATCGGCGACCTCGAGCATCAGGCGGGCGCGATTCTCGATCGATCCGCCATAGTCGTCGCCGCGGCGGTTGGTCTTGTCCTGCAGGAACTGGTCGAGCAGGTAGCCATTGGCGCCGTGGATCTCGACGCCGTCGAATCCGGCCTTGAGAGCGTTCTCCGCGCCCTTGCGATAGGCCTTGACGATGCCCGGTATCTCGTGGCGCTCGAGGGCGCGCGGCGTCACATAGGGGCGCTTCGGCCTGACCAGGCTGACCGTGCCGGCGGGTTGGACGGCGCTCGGCGCCACCGGCAGCGCGCCATCGAGGAACAGGGGATCGGAGATGCGCCCGACATGCCAGAGCTGCAGGAAGATGCGCCCACCTCTTTCATGCACGGCCCGGGTGACCTTGCGCCAGCCTTCGGTCTGTTCCTGGGACCAGACGCCGGGCGTGTCGGCATAGCCGACCCCCATGGGCGTGACGCTGGTGGCTTCGCTGAGGATGAGCCCCGCGCTCGCGCGCTGCGCATAATATTCGGCCATCAAGCCATTCGGGATGCGCTGCGATCCGGCACGGCTGCGCGTCAGGGGCGCCATCAGGATGCGGTTGGGCAGGATATGGGGGCCGAGCTTCAGGGGATCGAAAAGACTGGGCATATCAAGGAGTTCGCAAGGTTGGCGGGAGCTCCATTGAAAACATGAATGATGCGGATGTGAAGAGGTTTTTACGGCAGGTCAGCCATTCTTCCGCCGCTTCTGTCGGCTCTTGCTGGTCTGGCTCCGTCCACTTTTGCCCTCGGGCCGAACTGGGGGTAGTTATGGGGGAACTCCCGAAACGACTGATTCGACTGGAATTCTGATGGCCAAGAACAAGGTGAAGGACCTTTTTGACAAGCTCGAAGCCGAGGTGGCGCCGCAGGCCGCCAAGGCGCGCGCCATGAAGCCGCGCACCGGCGATGAGAGCTATACGGCCGCCGACATCGAGGTGCTGGAAGGGCTCGAGCCGGTGCGCCGCCGGCCCGGCATGTATATCGGCGGCACCGACGAGAAGGCGCTGCATCATCTCTTCGCCGAGGTGATCGACAATGCCATGGACGAGGCGGTGGCGGGGCACGCCTCGTGGATCGAGGTCGATTACGACAAGGAGGGCTGGCTCACCGTCACCGACAATGGCCGCGGCATCCCGGTCGATCCGCATCCCAAGTTCAAGGACAAGTCCGCTCTCGAAGTCATCATGACGACGCTGCATGCCGGCGGCAAATTCGACTCCAAGGTCTATGAGACGTCGGGTGGCCTGCATGGCGTCGGCGTCTCGGTGGTGAACGCGCTCTCCGAAGACCTGGTCGTCGAGGTGGCGCGCGGCCAGCAGCTGTTCCGCCAGAGCTACCGGCGCGGCAAGCCGACCGGCAGGCTCGAAAAGCTCGGCAAGGTCAACAACCGGCGCGGCACCACGGTGCGCTTCCGGCCCGATCCGCAGATTTTCGGCAAGGCGACGGAGTTCTCAGGCGCCCGGCTGTTCCGCATGGCGCGCTCCAAGGCCTATCTCTTCGGCGGCGTCGAGATCCGCTGGTCCTGCGATCCCTCCCACATCAAGGACAAGGAGACGCCGGAGAAGGCGGTGCTGCATTTCCCCGGCGGCCTCAAGGACTTCCTCGAGGAGCGGCTCGAGGGCCGCGCGCGCGTGGCGGACGAGATCTTCGCCGGCAAGGTGACGAAGCCCGGCGGCCACGGCTCGGTCGAATGGGCGATCGCCTGGTTCGGCGGCGATGACGGTTTCATCTCGTCCTACTGCAACACCATTCCGACGCCTGACGGCGGCACCCATGAGCAGGGGCTGCGCTCGGCGCTGCTGCGCTCGCTCAAGAACTATGCCGATCTCACCGCCAACAAGCGCGCTTCCGTCGTCACCGGCGACGACGTGATGGCGTCATCGGGCGCTCTGCTGTCGGTCTTCATCCGCGAGCCCGAATTCCAGGGCCAGACCAAGGACCGTCTGGCGACGCTCGAGGCGGTGCGCATCGTCGAGACGGCGATCCGCGATCATTTCGACCATTGGCTCACCGGCCATCCGGCCCAGGCCGACAAATTGCTGAACTGGATCATCGACCGCGCCGAGGAACGCGTGCGCCGGCGCCAGGAAAAGGAAGTCGGCCGCAAGACGGCGCTGCGCAAGCTGCGCCTGCCGGGCAAACTCGCCGACTGCTCATCGACCGCGGCCGAGGGGTCCGAACTCTTCATCGTCGAGGGCGACTCGGCCGGCGGCTCCGCCAAGCAGGCGCGCAACCGCGCGACGCAGGCCGTGCTGCCGCTGCGCGGCAAAATCCTCAATGTGGCGAATGCCGGCAAGGACAAGCTCGCCCAGAACCAGCAGCTCTCCGATCTCATGCAGGCCCTGGGCTGCGGGCCGGGGGCGAGCTACCGCGAGGCGGATCTGCGTTATGACAAGGTCATCATCATGACCGACGCCGATGTCGACGGCGCCCATATCGCCTCGCTCCTCATCACCTTCTTCTATCGCCAGATGCCGCAGCTCATCGAGGAGGGCCATCTCTATCTGGCGGTGCCGCCGCTCTACAAGCTGGCGCAAGGGGCGAAGACCGCCTATGCGCGCAATGATCAGCACAAGGATGAATTGCTGAAAGGCGATTTCTCGGGGCGCGGCAAGGTCGAAATCTCGCGCTTCAAGGGCCTGGGCGAGATGCTGCCCGGCCAGCTGAAGGAGACGACGATGGATCCCAAGAAGCGGGCGCTGTTGCGCGTCAATCTCCTCACCGACGAGAAGACGACGACCGCGAAGGTGGTCGAGCAGCTGATGGGCAACAAGCCCGAGGAGCGGTTCAAGTTCATCTCCAACCGCGCCGAATTCGTCAGCGAAGAGGGGTTGGATATTTA
>CAZICN010000319.1:0-2487 GCA_964537655.1 uncultured Aestuariivirga sp.
GTCAACGGCGGCGCTATCGCCATGGGCCACCCGCTGGGTGCCACCGGCGCGATGATCACCGGCACCATGGTCGACGAACTAGAGCGCCGCAACGCCCGACGGGCGCTCATCACGCTGTGCATCGGCGGCGGCATGGGTGTCGCGATGTGCGTCGAGCGGGCGTGAGATCCGCGGCCTACCCGTTTTGATCGAACCGGAATGACTCGATCAATACGGAAAAGGCTCAAAACAACCGCTTGGGTAGGTCGTGAAGAACGGGGAGGAAAAATGGCTCGAGTTGCTGTCGTAAGCGGCGGAACGCGCGGCATCGGTGCCGCCATCTCGAAGGCCCTCAGGGACGAGGGCCACAGAGTGGTGGCGAACTATGCCGGCAATGACGAGGCCGCGGCCAAGTTCAAGGCCGAAACCGGCATCGCGGTCAGGAAATGGGATGTCGGCGACTTCGCGGCCTGCGCCAGCAATCTCAAGGCGATCGAGGCCGAACATGGACCAGTCGACATCCTGGTCAACAATGCCGGCATCACCAAGGACGGCATGTTCCACAAGATGACGGCCGAGCAGTGGTATCAGGTGATCAACACCAATCTCAACTCGCTGTTCAACATGTGCCGGCCGCTGATCGAGGGCATGCGCGAGCGCAGCTTCGGGCGCATCGTCAACATCTCCTCGATCAACGGGCAGAAAGGCCAGATGGGGCAAGTGAACTATTCCGCCTCCAAGGCCGGCGACATCGGCTTCACCAAGGCGCTGGCGCAGGAGAACGCGAAAAAGGGCATCACCGTCAACGCCATCTGCCCCGGCTATATCGCAACCGAGATGGTCATGGCGGTGCCCAAGGAAGTGCTCGACAAGTCGATCATCCCGCAAATCCCGGTGGGCCGCCTCGGCCAGCCGGAGGAAGTGGCGCGCTGCGTCGTGTTCCTCGCCTCCGATCACGCCGGCTTCATCACCGGCTCGGTGCTCACCGCCAATGGCGGGCAGTACATGGCGTGACGGGCTGGAGGCTGCGGCTTCGGCGTTCGACGTCTTTAGTTTGGCGCATCGGCTTGTCCGGAAACCGCGTACCCTTTCCGGGCCGAGGCGTTAACCGCTGCGGCCTTCCGATTCACGCGCGATGTCGGTGAGGTCGCGGCCGATCTGGCGTTCGATATCCCGCGCCATGAAGCCCGCCAGCGGCGCCATGAGCCGCGCCCAGAAGCTCTGCGGCCGCGCCTCGAAGGAGACCACCAGCTCGCTGCCCGGATCGCGCGCCACCACCTCATGGATGATCTCATAGCGCGCACCATGATTCTCGGCGGTGAGGACGAGGCGGACCGGCGGTTCGAGCAGGGCCACGGTCATTTCCTCGGCGGCTTCGTGGCCGTGCACGACGCGGATCTCGCGGAACCGGCTGCCGCGGCGCAGCGGGCCCTCGGTCAGCTTCTCGGCCGACTTGATGCCGGATATGAAATCCGGCCATGCCTCGATGTCGGTCAAGACACCGAATACAGTTTCGGCATCCGCCTTGATGGTGCGGCGGGCCTCGATGCGCATGGTCCGCTCCTCTCTTGAACTTTGGGGTGCAAGGGCGCAGAAGTCTCGCCCCTCATCCTAACATCACTTTTCGAGGATTGCTTGTCCCGCGCCACCGCGACATTCATCGGGTTCACGGCCGTCGTCATGTGGGCGGTGCTGGCCGCCCTCACGGCGGCGTCGGGCAGCGTGCCGCCGTTCCAGCTCGCCGCCATGACCTTCCTGATCGGCGGGCTGATCGGGCTCGCGACCTGGCCGTTCCGGCCGGGCGTGCTTGCGCGGATGCCGCGCGACTGGCGCGTCTGGGCCCTGGGGATCGGCGGCCTGTTCGGCTATCATTTCGTTTATTTCACCGCGATCCGCACGGCGCCGCCGGTCGAGGTGAGCCTCATCGCCTATCTGTGGCCGCTGTTCCTCGTCGCCTTCTCCGCTTTCCTGCCGGGCGAGAAGCTCAAATGGCAGCATGTGCTCGGCGTCGTCATCGGGCTTGCCGGTGCTGTCCTGGTGATCAGCCGCGGCCAGGGCCTGGCGCTGGCGACCGGCTTCGGCGCCGGACATGCGCTGGCCTTCGCCTGCGCCCTCATCTGGGCGTCCTATTCGGTGTTGTCGCGGCGCTTCGGCAAAGTCTCGACCGATGTCGTGGCGGGCTTCTGCCTCGTGACCTCTGTCCTCGCCCTCCTGTGTCATCTCCTGTTCGAAACGACGGTGTGGCCCGCGACAAACGGACAATGGCTGGCGGTCGCGGGCCTCGGCCTCCTGCCGGTGGGGGCGGCCTTCTATACCTGGGATCTCGGCGTCAAGCGCGGCGACATCATGGCGCTCGGCGCCTCGTCCTATGCCTCGCCGCTGCTCTCCACCCTCGTCCTGATCGCATCGGGATTCGCGCCGTTCCACTGGTCGGTGATCGCCGCCTGCCTTCTCATCACGCTCGGCGCCGTGATCGCGGCGAAGGACATGCTGTTCAGGAGGCGCCGT
>CAZICN010000319.1:2587-4795 GCA_964537655.1 uncultured Aestuariivirga sp.
AGCCCGGATGCCAGCCTTTCGGCGCCATCTCGAAGCCGTCGAAGGCGAAGGCGGGTGATACGGTGCAGCTCACCAGCGTCCAGGCGCCAAGCGAACGCGCCGTCTGCCAGCAGAAGCGCGGCACGATCACTTGCGGCCGCTCGCCGGCGACGAGATCGGGACCGAGGCGATGCATGTCGAGCCCCTTGCCGTCATGCGAGAGGCCGAGATCGAGCGTCGCGCCGCCATGCCAGTGCCAGATCTCGTCGGCGTCGATGCGATGCCAGTGGCTGATCTCGTTCTCGCCGAGGAGATAGTAGATCGCCGTGCCTTCCGAGCGTTCGCCGAGGGCCGCGTCGGCGCGCCAGGTCTCGCGATAATGGCCGCCTTCCGGATGCGGCTTCAGATCGAGGAGGCGGATGACCTCCCGGGCCGACAGGGTCATCGGAAGGCGTCCTTGCGTTTCCTGATCTCGGCGAAGACATCGGCCTTGCCCGACATCTTCATGCCGAGAACGGCGCGGATCTCCTTGCTCTCCGGGCGCAGGAAGACATTGGTGGCGAGCTCCTCGCCGATCGTCCCCGGCAAGGTCATCTGGCCCTTGGCGCGTTGCGCCTTGATCTTGTCGGCGCGTTTCGCCAGGACCTCGTTGCCGGGCTCGATGGTGAGCGCGAAACGGGCATTCGATTCGGTATATTCGTGGCCGCAGTGGAACAGCGTGTCGGGCGGCAGCTTGCGCAGCTTGTCGAGCGACGACCACATCTCGGCGAGCGTTCCCTCGAGCACCCGGCCGCAGCCCAGGGCGAAGAGCGTGTCGCCG
This sequence comes from uncultured Aestuariivirga sp., assembly GCA_964537655.1. Taxonomy (GTDB): domain Bacteria; phylum Pseudomonadota; class Alphaproteobacteria; order Rhizobiales; family Aestuariivirgaceae; genus Taklimakanibacter. The sequence goes on from CAZICN010000319.1 coordinate 3,387, forward strand.
GCGAAGAGCAGCTTCTCCTGCGGCAGATGCAGAACGATGTGGCCCTTGGTGTGGCCAGGCGTCGCGATGACCTTCACCTCGCGGCCGGCGAACTCATAGGCCTCGCCGCCCGCAACCCCGACATCGAGGCCGGGGATCTGGCTCGCCTCCGCCTTGGGGCCGATGATCTTCGCATTCCATTTCTGCTTGAGGGCGAGATTGCCTTCGACATGATCGACATGGTGATGGGTGGTGAGGATATGGCTGAGCTTCCAGCCCTTGCGCTCGAGTTCGCGTTCGATGGCCGGGGCTTCCGGCGCGTCGATCGAGGCGGTGAGGCCCGTCTGGCTGTCATGGACGAGGACGCCATAATTGTCCTGGCGGCAGATGAAATGGTGCAAATCGAGCTTCGGCAATACGATGTTTCCCTTGATTGAACTTGGCAGATGACCTCAAGCCCCGGATTGCCTATCTTTCCCACAATGGATGTTGCCGATCTACGTGAATTTTATGCAAGCAGGCTCGGCCAGGCGAGCCGGCGGCTGATCGCGCATCGCCTGCGCGACCGCTTCGGCAATCTCACCGGCGCCACGGTGCTGGGGCTGGGCTTCGCCGCACCCTATCTCGAGCGACCGGCCGACGGGGCGGAACGCAGCCTCGTCTTCATGATGGCGCAGCGCGGCGTGCTGCACTGGCCGGAAGGCGAGCCCAATGCCGCGGCCCTCGTCGAGGAATGCGAGTTGCCGCTGCTCGAAAGCACGGTCGATTTCGCCCTCGTCATCCACGGGCTCGAGCTCACCGACCAGCCCTCGGACATGCTCCGGGAACTGTGGCGGGTGATGTCGCCGCAGGGCCGCCTGGTGATGGTGGTGCCGAACCGGCGCGGCCTGTGGGCGAGATCCGACCTGACACCCTTCGGCTATGGCCAGCCCTATTCGCGCCCGCAATTGCAGCAGATCCTGAAGGAGACGAAGTTCTCGCCCGTCGGCTGGTCGCAGGCCTTGTTCATGCCGCCCTCGGAACGCAGCCTGATGCTCAAATCGGCGACCGCCTGGGAGAGATTCGGCTCGCGCACCTCGCCGGCATTTTCCGGCGTCATCATCGTCGAGGCGGTGAAGCAGGTCTATGCCGTGTCGGCGCGCAAACGCTCGCGCCGCATGCTGGCGCGCCTGCGCCCGGCGCTCGCCTCCTTCGAGGCGAAGCTCAAGCGCCCGGCACCACGCTGACGCGGCCTTGCGCGCGGGCCGGCGGCCAACTCACGCATTTGTGATGGACGTCTCGCCCCGCACAGCGAGGGGCGTCACTTCGCCGTCAGGACTTGGCCGACGATAGTCAGCTCACGGAACTGATGCGCCATGTCCTTGGCATATCCCACGACGAACTTTTCGGGGGAGTCGAAGCCGCGATGGTAGGGCTCGATGTCGGCGGCG
>CAZICN010000320.1:0-4789 GCA_964537655.1 uncultured Aestuariivirga sp.
GACGAGCGCCATGCCGATGGCGGCATGGCTGACATGACGGCGCTCGATTTCGCCGCCATGGTCGATGACAGCTTCGTCGATACCCGGATCGTCGAGTATCGCTCCTCGAACGACATCGGAGAGGATGCGCTGGTGGCCTGCGTCATCACCGACGTGCTGTCGGACGGGCTGTCGATGATCTACAGCTTCTATGAGCCCGATCTCGCCGATCGCAGCCTTGGAACCTATATGATCCTCGATCATATCGAGCGCGCCAACAAGCTGGGCCTGCCCTATCTCTATCTCGGCTACTGGGTGCAGGGGTCGCGCAAGATGAGCTACAAGGCGCGGTTCCTTCCGCAGGAGCGGCTGACCATGGATGGATGGGTCCGCCACCTTTGAACCGCCTGTTCAATTTCAAGTGAGACCGCGACGTAACACCATTTTAACGCGCGGCATTGTAACGCTAAGGCACTAGACCGGGATCGCCTATGGGACCTACCCTTCAATCGTCCAGCGATGACCATCGCAGGGGACTTTTTCTGACCGCCATCGGCGCGGTTCTGTTCACTCTGGATGTGCCCCTGATCCGCCTCGCGGCGTCCGACAAGTGGACCTTGATGTTCGCCCGGGGCCTCCTGCTTTTCCTCGCCATGACGGTGCTGTGGATGATCTTCCAGCGCGGCTGGCGCGGCGGCGTCACCTATATCAGCGGCACCGGCGGGATCATCGCGGCGATCAGCAGCACGCTCGCCAATCTCATGTTCCTCGCGGCGGTAACCGAAACCACTGCGGCGAATCTCGTCTTCATCATCGCCCTCAATCCGGTGATCTGCGCGCTCCTCGCCTGGATGCTCCTCAAGGAGAAAGTGGCCTGGCAGACCTGGCTCGCCATCGTGCTGGCGCTCGCCGGCGTCGGGATCATCGTATGGAACGGCCTGACCGTCGGCACAATCATGGGCGATCTTCTGGCCTTTGGGGTTGCGACCTGCATGGCGATAACGCTGACCGCCGCGCGCTGGAGCGGCAAGAACATCATGACGAGCCTGGCGATCGGGGCCCTGGTATCGGCCTGCATCGCGGCCTTCTGGGCACAGCCCGCCGCGCTTCCGGTTGTGAGCTGGGGCTGGCTCGCACTCAACGCCCTGCTTGTCATCCCTGCCGCGCTCGCCCTTCTCATCATCGGACCGCGCTACCTGCCGGCTTCGGAAGTGGCGATGTTCTTCCTTCTGGAACTGGTGCTGACGCCGGTGTGGATGTGGCTCATCTTCGCCGAAACGCCGACGCCACAGGCCTTCCTGGGTGGATCGATTGTATTCCTGACGCTGTTCGCGCACAGCTTGTGGCGGTTGAACCAGGCCCGGCCATATCCGCCCGTCGCGCTTTCCTCGGCCGACCGATCCCTCTAGTTTTACCAAATATATAATCAATCATTGAATAGCCGTGCCTGATAGGGTGGATATGCAGGCGGAGGATTCTCATGCATTTGGGGCTTACGAACCCGCTGGGCACTGTTCGCGTCATCACTTCGCTGATCAACAAGGCGGAGCAGCTCGGGCTGCATGTGAGGTATTCATCCGATTTCGACGAACTCGTCGAACTGCGCATGAGGGTTCGCGGCGATCGCGTCTCGCCGATGTTCGACCCGTCCGCCTGCCAGCTCGACGACGAGCGCGCATTCTGGATCGGCGCTTTTGACGGGAACGGCCAACCCCACTCGCTCCAGGCGTTCCGGCTCGATCTCGTGCATCCCAATCTGGCGGAATGGGCGGTTGGATGGATGACCGGCCTCTATGTCAAAAGGCATGAGCTGGTCATGCCCTCGGTCAGCGAGCCTCCGGCGCATTCGCGCTCGCGCACGCTGAAGGGCGCGCTCGTCTATCACGGCGAGATGTGGATCGACCGAACGGTCAAGAAGCGCGAGTATTTCGACACACTGCCGAAGATCGGGATGCTCATTGCTCATATCAAATGGCAGCCTGACGCCCTGTGGGCGCTCACCGGCAATATGTTCGCGACCCACGGCTTCGTCACCCGCTCAGGCTACGCGCTGCAGGAACACGGCTTCCTGCAATGGCATCCCGACTGGAAGCCGGCAGGTGCCGATGAGATCGAATGGCTGATCATCGCCGAGCGCGGCCACCTCGAATATCTGGCTGCGTCAGAAGGCCGTTAGAGTATCTTGATATCGACGGGCGACTGCTTGGACACGACAATGACGCCCTTTTTGTTGTCGGTGAAGCGGTGCGGAAGGATCACGCGCTGATAGGTGAACCAGATGACATTGGCGTCGCGCGCTTCCATGGCGGCGCAGACATGATCGTAATGCGGCTTGTCGGTCAGCACCACCTTGCGATAGGCGGCACTCACCACCTGGTCATAGGAGTGGCCGGTCAGGCAGGGAAAGGAAACCGGGTTCATGCCCCACAGCCGAGCGATCTCCGACTTCTGCCCGACGCGCTCGACATTGAACTTGCCGGATGACTCATCGAGAATGCAATCGACGCCGAAATTCGGATTGACCGCGCCGTCATCGAGCGCCGTCTTCAGCAGGTCCGGGATGTTGGCGCGATGCGGATCGGCCTCGGTGACGAAGGTGTGCCGGGTCAGGTGGATATCGCTCTTGCCGATGATGATGTCGATGCGATTACGCGCGGCGTTCACATCGTTGTACTTCTCTTCGAACCAGCCCGAAAGATAGTAGCGCAGCGTGTAAGGGCCGGAGAATGTGTGCAGCCACTCCATCGCGAAATAGAGCGAGGCCCAGTTGGGCGCGAAGACCGACCACTCGATCTCGGTTCCGCGCGCCGAACTCTTGATCCTGACGAAGCCCTGACGGTCAAGCAGGTCGAATTCGGGACTTGAGCCATGCGCCAGCGCTTCCTGCGGGGCCAAGGGCTGGCCCCGGTAGATCCAGGAAACTTCCGGCTCAGTTGACGCGCTATCCCTGCGCATTATGCGGGCTCTCCAAGTCCTTTCCGCACCATTTCCACTATGCCTTATAGCTGTAGCAAATACCTAAGTTTTCAAGGAACGGATTGAATATTCCATTAATGGCAGGACGTTTAGCAAATCTTAACCAAACTTGTTGGCCTTCGGAAAGCCTTTCGGCGGGAGCCGTCCGGCCTGGGCGCGTTCCCCGATCCACTCCTTGAGGTCGTTCACGGTGAATGTACGTCCCGAGGCGTCAATCCATTTCAGCCCTTCCTTCAAATTAAAGCCGACCGCATCGGACAGGCCGCCGTCCTTGAACTTCTGCAGCCGGACGCCCTTTCCGCGGGTCATTTCAGGTACTTCCGAGCGTTTGAAGAGAAGAAGCTTGCGGTTCTCGCCGATCGCGGCGATGTAGTCGGCCTCATCGGTCAGAACGGTACAGACCTGGGCTTCGACCGGCAGTTTCACGTTCAGAACCTGCTTGCCCTTTCGCGTGTTAGCCAGGCACTCGTCCTCCGGCACGATGAAGCCCGAACCGTCGCTCGCCGCCACCAGAAGCTTGCGGCCCGCCCGGTGAACGAACAGGGCAACGATCGAGTCCGTGGCTTCGAGATCGGCCATCAGTCGAACCGGCTCGCCATGGCCACGCCCGCCCGGCAGCTTTGCCGCGTCCAGAGTGAAGAACTTGCCTGAGGAGGCGAACAGCATGATGCTGTCGGTGGTCTCGGCCCTGACAATGAACTTGCCGGTATCGCCGTCCTTGTAGACGAGGCTCGATATGTCCTCGATATGGCCTTTCATCGCCCGTATCCATCCCTTGTCGGAACAGACGACGGTGACCGGCTCCTTCTCGATCATCGCCTGCTCGAGGTCGAGATCGATCTCGGGCGCTTCGGCGAACTCGGTCCGCCTTCTGCCGATATCGGTCTTCTTGCCGAACTTCTCCTTGGTCTCCTTGATCTCGCCCGCGATCTTTTCCCATTGCGCATCGTCGGATTTGACAAGCTTCTTCAGACCCGCCTCCTCCTTCTTCAGCGCATCGTGCTCGCGGCGGATCTCCATTTCCTCGAGCTTTCGCAAGGCCCTGAGACGCATGTTGAGGATGGCTTCGGCCTGCGTGTCGGTGAGCTTGAAGCGCTTCATGAGGACGGGCTTGGGCTCGTCCTCGGTGCGGATGATGCGGATCACCTCGTCGAGATTGAGATAGGCGATGAGGTAGCCGCCGAGAATCTCGAGCCGGCGGGCGATCTCGGCCAGGCGGAAATTCGATCGGCGCACCAGCACGACCTTGCGATGGTCGAGCCATTCGCGCAGCACATCGCGCAGCGACATGACCCTGGGCACGCGGCCTTGCGAGAGCACATTCATGTTGAGCGGAATGCGCGCCTCGAGCTCGGTGTTGCGGAACAGGGATTCCATCAGGAGCTGCGGATCGACGGTGCGGCTCTTAGGCTCGAAGACGATGCGGATGTCCTCCGCCGACTCGTCCCTGAGATCGGCGAGCAGCGGCAGCTTCTTCGCACCGATGAGCTCGGCGATCCGCTCGATCAGACGGCCTTTCTGGACTTGATAGGGAATCTGGGTGACGACGATCTGCCAGGTACCGCGGCCGAGATCCTCCTGGGTCCAGCGCGCCCGTACCCGAAACGAGCCGCGGCCGGTCTTGTAGGCATCGAGAACGGTCGCGCGATCATCGATGATGATGCCGCCCGTCGGGAAGTCCGGTCCCGGCACCAGTTGCACCAGCTTGTCGACCGTCGCATTGGGAAACTTGATGAGATGCAGCGCCGCGTCGCAGAGTTCGGCTGCGTTGTGCGGCGGGATCGAAGTCGCCATGCCGACGGCGATGCCGGATGAGCCATTGGCGAGCAGATTG
>CAZICN010000321.1:0-4773 GCA_964537655.1 uncultured Aestuariivirga sp.
GCGAGGGCGCCACCTAGTTCGTGACCATCAACGTCGGCGGCGCCTCGTCCAATGGCGCGGCGCGCAAGTTCGGCCTGGCGGTCGCCAACTCGCCGCTGGTCAAGACGGCCATCGCCGGCGAGGACGCCAACTGGGGCCGCATCGTCATGGCGATCGGCAAATCGGGCGAGAAGGCGATCCGCGACAAGCTCAAAATCTGGATCGGCGGCGTGCAGCTTGCCAGGAACGGCATGAAGGCGCCCGACTATCGCGAAGAAGAGATCATGCCGCATATGAAGGGCCGCTCGATCGTCATCAAGGCCGATGTCGGGGTGGGCAAAGGCAAGGCCACGGTGTGGACCTGCGATCTCACCCATCGCTATATCGACATCAACGGCTCCTATCGCAGCTAGTCCGATGACGGCGCCGCTGCCATTAGTGCTGGTTGCCGCCGTGGCGCTGGTCGATGCCGACGGGCGTGTCCTCATCGCCAGAAGGCCGGAAGGCAAGACGCTGGCGGGCATGTGGGAATTTCCCGGCGGCAAGGTCGAGGCGGGCGAGAGGCCGGAGCCGGCCCTCATCCGCGAGCTCAAGGAAGAACTCGGCATCGACGTCACCGAAGCGTGCCTGGCGCCGCTGACCTTTGCCAGCCACGCTTACGAGAAGTTCCATCTGCTGATGCCGCTCTATGTGTGCCGGCGCTGGAAGGGCATGGTGGCCGCGCTCGAAGGCCAGGAACTGAAATGGGTCAAGCCCAACCGGCTGCGCGACTATCCGATGCCGCCCGCCGACCTGCCATTGATCCCGCATCTGATCGACCTGCTTTAAAGCCGGACGTTCGCTCCGATGCTGTAGCCAGTGAGTCCGGTTTACCGCGCCCGCGAGTCAATCCCCCTCGAGCTTTATTTCCCGTGTCTTCAGCGCATCGGCGAGGCGCGCCTTGGCGCTGCCGGGCCGCAAGGGCTGCGGCTGCGACGCATGCGGCGCCCAGCCGATGACCCAGGCAGTCTCGACGGTCGCTCGGACGCGGCCGTCCGCGTCGCCATAGCGCTGGTCATAGAGAAACGCGGCGCGGGCGAGGAGCGCCCCCGTCACCGGCCGGCGCGACCGGTGCCCCAGCGCATGCTGGAAGCCGAGCGTCTTGATCTCGCGCATCAAGGCGAGTGCGTCCTTGTATCTGACAGTGGTGACGTCGAGATCGACGGCGGGCAGCGCGAAGCCGGCGCGCTGCATCAGGGAGCCGAGATCACGCAGATCGGCGAAGGGCGCCACGCGCAGGCTGGCGCCGCCGGTGAGGTCGGCCTCGGCGGCGAGCCAGGCCTCGCGCAATTCGCCGAGCGTGCGGCCGGCAAACAGGCTGCCGAGAAAGAGACCATCGGGCCGCAAGGCGCCGCGCATCTGGGCGAGAGAACCCGGGACATCATTGACGCTGTTCAAGCTGAACAGGCTGATGATGCAATCGAGGCTTTCCGGCGCGAGCGGCACGGCTTCCTCTTCAAAGACGAAATCGACACCCGCTTCGGGTGCCGGCGCCGCGGTCACGATATGGCCCAGCCGGTGCGGCTCGGCGAGGCGCGATCTGACCTCGCCCGCCGCCGGTCCGAAAATGAGCGTCGTTCCGAAACTGCGCAGGATGAGTCCGAGTCGGCTTTCGATCTCGGCGGCGAGCGTCTGGGCGAAGAAAGCCGGGCGGCGGCCCGCGGCGCGCGACAGATGCTTGCGCCGCAAGGGCTTGTCGAAGAGCTGGGGAACGCCGGTCGTCATCGCCGGAACCTAGTCGATGCCCGCGGCCGTTTCCATGTTACAATGCGGCATGGCGGCCCTGACGTTCACGCACGTTTCTGACAGCCTGGCGCGCGCCGGCAAATGGGGGCTCGACTGGCTCATCCCGCCGCAATGCCTCGTCTGCCAAGGCGACATCGCCCAGACCTCGGGGCTCTGCTTCGGCTGCTGGTCGAAGCTCGCCTTCATCGAGCCGCCCTTCTGCGAAAGGCTCGCGACACCTTTCCCCTATGACCAGGGCGACGACCTGGTCAGCGCCGCAGCTCTTGCCGACCCGCCGCCTTGGGAGCGCGCCCGCGCTGCTGTGATCTTCGACGAGACGGCGCGCAGCCTTGTCCACGCCTTGAAGTACCGCGACCGGCATGAAGCGGGGCTGCTCATGGCCAGGCTGATGATCCGGGCCGGGGCCGAAATCCTGAGGTCGGCCGATGCGGTCATCCCGGTGCCCCTCTATCGCTGGCGGCTATGGCGGCGGCGCTACAACCAGTCGGCGCTCCTCGCCCAGCAGATCTGCCGCGACAGCGGCAGAGAATTCTGTCCCGGGCTGCTGCGCCGCAGCCGCAGGACCCGGTCGCAGACCGGGCTCGATCACGAGGACCGGCGGCGCAATGTCAGGAACGCCTTCGCCGTACCGGAAGAAAGCCTGGGACAAGTGTCCGGCAAATCCTGTGTGCTTGTCGATGATGTGCGCACGACAGGTGCGACGCTCGAAGCCTGCACCCTTGCGCTCCAGGCGGCAGGTGCCTCCCATGTCGATGTCTTGACCTTCGCGCTTGTGCCCAAGCCGAAGCAACTCCATATTTAGGGCATCGTTATTGTCCATTGCCGTGACGCCATGCCGAAAGTCACCATCTATACGACGGCCTTCTGCCCCTATTGCCATTCGGCCAAGGCCCTGCTGCGCCGGAAGAATGTGGAGTTCTCCGAAATCGACGTCTCCTATGATGCCGAGGAGCGCCGGCGCATGATGGCGAAAGCCAATGGCCGGCGCACTGTGCCGCAGATATTCATCGGCGAGACGCATGTCGGCGGCAGCGACGAGCTTCATGCCCTCGACCGGCAGGGCAAGCTCGATCCTCTTCTCGCCGGCGCCACCCCGGCGTGAGCACCAAGGCTGCCCTCATCCAACTGTGTTCCGGCCGGGACATGGCGCGCAACATCGCCGATGCGACGGCGTTGATCGAAGACGCCGTGCGCCAGGGGGCGCAATTCGTCCTGACTCCGGAAATGACCAATATCCTGGAGACGGACCGCGACAGATTGCGCGGTCTGGTGCGACCGGAAGGCGAGGACCGCTCCGTCCAGGCCTTCGCCGAGTTGTCCCGCAACAGGCGCATCTGGCTGCTCGCCGGTTCATTCGCGCTCAAGGGCCCCGGCGACAAGCTGGTCAACCGTTCGCTGCTGTTCTCGCCCGAAGGCGGGGTCGCGGCGCGCTATGACAAGGTGCATCTCTTCGACGTCGACTTGCCGGACGGCCAGAGATTGCGTGAATCGGCCGCCTACAGCGCCGGGCACCCGGTACCGGTGGTGCGGCTGCCTTTTGCCACGGTCGGCCTCACGGTCTGCTACGATGTAAGATTTCCACACCTTTACAAAGCGTTAGCCAAGGCCGGCGCGGAAGTTCTGACGGTTCCCTCGGCCTTCACCCGGATCACCGGCGAGGCGCACTGGCATGTGCTGCTGAGGGCCCGGGCCATCGAGACCGGAAGCTTCGTCCTGGCCCCGGCGCAAGCGGGCCTGCATGAATGCGGCCGCGAAACCTTTGGCATGAGTCTTGCTGTTTCGCCGTCCGGAGACATCATCGCAGAAGGCGGAGGGGAACCTCAAATTGTCATGACCGTGATCGACCGGTCGCAGGCCGATGCGGCGCGGCGGCGCATCCCGGTCCTTGCCCAGGACAACCAGGTGACCTTGAATGACCAGGGAGAGGTTGCTACCTAAGTGACATGATCCGTTACGATCTCGTTTGCACCGACGGCCATGAATTCGATGGCTGGTTTTCCGACAGCGCCGCCTTCGACAAGCAGGCGCGCAAGGGTCTGGTGGCGTGCATCCACTGCGGCTCGACCAAGGTCGAGAAGCAGCTGATGGCTCCGGGGATTGCAGCCAAGAGCAACCGCAAGAGCGAGGCGGCAAGGCCGATGCTCGCGGCCACACTCGATCCGCGACAGCAGAAGCTCATGCAGTTGATGCGTGAAGTTCGCAAGGCGGTCGAAGAGAACTCGGAATATGTCGGCAACCGGTTCGCCGACGAGGCGCGCAAGATCCACTATGAGGAAGCCGACAAGCGCGGCATCTATGGCGAGACCACGGCGGCCGATGCCAAGGCCCTGATCGAGGAGGGGATCGACATCCATCCCCTGCCGGTACTGCCCGAAGAGAGCAACTGAACTTCTCAGGGCCCGCCGTTCTGGCCGTTTCATTCAATCCATCCGGTCGCCCAGGGGCCAAGATGGCCTGTCCTAAATCCACAGGAGAATTCTCATGGGCAAGCAAGGCCACGACCGGCAAATCGACTATGTCGAGTTCACTGTCGCCGACATCGCGCGTTCCAAGGATTTCTACGGCCGCACCTTCGGCTGGTCGTTCACCGACTATGGACCGGACTATTGCGAACTCAATGACGGCCGGTTGAAGGGCGGATTCACCACCCTGGGGCCGGTGCGCGCCGCCGGCGGACCGCTCGTCATTCTCTATGCCGATGATCTCGAGACGATCGAAAAACGCGTGGCGACGGCCGGCGGCCGGATCGTCAAGCCGATCTTCAGCTTTCCCGGCGGCCGCCGGTTTCATTTCAGCGACCCCGATGGTTATGAACTGGCCGTATGGTCGGCGCACTAGGTGGCGCTTGTGTGATATCTGCTCGCCGACGATCGGCATTTCGGCTAGTGTGGTGGTTCAGAAATTCCCCCCATTTTGCTGCGGACATGTGAGGGAATTTCTGAACCAAAACCACACTAGTACCCGGAATCAGAGCTGAGTGATACGTCGATCCTTGAAGCGACGTTGACG
>CAZICN010000322.1:0-4715 GCA_964537655.1 uncultured Aestuariivirga sp.
TTAGCGCGGGATTCTTGCGAAAAACCGGTATCCACTTTTTCGCATCCCGCGCTAGGCGCGCCTTGGGCTTCCGATCGCCTTGAATTTCCGGGTCTGCTCGATGAGCGCGCGCTCGACCGGCAGGCGCTCCATCGACGAGGCGCCATAGAAGCCGTGGCAGCCCGGGCAGTTCTTCAGGATGAAGGCGGCATCGTCGGGCTCGGCGATCGGCCCGCCATGGCAGAGGATGATGATGTCGTCGCGGACCTTTCGCGCCGCGGCGATCATGTCGTTGATGAGCCTGGCGCTGTCGTCGAGCGTGAAGGCGGTCGCGGCGCCGATCGCTCCGCCGGTCGTCAGCCCCATATGGCAGACCAGGATGTCGGCGCCGGCCTTGGTCATCTGGACGGCCTCATCGACGCTGAAGGCATAGGGTGTCGTCAGCATGTTCTTGCTGTGGGCCAGCCGGATGAGGTCGACCTCGAGCCCATAGCCCATGCCGGTTTCCTCGAGATTGGCGCGCATCTTGCCGTCGAACAGGCCGACGGTCGGAAAATTCTGCACGCCGGCGAAGCCGAGCGCCATGAGCCGGTCGAGGAAATCATCGAACAGGCAGAACGGGTCGGTGCCGTTGACGCCGGCGAGCACCGGCGTCTTCTTCACCACGGGCAGCACTTCGCGCGCCATGTCGAGCACGATGTCGTTGGCATTGCCATAGGCCATCATGCCGGCGAGCGAGCCCCGTCCCGCCATCCGGTAGCGTCCGGAATTGTAGATGATGATGAGGTCGATGCCGCCCGCCTCCTCACCCTTGGCCGACAGGCCGGTGCCGGCGCCGCCGCCGATGATCGGCTCGCCGCGGGCGATCATGGCGCGGAAATGGGCGACCAGCTCTTGACGCTTGAAACGGCTCATCGGTCTTCATTCTCCTTGGCGGTGATATCTTGGAATGCCGCAACCAGGGCGTCGGCGAATTCGGGATCGTTGATGTGGGAGGGAAGCTTCACCAGCCGGCGCGTCGGGCTGTCGTGAAAGTTCTCTTCGATCGCGCCGAACAGGGCGCCGTCGGCTTCAGGGTCGAAGAAGGGCTTGCCGTCCTGGTCGAGCGCCGAGACGCCCTTCATCGGCAAAAGAAAGCGCACCGGGCCTTTCATGCGGTTGAGCTTGTCGGCGATGAACTGGCCGATCCGTGCATTCTCTTGGGGTGACGTGCGCATCAGCGTCACATTGGCATTGTGGATGTGGAACAGGCGGCCTTCGAATGACGACGGCACCGTGTCCCTGGCCCAGAAATTGGCCATGTCGAGGGCGCCCGGCGCGCCGACATAGGGAATGGCCTGCCGGGCGAAGACATCGAGGCGCTGCGGCCCTGCCGTCAGCACGCCGCCCGCGATCTCGTCGGCGATCTCGGTCGTGGTGATGTCGAGTACGCCGGCGAAGAAGCCGGATGCCGCCAGCGTTTCGAAAGACTGGCCGCCGCTGCCGGTGGCATGGAAGACGATGCAGTCATATTGCGCCTCGAGTCGCTTCGTCACCGCCTGCACGCAGGCCGTCGTGACGCCGAACATGGTGAGGCCGATGGCGGGTTTCTCCACGTCATCGGCGATGGGCGCCGCCCGCATCATGCCGGCGAGGGCTCCCGCCGCATTGGCGAGCACCGTGCGCGAGATGCGGTTGAGGCCCGATATGTCGGTGACCGGATAGATCATGGCGATGTCGGAGGAGCCGACATGCGGCCTGACATCGCCGCTGGCGAGGGTGGAGAGCATGACTTTCGGCACGCCCACCGGGAGGGCCCGCATCGCCGGCGTCGCGAGCGCGGTGGCACCCGATCCGCCGGCCGAGATCACCCCGCCCAGGTCGTCGCAGGTCTTGAGGAAGATGGCGAAGGCCTCCGCCATGCGGGCGACGGCGCTGCCGCGCTCGCCGGTGAACACGGCCTGCGCCGCCAGCGGATGGAACGTCGCGACGGTGAGCGCGCTGATATCGGCCCCCGCCACGGGCTGGCCCGATGTCGAGAGATCGACCAGGGTGACGGCAATGCCCTGCTGTTTCAGGCACTCGCCGAGATAGATGAGTTCGCGCGCCTTGGTGTCGAAGGTACCGGCGACATAGGCGCGTTTCGCGGCGGCGCCCGGCTGTTCTGGTGCATGCCTCTTCACTTCCCGACTGTGCATGAGGCGGGGGCGCCGGGCAATAGCGGCCTTCCACATCATCGCCTCAATAAAACCCTCGGCGCTGAATCGCTGCGACAATGGCTCGGTGCGTGGTACGGATGCGCGATCGGCATCGCCACGAAATAGCAAAGGGGGCTCGACATGCATCGTATTGTTCTTCCCATCGCGCTCATCACCTGGACCATGGCAACTGCCGCGCAGGCGGCGAGCTTCGATTGCGCCAGGGCGGTGAAGCCCGACGAGATCGCGATCTGCAAGACGCCCGATCTCTCCGCTCTCGACAGCGAGATGGGCGGCTTGTGGTTCGCCTTCCGCAAGGTGCCGATGCTCATGGGCTCGAGCGGCGCGCGCATGGATGATGCGCAGGCCTTCCTGCGGCAGCGCGCCGCCTGCGGCGCCAATGTCGCCTGCCTGCGTTCGCTGTACGAGACCCGCATCGAGGCGCTGGAACAGGAGATCACCCAGGCGATGGACAATTATTTCCAGCTGCAGAACGCCGATCCCTGCGCAGGCAAGTGAGGATCACCTCTTGCGCCGCTTCTCCACAAAGGCGACGGCGGCGGCGAGCGCCTCTTCGCGCGTCATAGTGGAGGTTTCGAGCACATAGGCGTTGCGCGCCGGGATCAGCGGCGCATGGGCGCGGGTGCGGTCGCGCTCGTCGCGGGCGTGGATCTCGGCCAGCACGGCGCTCAAGGCCGGTGCTTCGCCGCGCTCGGCGAGTTCGGCGTGCCGGCGCTGCGCCCGGACCTCGGGGCTTGCGGTAATGAAGAACTTCACATCGGCATCCGGGCACACCACCGTGCCGATGTCGCGGCCGTCGAGCACCGCGCCGGGCTGGCGCGCCGCGAACTGGCGCTGGAAGCCGAGCAGCGCCTGCCGCACTTTCAGATTGGCGGCGACGATCGAGGCGGCGGCGCCGACATCTTCGCTTCTGAGCTCTTGCTCGGGCGTGAGATCGGGCTTGAGCTGCTGTGCCGCCTTGAGGGCCGCCGCTTCATCGGCCGGATCCGTGCCGGCCCGCAGCATCGCGAGGCCGACCATGCGGTAGAGGGCGCCGGTGTCGAGGAAATGGAAATCATAGTGCCGCGCCAGCCCTCGGGCGAGCGTGCCCTTGCCGGCGGCCGCTGGCCCGTCGACGGCGATGATCATGCGAGCGGCCCGATGCGGCAGCCCGCGCCGTTCATCAGCGCGATGAAGTTGGGAAAGCTCGTGGCGATCATGGCGCCGTCATCGACGCCGATTTCCTGCCGCGCCGCCAGTCCCATGACCAGGAAGGCCATGGCGATGCGGTGATCGAGATGGGTCTCGACCCGCCCGCCACCCTGGGGGCGGCCGCCCTCGACCTCGAGCCAGTCGGGACCGGAGCGGGTGGTGACGCCATTGGCCTGCAATCCCGCTTCCACCGCGGCGAGGCGGTCGCTTTCCTTCACCCGCAATTCATCGAGCCCAGCCATATGGGTCGTGCCGCTGGCGAAGGACGCCGCGACCGCGAGCGCCGGATATTCATCGATCATCGACGGCGCGCGCGCCGCCGGCACCTCGATGCCGTTGAGGCGCGACGAGCGCACCCTGAGATCGCCCACCTCCTCGCCGCCGGCGAGCCGGCGGTTCTCGATCTGGATGTCGCCGCCCATTTCGATGAGCGTGGTGAGGAGGCCGGTGCGCGTCTCGTTCAGCATCACATTCCCGATCGAGATGTCGGAGCCCTCGGTGATGAGGGCGGCGACGATCGGGAAGGCGGCCGAGCTTGGATCGCCCGGCACGTCGATGGTCTGGGCTTTCAGTTCGCGCTGGCCGGTGATCATGATGTGGCGGCCGTCGTCGCGCCTCTCGCTGCGGATGTCGGCGCCGAAGGCCGTCAGCATGCGCTCGGTATGGTCGCGGCTGGCCACTGGCTCGATGACGGTGGTGCGGCCGGGCGTGTTGAGGCCGGCGAGGAGCACGGCGGATTTGACCTGGGCCGAGGCGACGGGAAGCGTGTAGGTGACGGGCACCGCGTCCCGGGCGCCATGGAGCGTGAGCGGCAGGCGGCCGCCTTCCGCCGTCTCGAAGCGGGCGCCGAACTGGCTGAGCGGCACGGTGACGCGGTTCATCGGCCGGCGCGACAGCGAGGCGTCGCCGATGCAGCGCGCGACAAGCGGGCTCGAGGCCATGAGGCCGAGCGCCAGGCGCACCCCGGTGCCGGAATTGCCGAAATCGAGATCGCCTTCGGGACTCTGGAGGCCCGAGACCCCGACACCCTGGATGCGCCAGATGCCGTCGGCCGAGCGCTCGACCTCCGCCCCCAGGGCCCGCATGGCTTTGGCGGTATTGACCACATCCTCGCCTTCGAGAAGGCCCGAGGCCAGGGTCTCGCCCACCGCGAGCGCGCCGATCATCAGCGAGCGGTGCGAGATCGATTTGTCTCCCGGAACGCGGATGTGGCCCTTGAGGCCATGGGCAGGCTTGGAATGAAGCGGCGCTGGGCTGGTCGCGTGCACGGGAATGTCCGGAAATTGAGGGGCTTGGGGCTCGGCGGGGCCTCCTAACATAGGGGTTTTCACCTGTCACCTTTGCTTT
>CAZICN010000323.1:0-4709 GCA_964537655.1 uncultured Aestuariivirga sp.
CGACGCAGACCGTCTCGATGACCCTGATTCCGAGTTCGCGGGCGACCACGGCCGCCGGCACCAGGCCGCCCCGGGTGATCGCCACCACGGCCGAGAACGGCCCTTCCCCGTGCAGGCGCCACGCCAGCGCCCGGGCGTCGCGGTGGAACTGGTCCCACGACACCGGGAAACTCTTCTGCCATTTCTCGTCCATATAATCCTCCCAGGCGGGCCGCCGGCGCGGGGCCCCACCCCCTGACATATGACCGTCTTATGCCGCGTCGCCCAGCCGCATGCAATCGGGGCGCGCGCAACCCCAGGCACTTCATGCGCTGTCATGATACCTTCACGGGAGTCAGGCCTAAGGTCCCCATAATCAGGCAGCCTGGCCATGAACGCACTGACAAAGCCCTCGACCCGCTATCGCGCCATCTTCATCTCCGACATCCACATGGGAACGAGGCGGGCCCAGGTCCACTATCTCCTCGATTTCCTGCGGGTCACCGAGTCCGACTGGCTCTATATCGTCGGCGATCTCGTCGACAACTGGGCGCTCGAGAAAGCCTGGTTCTGGGACCAGCTGCACAACGACCTGATCCAGAAGATCCTGCGCAAGGCGCGCAAGGGAACCAAGGTCGTCTATATCCCCGGTAACCACGACGACAAGTTCCGCGACTTCAGGAACCTGCGCATGGGCCGCGTCGCCGTGCTCGAGGACGCCATCCACCATGCCGCCAACGGCAAACGCTATCTGGTGCTGCATGGCGACAAATATGACGGCATCGTCCGGTTCGCGCCCTGGCTCGCCCGGCTCGGCGACCGGGCCTATGAGATATCGATGACGATCAACGGCATCGTCAATCGCGGCCGCCGCCTGTTCCGCCTGCCCTACTGGTCGCTCTCCGCCTATCTCAAGTTCAAGGTCAAGAAGGCGGTCGAGTTCATCTCGCATTTCGAGGACGCGGTGGTGCGCGAGGCCCGCCAGCGCGGCGCCCAAGGGGTCATCTGCGGCCATATCCACACGCCCGACAACCGCATGATCGAAGACATCCATTACATGAATGACGGCGACTGGGTCGAAAGCTGCACCGCCCTCATCGAGCATCATGACGGTCGCTTCGAGATCATCGAATGGGCGAAGCTTCGCGACGCTCTCCTGCAGGATGTCGAAAGGCGTGAGGCGGCTTTCGGCCAGCATCACGCGCAACCCCAAATGGGCGCCAATGCGGATAGTCATCGTAACGGACGCCTGGTTTCCGCAAGTTAACGGGGTCGTCCGCACCCTCGCCGCCGTCTCCGACGAACTCGGGAAGCGGGGCCACGAGGTCCGCATCCTGTCTCCCGAAGGACGCCGGACACTGCCGATGCCGCTCTACCCGGAAATTCCGCTGGCCCTCGTGAGCGCGACGTCATTGGGCCGCGAGATCACGGCGATCGCCCCGGACGCGATCTATGTGGCGACCGAGGGACCGCTCGGCTGGGCGGCGCGCGCGCATTGCCGGCGCCAGAAACTGCCTTTCACCTCGGGCTTCCATACCCGCTTCGCCGATTATCTGGGCCTGCGTTTTCCCCTGCCCGGTCTCGCCGCCGCATCCTGGTCGATGCTGCACAGTTTCCATGCGACGAGCCAGGCCGTCCTGGTGCCGACCCGCAGCATCGCCGTGGATCTGGAAGCGCGCGGCTTCACCCGTCTCAAGGTCTGGACGCGCGGCGTCGACCACGCGCTGTTCAGGCCCTATGCGCGCGACGCGCTCGACCTCAAGCGGCCGATCGCGCTTTATGCCGGCAGGGTGGCGCCCGAGAAGAACATCGCGGCCTTCCTGAGCCTTGATCTGCCCGGCACCAAGGCCGTGATCGGCGACGGGCCGCACCGGGCCGAACTCGAACGGCGCTATCCCGATGCCGTCTTCCTCGGCTACCGCTTCGGCGAGGAGCTCGCCCGCATGATGGCGTCCGCCGATGTCTTCGTCTTTCCGAGCCTCACCGACACATTTGGCCTGGTGATGCTCGAAGCCATGGCCTGCGGCACGCCGATCGCGGCCTTCGATGTGCCGAGCCCGATCGATGTGGTCAGCGATGGCGTCAGCGGCGCGCTCGACAAACATCTGAAGCTCGCCATCCTGCGCGCGGCGACGCTCGACCGGAACAAGGTACATGAGGAAGCCTTACGCTTCACCTGGGCGCGCACCGCCGAAATCCTCGAGGAGAGCCTGACGCCCACCGGCTCATCGGCCGCAGCCGCGGATCGCGTCAGGACCAGCCTCGCACCTTCCCGTTCCGGGTAAGCTCGACCGCCATCTGGCGCACCTCGTTGCCGGCCGAGGCGAGCGCCGACTGGTCGCGCGAGCGCAACACTAGGTTCGTGGCGAAGCCCTGCGGGCTCTCGAAGGGATAGGAGCCGATAATGACCTGCGGAAATTGCTCCTGGATGTTCTTGAGCGGCGTCGCCACATCGCCCTCGCCGCCCTGGATGGTGATCGTATGCGACAGGACCGGCGCGCCGCGCTGGAGCCGTGGCGCCACCTCCTCCATCATCGCGTTCATGACCTTGGGGATGCCGGCCATGACAAAGACATTGCCGATCTGGAAACCTGGCGCCTTCGACACCGGGTTGGTGATGAGGCTCGCCCCCTTGGGCGTCCGCGCCATGCGCATGCGCGCCTCGTTCGGCTCGCGCCCGATCTGCCTGAAATAGGCGAGCAGGATCTCGACCGCTTCCGGATGATGGTCGATCTCGACGCCGAAGGCCTTGGCCACCGCATCGGCGGTGATGTCGTCATGGGTGGGGCCGATGCCGCCAGTGGTGAAAACATAGGTGTAGCGCCGGCGCAGCGCGTTCACCGCCTGGACGATCTCGTCCTCGATATCGGCGACGACGCGGGCTTCCTTGAGATCGATTCCAAGGACCGTCAGATAATCGGCGATGAAGCCGAGATTCCTGTCCTTGGTGCGGCCGGAGAGGATTTCGTCTCCGATCAGGAGGACGGCGGCGGTGGGAGCTTGATCTGCCATGGTGACGTCAAGCTGTGCCATCGCCGGGCGTCACTGTCAAAGCGCCCCGGCCGCAGCGTCAGTCCCGATCTTGCCGATGCCCGCGATCCTTATTATGTATGGCCGTCATGACCTATGTGAAAGCGCAAGAAGGCACCGAGGGCCGCACCGGCCAGATCAAGCTGCATGGCCCGGAGGGCTTCGCCGCCATGCGCAAGGCCGGCAGGCTCACCGCCGAGGCCCTCGATCTATTGGTGCCGCTCGTCAGACCGGGTGTCGCCACCGAAGAACTCGACCGCGTCGTCGCCGAATTCGCCCGCGACCACAAGGCGGTTCCCGCCTCGCTCAACTACCGCGGCTTCCCCAAATCGATCTGCACCTCCATCAACCATGTCGTCTGCCACGGCATTCCCAACGAGAAGCCGCTGCGCGAGGGCGACATCGTCAATATCGACGTGACGCTGATCGTCGAGGGCTGGCATGGCGATGCGAGCCGCATGTATCGCGTCGGCGAGGTCAACCGCAAGGCCGAGCGGCTGATGGAGGTGACCTTCGAAAGCCTGATGCGCGGCATCGCCGCGGTCAAGCCCGGCAACAAGACCGGCGATATCGGCCATGCCATCCAGTCCTATGCCGAGGCCGAGCGCTGCTCGGTGGTACGCGACTTCTGCGGCCACGGGCTGGGACGCGAATTCCACGACCATCCCAATATCCTGCATTACGGCCGCGCCGGCGAAGGTGTCGCGCTCAAGCCCGGCATGTTCTTCACCATCGAGCCGATGATCAATCTCGGCCGTCCGCATGTGAAGATCCTGAGCGACGGCTGGACCGCGGTCACCCGCGACCGTTCGCTGTCGGCCCAGTTCGAGCACACGATCGGCGTCACCGAAACCGGCTGCGAGATCTTCACGACATCGCCCGGAGGGCTCGACTACCCGCCGACCGCGCAAGGCTGACGTCCGTCGTCCTTGCCGGACGCTCATGTTCATGGTATGTTCCAGACATGGGCAAGAGAACCTGCGACGCAGCCGCTTCACTTGAAGAAGGTCCGGTCAGTATCGGGCGTAGCCGCACCGGTGCGGAAATCGTCGAACTGCCCCGGGGCTTGCGGCCGCGCGAAACCGGCGACCGCCCCAAGGAGGCCGTTGCCGCCAAGACCGGGACGATCGGAAAACCCCACCATCTGGGCCACCGCGAACGCCTGCGTCAGCGTTTCCGCCTCGGCGGCGCCGAGGCGCTTCCCGACTATGAACTGCTCGAACTCATCCTGTTCCGCGCCATCCCCCGCCTCGACGTGAAGCCGCTCGCCAAGGCGCTTATCGCCAGATTCGGCAGCTTCGCCGAGGTGATGAGCGCCAGTCCCGAGCGGCTGAAGGAAATGCCGGGCATCGGCGAGGCGGTCGTGACCGAAATCAAGATCGTCCAGGCCGCGGGCCTGCGCCTCGCCAAGGCCGATATCCGCCAGCGCGCCGTGCTCGCCTCCTGGTCGGCGGTGCTCGACTATTGCCATGCCGCCATGGCTTTCGCCGAGCGCGAGCAGTTCCGCATCCTGTTCCTCGACAAGAAGAACGGCCTCATTGCCGATGAGGTCCTGGGCGTCGGCACCGTCGACCACACGCCGGTCTATCCGCGCGAAGTCATCAAGCGCGCGCTCGAGCTCTCCGCCAGCGCCATCATCCTCGTCCACAACCACCCTTCCGGCGACACCACCCCGTCGAGCGCCGATATCGACATGACCC
>CAZICN010000324.1:0-2540 GCA_964537655.1 uncultured Aestuariivirga sp.
CAAAGGTGGCACCGTGGGATTTCTCGACCGAACTCCTGCCACCCGATCTCGACCACATCTCGGATAATCTGGAACGCGCCTTCCAGCATCATCCGGCACTGGCGAAGGCCGGCATCAAGAATGTCATCCATGGACCCTTCACCTTCGCGCCCGACGGCAATCCGCTGGTCGGGCCGATCCGCGGTCTGCACAATTACTGGGTGGCCTGCGGCGTGATGGCGGGCTTCAGCCAGGGCGGCGGCGTCGGCCTCGCTCTGTCGAACTGGATCGTCGATGGCGATCCGGGCTTCGACATCTGGGCGATGGATGTGGCGCGCTACGGCGCGTGGGCCAACATGTCCTATACATCGAAGAAGGTCATCGAGAACTACGGGCGGCGCTTCCGCATCACCTTCCCGAACGAGGAACTGCCGGCGGCGCGGCCTTTGCGCACCAGCGCCCTCTATGACCGGTTCAAGGCGATAGGCGCCTTTTTCGGCGTAAGCTACGGCCTCGAACAGGCCTTGTGGTTCGCGCCCAAGGGCAAGAAGCCGCAAGAAAAGATCACTTTCCGCCGCTCCAACGCCTTCCCGATCGTCGGCGATGAATGCCGCGCAGTGCGCAACGGCGTCGGCGTCATCGAGATCACCGGCTATGCCAAATATGAGGTCACCGGCCCCGGGGCCGAGACCTGGCTGTCGCGTCTCCTCGCCAACCGCATGCCGGCCAAGGAACATCTGGCGCTGACGCCGATGCTCAACGAAGCCGGCAAGCTCATCGGCGATTTCACAGTCGCCAAGGCCGATGACGAGCGCTTTTACATCTTCGGTTCGGGGCCTGCCGAGAACTACCATATGCGCTGGTTCGAAACGCATCTGCCGAAGGATGGCGGCGTCGCGGTGCGTCCGCTCGCCTTCGAGCTTGCCGGCCTGTCGATCGCCGGGCCGAAATCACGCGACCTGTTGGCCAGGCTCACGGATGAGGACGTCTCCAACGCCGCGATGCCCTTCATGGCCTTTCGCGAAATGGACCTGGGGCTGGTCCCGGCCAAGGTCGGGCGGGTCTCCTTCACCGGCGATCTCGGCTACGAGATATGGGTGCGCGCCGACTATCTCACCGCGGCCCATGACATGATCGTGGAGGCTGGGCGCGATTTGGGCCTCGTCCATTTCGGCGGACGGGCGCTGATGTCGCTCAGGCTCGAAAAATCCTGGGGCACCTGGGCGCGCGAATACCGGCCGATCTACGGACCGCTGGAAGCCGGGCTCGGCCGCTTCGTGTCGTTCAAGAAGAACGATTTCATCGGCCGTGACGGCGCCGTGAAGGAGAAGGAGACGGGTGGCAAGCTCAGGCTTCTCACTTTCACCGTCGATACCAAGGATGTCGATGTCATCGGCGACGAGCCGGTCTGGCACAAGGGCAAGGTCATTGGCTGGATCACGTCTGGCGGCTATGCCCATTTTGCCGGCAAATCAGTGGCCCTCGGCTATGTGCCGAAGGAGATCGCCGACAGCGACGAGGGATTCGAGATCGAGATCATCGGCAGGCGCTACAAGGCGAGGCCGCAGCGCGAACCCCTGTTCGATCCTGCTGGCGAACGGATGCGGGGCTGAGAAAGTGGCGGGTGACGCAGACAACAACCCCATTCCCAAACGGATATTCCAGACCTGGAAATCGAAGACGGACCTGCCGGAGAACTACGCCTACTGGCGCAATACCTTTCTCGAAAAAAACCCTCTCTACCATTTCGATCTGTGGGACGATGCGGACAACCGCGTCTTCATCGCCCGGAATTTCAAGTGGTTCCTACCCGTCTACGACGCGTACCCGGCGGAGATCTATCGCGCCGATATCGTGCGCTATTTCTATCTTTATACGTTCGGCGGCCTCTATGCCGATCTGGACACGCAATGTATCAGGCCGCTCGACCGGATTCTTGCCGGTGATGGTGTTGTGCTCGGCCGGATGGGGACCAATCCGGACTTCACTCATTCTATTCCGAATGCAGTAATGGCGTCCTCGCCGAAGGAAGAGTTCTGGCTCTATGTGATTGCGAGCGCCATGGTGGCCGCGCAAACGCCGTCAGGGCCGGAAGTGATGACCGGGCCGGTTCTTCTATTCGATGCACTCAACCGCTATCGGGCCGGCGCCCCCCGGCCCGCTGATGTAGTGGGATTGCTGGCGCGGACACTGCCAGCACATCTCAAGCCGAAGCCAGGTCCGACGGCTATTCACCTCCTGCCCGCGGCCGAGTGGTATCCGGTAGATTGGGCTGACAAACGAGGCTCGGCCGTCCGTACGCGCATGTTCGCAGGAGAATTGTTAAGCCCGGCTGAAGTCGAGAAACTCTTTCCAAGCTCGTCTCTGGTGACCTATTGGACGAACAGTTGGTTCGTGGGGCCGAGAATAAGACGTTGAGGATCCATGTTTGACCTGATCACGCCTTTGATCATTTGCGGTGGATCGGGAACGCGGCTCTGGCCCGTCTCGCGCGCGGACCTTCCCAAGCAATTCCTGCCCCTGTTCGGTGCTCGATCCACCTTTCAGGAGACCGTGCGACG
>CAZICN010000324.1:2640-4702 GCA_964537655.1 uncultured Aestuariivirga sp.
TTCGGTCTCGTGCCGGATCATCCGGCGACCACCTATGGCTATATCGAACCCGGCGAGATGCTGGCGCCGCCGGCCCGGGTGGTGCGGCGTTTCATCGAGAAACCGGATGCGGCAACGGCGCTGCGCTGCGTCGCGGAGGGGTATCTGTGGAACTCCGGCAACTTCCTGTTCCAGGCGCTGAGCCTGCGTCAGGAGTATGAGCGATGGGATGGCGCGACCGCCGCTGCGGTCGTGGACGCCGTGGCAGGCGCGCATGGCGAAGCCGATGCCGTTCGCCTCGATGAACGATCCTACAATCGCGCGAATGCGCGGTCGATCGACCACGTCGTCATGGAAAAGACGCAGCGCGCCGCCGTGATCCCCGTCGTGCATGACTGGCTTGATATCGGCTCATGGCAGGCGGTTCATCGGCTAGCCTCCAACAAGACGGCCGATGAGGCGCCATCCGCGATCCGCAGCCTGACGATCAAGCCGGGCGAGACCTTCGAGCGCCATCACTCGCCCTCCGAATGCTGGATCGTCGCGGCAGGGTCCGGTGTTGTGACGGTTGCGGGAGAGGCCCGGCTGCTGCGGGCCAATGACTTCATCGACATTGCGGACAAGGCGAAATGCCGAATCGAGAACCGCGCTGAAAACAACCTTCAAATCGTCATCGTGCCGGGCGCGTTCCTGCAACCGTGACGAACTCGCCTGGGATCAGGTAACGGCCATCGGCAGTGCGGTGGTCACTGACTGAAGCCAGAAATTCGTTCTCGACTTCCTTCATGACAGCGGGCGTGAACCGCTTGACCGCCAGCGCCACCGGTCCACCAAGCAGCATTGCCGTCAGCAGCGCCCTCTCGTCGGCGAATTCCAGCTTCTCGTGCTGGCGGTGCTCATGGATATCGCCCAGCTCCGCCGCCGCGAAATCACCAGCGAGGGTGCCGCCGGTGCCCGGGGCAAAGAACATCGGACAGACTTCCGAGGCAACGCGTGCGTCGACAATCGGGAAGATCTCGGCCCAGCCGCAATTCCGGCGCTGGCCCCAGACTGTGGCGGCGACGCGCCCGCCCGGCCGCACGGTGCGCCGCATCGAGGCGACCGCCGCACGCGGGTCTGGAGCATACATGAGGCCAAGCGCGCACAGCGCCGCGTCGAAATGCTCCGCCGCGACGGTCAACTCCTCGGCATGCATGCGGGCCGTCGACACCCAGCCGAAGCCTGCCGCGGCGCATCGGCGTGTGGTCAGGTCGACCATGTTCTGCGACAGGTCGGTCGCGACGACCTCGCCGTGGCGGCCGACGGCGTCGGCGATCATCCAGGTTACAAGCCCGCTTCCGCACGCGACCTCCAGCACGCGTTCGCCAGGCGCCAGGGCGGCCATGTCGAGAAGAGTGCGCTGGGCCGGCAGGAGCGGTCCCTGCCAGCCATTCTCATAACAGGCCGCTGCGGCGTCCCAGCCATAGCGCTGCACGCGGTTCTGGAGCTTTGCGTCCACGAGACTAGTCCTTTCGCGGAACGACGTTCGCGCTGACGCTCTGCGCGTCCCGCAAGGCGAGGTAATACGGGTCGGCGGCGAGAGCACGGTCGACCATCGCGGTCACCTCAGCCCAGGGGGCCGAGGTAGCCAGCGTGATGATGAACCGGGTCGCAAGCGGGGCCGCCGTGTTGCTGCCGACGCCGAACATGGCCCCGTCGTCGAAATCCATCTCGACATCGACATCGATCACATCGACGGCGATCGCCTCACGGGTCGCGGTGAGCTTGATGCCGATCGCGATGCAGCCGGCGAGACCGGCGCGGATGAAGAAGCCGGGTGTAGGACCTCTGCCGTCCCCGCCGATGACCTTGCTCATGTCCATGACCGCTTCCTGGCCGCCCTGGCGGAAGGTGCAGGTCAGGCCTTCCTCGATGCGCGCGGTGGCGCTGACCGTGCTGAAGGCTTCCGTCGGTCTCTTGCGGAAGACGGCAATGACGCGTTCCTGCGCGGCACGAATTTCGGCATTACGATCCATGGCTTTCTCCGGTCGGGCGGCGGGATGCTAGAGCGCCGGGCGTCCTATTCGAATCGCCTCGGCGCTCT
>CAZICN010000325.1:0-4696 GCA_964537655.1 uncultured Aestuariivirga sp.
GGCATGGGCATCGACCGCATCGCCATGCTGAAGTACGGCATCCCCGATTTGCGCTCATTCTTCGACGCCGACCTGCGCTGGCTGCGCCACTACGGCTTCTCCGCCCTGGAGGCCGTGCGATGAAGTTCACGCTCTCCTGGCTCAAGGAACATCTCGACACCAAAGCGACGCTCGCCGAAGTGCGCGATACGCTGACCATGCTCGGCCTCGAGGTCGAGGGGATCACCAATCCGGCCGAAGCCCTGAAGGGCTTCGTAGTCGGCTATGTCGTCGAAGCGATCCAGCATCCCAACGCCGACCGGCTGCGCGTCTGCAAGGTCGACACCGGAACGGGCACCATCGTCCAGGTCGTGTGCGGCGCGCCCAACGCGCGGACCGGCATGAAGGGCATCTTCGCAGCCCCGGGCGCCTATATTCCGGGCACCGAGATCACCCTCGAAAAGGGCGTCATCCGCGGCGTCGAATCGAACGGCATGCTCGTCTCCGAGCGCGAGCTCATGATCTCCAACGAGCATGACGGCATCATCGAGCTCGACCAGACCGTGCCGATCGGCACGCCGGCGGCCAAGGCGCTCGGCCTCGATGATCCGATGATCTATATCAAGGTCACGCCGAACCGTCCGGATGCGCTCGGCATCCACGGCATTGCGCGCGACCTCGCGGCGAAGGGCCTCGGCACGCTCAAGCCGATCAAGCTGCCCGCCATCAAAGGCAGCTACCGCTCGCCCATCGGCGTGTCGCTGATCTTCGAAGGCGGCGACGAGACGCCGTGCCCCTTGTTCGTCGGGCGCTACATCAAGGGCGTCAAGAACGGCCCGTCGCCCAAATGGCTGCAGGCGCGGCTCAAGGCCATCGGTCTTCGGCCGATCTCGGCCCTGGTCGACATCACCAACTACATCACTTTCTCCTATGGCCGGCCATTGCATGTGTTCGATGCCGACAAGATCAAGGGTTCGATCCATGCGCGGCTCGCCCGGCGCGGCGAATATCTGCGGGCGCTCGACGGCAAGACCTACTGGCTCGAGGCCTCGATGACGGTCATCGCCGACGAGCGCCGGCCGGAGGCGCTGGGCGGCATCATGGGCGGCGAGGAATCAGGCTGTTCGGACAAGACCGTCAATGTCTTCCTCGAATCGGCCTATTTCGACGCGCTGCGCACGGCGGCCACGGGCCGCAAGCTCGGCATCCAGTCCGATGCGCGCTACCGCTTCGAGCGCGGCATCGATCCCGCCTTCACCCAGGTCGGCGCCGAGCTCGGCACGGCGATGATCCTCGAGCTGTGCGGCGGCGAGGCTTCCGAGCTCGTCATCGCCGGGCATGCGCCCGATACGTCGCGCAGCTACCTGTTGCGGCGCGGCCGGGTCGCGAGCCTCGGCGGCGTCGAGATTTCCGAGACCCATCAGAAAGAGATTCTAAGCAAGCTCGGCTTCGGCGTCAGCGCAACCCCGGACGGGCTTCTGTGCGCGGTGCCGCCCTGGCGCCCGGATGTGCATGGTGAGGCCGATCTGGTCGAGGAAGTCTGCCGCATCCACGGGCTCGACAACATCCCGCTGGCCGAGATGCCGAGGCTTTCGGCGATCGCCAAGCCGGTGCTGAGCCCGCTGCAACGGCGCATGATCCAGGCGCGCCGTGCGCTGGCCGCCCGCGGCCTCAATGAGGCGGTGACCTGGTCCTTCCTGCCCGAGGCGCATGCGCGGCTGTTCGGCAACGGCCAGCGCAACCGCGAGCTGGTGCTCGCCAATCCGATCTCGTCGGAACTCTCCGACATGCGGCCCTCGCTGCTGCCCAATCTGATCGCCGCCACGGGGCGCAATATGGCGCGCGGCTTCCAGGACGTGGCGCTGTTCGAAGTGGGTCAGGCCTATGCCGGCGACAAGCCGGAAGACGAGACGCTCAGGGCCTGCGGCATCCGCCGCGGCGATCAAGTGCCGCGCAACTGGTTGAACGGGCAGCGCGCCGTCGATGTCTTCACCGCCAAGGCCGATGCGCTGGCGGTGCTCGATGCCGCGGGTGCTCCGGTCGCAACCGTCCAGATCGTGGCGGAAGCACCGCCCTGGTATCATCCCGGCCGTTCCGGCACGATCCAGATGGGACCGCAGAACAAGCTCGCGGCCTTCGGCGAGATCCACCCGCGCATCCTCAGTGAAATGGACGTGAAGGGCCCGCTGGTCGCGTTCGAGGTGATCCTCACCGCCATCCCGGGCGCCAAGGACAAGGGCGCCACGCGCGCCGCGCTCAAGGCGTCCGACCTCATGGCGCTGAAGCGCGATTTCGCCTTCGTGGTCGATGACGGCATCGAGGCCGACAAGATCGTCAAGGCGGCCAGGAGCGCGGACAAGCAGCTCATTTCGGATGTGGCGGTCTTCGACCGTTTTGCCGGCGGGTCGCTCGAACAGGGCAAGACATCGCTCGCCATCGAGGTCACCATCCAGCCGCGCGAGAAGACGCTGACCGAGGAAGAGATCGACGCCCTGTCGCAGAAGGTCGTGGCGCAGGTGCACAAGGCGACCGGCGGCGTGCTGAGGAGCTTATCGTCCGCACCCGCGGCTACGGCAGATAGCGCGACACCTTCGTCTCCAGAAGGCGGACCAGCATCGGGTCCATGAACCCGAATTCGTCGGGAATATCGAGACAGATGACGCGCGTGTTCTTGAGCTGAGGCTTGAAACACCGCTGCAGCTTGCTGCGATGCGTCTTCTCCATCACGAAGATGATGTCCGCCCATTCGACCAGTTCGGCGGTCAGCGGATTATCGGCGTCATTGTTCGTGCCGGCCGATTCTACTTCGATATCGGTTCGCTGCGAGAAGACCTGCTCGGCTGTCGGGCTGCGCAGGCGGTTCTGGCTGCAGATGAAGAGCACTCGTTTCATTTTCTTTCTCGGCATCGGCTTTTCCGAAAACCGCTTCACACTTTTCGGGCCGATGCGCTACGCACTGCCTATGAAGATGCCGGTCAGGAACACCAGGGCGCCACCGACCGCCACCTGGAAGGCGGCGCGCAGGAAGGGCGTGTCCATGTATTTCCAGCGGATCCACGAGATCGCCCACAATTCGAGGAACACGACGATCGTGGCGATGAAGGTCGCGGTCCAGAAATCGGGAATGAGATAGGGCAGCGCGTGGCCAAGCCCGCCGAGCGTGGTCATGAAACCCGAAGCCAGGCCGCGGATCAGGGGCCGGCCGCGGCCGGTGAGCTTGCCGTCATCGGACAGCGCTTCGGCCAGGCCCATCGAGATGCCGGCGCCGAGCGAAGCGGCGAGGCCGACGAGGAAGGTCTGCCAGGTGTCATGGGTGGCGAAAGCCGCGGCGAAGAGCGGTGCGAGCGTCGAGACCGATCCGTCCATCAGGCCGACGAGGCCCGGCTGGATCACCTGGAGCAGGAACAGTTTCTGCTTCGCTTCGGCTTCCTCGAGCTTCGCATCCGGCGTCAGATGCTTGAGGCCGAGGCGGTCGGCGAGCGAGGTGTGGTCCTTCTCGGCCTCGGCCAGATCGCGCAGCAGCTTCTGGATCGCGGGGTCGCTCGCCTGCTCGGCCGCCTTCGAATAGAAGCGCATGTTCTCGAGCTCGAGCACCTCGGCGCGCTGGCGCATGGCCTCGAGCGTCATCTGCTTCGACAGCCATACCGGGGTGTGGCGTACGAAACCCCTGATGTCGTTGCGCCGGATGAGCGGAATGAAGTCGCCGAATTTTCGCTGATAGGCGTCGGTCAGGCTGCGCCTGTGCGCCTGTTCTTCCCCGGCCATTTCGACGAACACCTTCGCCGAGGCCGGGAACTTGTCCATGAGCTGATGGGCGAAGGTCAGATAGGTGCGGGAATCGTCCTCTTCGCTCGATATCGCCAGAGCGAGGATTTCCTGTTCGGTCAGATCGGCAAATGCTTTCATGAGCGCTTATTAGAATAATTCTAATCTACAATCCAGCCCCTATTTTTGCGGGTGTTTCCAGCGCTTGACGGGGGGCGGTGCCCCTGTCATCAAGCGCCCTCCAATAGCATCGTGATTAAATGACCGACCTCAGCCACATACGCAATTTCTCCATCATCGCCCATATCGACCATGGCAAATCCACCCTGGCCGACCGGCTGATCCAGCTCTGTGGTGCGGTCTCCGACCGCGAAATGGTCGACCAGATCCTCGATTCCATGGATCTCGAGCGCGAGCGCGGCATCACCATCAAGGCCAACACGGTGCGCCTCGATTACACGGCGAAGTCGGGCGAGAAATACGTGCTGAACCTCATCGACACGCCGGGCCATGTCGACTTCGCCTATGAGGTCTCGCGTTCGCTCGCCGCCTGCGAGGGCTCGCTCCTCGTCGTCGATGCGAGCCAGGGCGTCGAGGCCCAGACGCTCGCCAATGTCTATCAGGCGATCAACAACAACCACGAGATCATTCCCGTCCTCAACAAGGTCGATCTTCCCGCAGCGGAACCCGCCCGCATCCGTCAGCAGATCGAAGACGTGATCGGCATCGATGCCTCGGACGCCGTCGAAATCTCGGCCAAGACCGGGCTCGGCGTGCCGGATGTGCTCGAAGCCATCGTCAACCGCCTGCCGGCACCCAAGGGCAACCGTGAGGCGCCGCTCAAGGCGCTCCTCATCGACAGCTGGTATGATCCCTATCTGGGCGTCGTCGTGCTCCTGCGCATCGTCGATGGCGAGATCCGCAAGGGCCAGAAGATCAAGATGATGGCGAC
>CAZICN010000326.1:0-1436 GCA_964537655.1 uncultured Aestuariivirga sp.
GAAGCTCACCGAGGTCAGGACCAGGAAGGCGAGCATCCAGACCGGATGCTCGATATGGAGCGGCACGAACAAAGCGGCGGTGGCGAGCGTGATCAGGCCGAGCATGATCGACTTCGTCGCCGCGGCACCGACATAGCCGGTGACGATCTCGAGCGAGGAGACCGGCGCCGACAGGATCTCGTAGATCGTGCCGATGAATTTCGGGAAATAGATGCCGAAGGAGGCGTTGGAGATGCTCTGCGTCAGCAGCGAGAACATGATGAGACCGGGCACGATGAAGGCGCCATAGGTCACCCCGTCGATCTCGGCGATGCGCGAGCCGATCGCCCCGCCGAAGACGACGAAATAGAGCGAGGTCGACACCACCGGCGAGACGACGCTCTGCAGCAGCGTGCGGAAGGTGCGCGCCATCTCGAATTTGTAGATGGCGCGGACGGCGTAGAGATTCATGTCCGGTCCCTCACCAGGCTGACGAAGATTTCCTCGAGCGAGCTTTGTTTCGTATTGAGGTCCTTGAAGCGGATGCCGGCTTCGGCAAGGTCGTGCAGCAGCTGGGTGATGCCGGTGCGCTCGCGCTGCGTGTCGTAGCTGTAGGTGATCTCGCCGCCGTCGTCGGAAAGCTCGAGCTTGTGAGGGGCAAGTTCCTTGGGAATCCCGTCGAGCGGCTTGGAGAGCTCGAGCGTGATCTGCTTCTTGCCGAGCTTGCGCATCAGCGCCTTCTTCTCTTCGACCAGGATGATCTCGCCCTTGTTGATGACGCCGACGCGGTCGGCCATGTCCTCGGCCTCTTCGATATAATGCGTCGTGAGGATGATGGTGACGCCGCTGGCGCGCAGGTCGCGCACCAGGCCCCACATGTCGCGCCGCAGCTCGACATCGACGCCGGCGGAAGGCTCGTCGAGGAACAGGATGGTCGGCTCATGGCTCAGCGCCTTGGCGATCATCACCCGCCGCTTCATGCCGCCCGACAGCGTCATGATCTTGCTGTCCTTCTTGTCCCATAGCGAGAGGTCCTTCAGCACCTTCTCGATGTGCGCCGGATTGTGGCCGCGGCCGAACAGGCCACGGCTGTGCGTCACCGTCGCCCAGACGGTCCCGAAGGCGTCGGTCGTCAGTTCCTGCGGCACCAGGCCGATCTTGTAGCGCGCCTCGCGGTAGTCGCTGACGATGTCATGGCCGTCGGCGAGGATGCGCCCCGCCGAGGCGCGCACGATGCCGCAGATGATGTTGATGAGCGTCGTCTTGCCGGCGCCATTAGGGCCGAGCAGCGCGAAGATCTCGCCCTTGCTTATATCGAGCGAGATGTTCTTCAGCGCCTCGAAGCCCGTGGCATAGGTCTTCGAGACATCGGATATGGTGACAATGGGTTGCATGGGAGATGATCGGACGGTTCGGTCGATGGGATTGCGCGGGGCAACCTTTTATACGGTTGCGCG
>CAZICN010000326.1:1536-4682 GCA_964537655.1 uncultured Aestuariivirga sp.
GGCAGCTCTACCGCACCCGGTTCGGCTTGACCGCCGGCGCGCTCATCGGGTCCTCGGGCCAGGGATGCTTGGGATAACGTCCGCGCATTTCGGAGCGCACCTGCGGATAGGCATTGGCCCAGAAGCTCCTGAGATCCTGGGTCACCGCCAGAGGGCGCCGCGCCGGCGACAAGAGTTCGATGCGCAGGAGCGCCTTGCCGTCGGCGATGCGCGGCGTCTCGGCCAGACCGAACATCTCCTGCAGCCTGGCGCGCAGGACGGGGTCACCGTCGCCGTCATAGTCGATGGTGATGTGGGCCCCGGACGGGATGGCGACGTGACGCGGCGCGAGCTTGTCGAGCCGCCGCTTCAGCTCATGCGGAACAAGGTCCGAGACGATGCCGTGCATGTCGAGGCGGGTCAGATGCTGGCGCCGCGTCATGCCGGCGAGATAGGGCGTGAGCCAGTCATCGAGGCTTGCCAGCAGCGCGTCATCGGCGAGATCGGGCCAGCCGTCCTCCGGGAAAATCCGGCGCAGGAATCCGATGCGCGCCCTGAGCGCCTGGGTCGCTTCGCTCCACGGCAAGGCCGCGATTCCCATTTCACTGACCCCCCTGGTCATCGCCTCGGCGATGGCCTGCGGATCGGGTGTCGGAAGCGCGCGGTCTTCCAGGACGATGGCCTCGAGCGTCTTCTGGCGGTTGGCGACGACAAGCTCGGCCCGGCTGTCCCAGCGCACGATATCCCGTGTGGCGATGTGATCGGCGAAGACGGATTCAAGATCGCCACGCGCCAATGCCGCGGCGAGGAAGATCTTCTGGTCGCCCGAGGTGCCGTCGGTCGTCGCGACGGCAAGGAATTCCTCGCGCGCCAGGGGATCATGCTCGGGCAGGATGGCACCGCCGCCGCCCGACAGACGGAAGCGGCCACGGCCGCCGCGCGCCTGCGCGATGCGATCGGGCCAGGCGAGCGCAATGAGCACGCCAGGCGACAAATCGCTCGCGTCCTTCTCGCCAATGCCGGCGAGGCCGCGAATCTGGCGCGCCGCCGCCCTGATACGCTCACGCAGGGACTTGTTGATCGAGCCGCGGCGCAGGGCGGCGAGCCGCTCGCCGATATCAACCCCGGCATCGCGGCCGAGGAGGTCGCGTTCCGAGAGAAGTGCGGCGAGATCGGCGGCGAGGGCGCCGGCCTCGAGCTCCTTGCCGCGGGCGATCATGTGGGCGAGACGCGGATGCAACGGCATCTTCGCCATCAGCCTGCCCATCGTGGTGACGGCGCCCTTGGCGTCGATGGCATCGAGGGCTGTGAGGAGGTCGCGCGCCTGCGCAATGGCCGCCTGCGGCGGGTGATCGAGGAAGCGCAGGGATGCGGGATCGCTCACGCCCCAGTTGGCGAGCTCGAGGACGAGGGGGGCGAGATCGGCGATCAGGATTTCCGGCTCGTCATGGACCTTGAGGGCGCGCATCTCCTGCTCGGGCCATAGCCTGACGCAGATACCGGGCCCTTGCCGTCCGGCGCGGCCGCGCCGCTGATCGGCGGAGGCCTGCGAGACGCGCACCGTGGCGAGCGCCGTCATGCCGGTCGCCGGATCGAAGCGCGGCGCCCGCTTGAGGCCTGAATCGATCACCATGTCGATGCCGTCGATGGTGAGGCTCGTTTCCGCGATGGTTGTCGCCAGCACCACCTTGCGCGTTCCATCGGCATAGGGTTTGAGCACGGCGTCCTGATCGGCGAGCGCCATCGCGCCATAGAGCGGCAGGACCTTCACCTGGGCCGGGAGCGATGACTCCCTGAGCGTCTCTTCCGTCCGCCGGATCTCGGCTTCACCGGGCAGGAAAGCGAGAATGCCGCCTCGGGCGTCGGCGAGATGGCCGCGGATGGCACGCGCCATGTCGCGCGCCAGCGCCGCGCGATCCGGCCGCTCGCCATAGCGGGTCTCGACCGGAAAATGGCGGCCGGGTGCCGAGATCACCGGTGCGTCGCCCAGATGCCGCGCCAGCCGCGCTTCATCGAGGGTCGCCGACATCACCAGGATCCTGAGATCCTCGCGCAAGCCCGACTGGGCGTCGAGTGCCAGAGCCAGACCCAGATCGCCGTCGAGGCTGCGCTCATGGAATTCATCGAAGATCAGGAGGCCGACATCGCCGAGCAAAGGATCGGCCTGCAGCCGGCGCGTCAGGATGCCTTCGGTCACGACCTCGATCCGGGTCGCCGGCGAGATCTTGCGGTCGAGCCGGACGGCATAGCCGACGGTGGCGCCGACCGTTTCGCCCAGGCTTTGTGCCATGCGGGAGGCGGCGGCGCGCGCCGCCAGCCGCCGCGGTTCCAGCATGACGATCTTGCGCCCTGAGAGCCAGGGTGCGTCTGCGAGCGCCAGCGGCACGCGCGTCGTCTTGCCGGCCCCCGGTTCGGCCGCGAGGATGACATTCGCGTGCCCGGCTAATGCGTTAGCGAGGCTCGGCAAAATGGCTTCGATGGGCAGATCGGACATGCTGCAGGGTCAAACAGGCTTAACTCTTTGCCGTCAAGTCCCGCCTTTGTGGTTGTGCGGCGCGCCAGCACGGACTAATACAGTCAGCTTCCTTTATTGCACTGCACAAAAAATGACCACGCGCATCATTCCCGTCGAGATTTTCGACCTTGCCGTATTCGGGGCGACGGGCGATCTCGCCCAGCGCAAGCTGCTGCCGGCCCTCTATCACCGCGACCAGGCCGGGCAAATTCCCGACGGCGCCCGCATCATCGGCGTCTCGCGCCGCGCCATGAGCGATGCCGAGTTCAGGGCCTTCGCCAAGACGGCGCTCGAGGCGCATATACCGGCGGACGAGCGCGCTTCCGGCGAGATCGAGGCCTTCCTCAAGCGCCTCTCCTATGTGACGCTCGACGCCACGCAGGACAAGGGATGGGAAGGCCTCGCCAAGGCGCTCGAATCCGGCGAGGACCGCATCCGCGTCTTCTATCTCGCGACCTCGCCCGATCTCTTCGGCCCGATCTGCGAGAGGCTGGGCAAGAACGATCTCGTCACGCCGAAGAGCCGCGTGGTGATCGAGAAGCCTTTGGGCAAGGACCTCGAATCGGCGCGCGCCGTCAATGACGCGATCGGCGAGGTGTTCCCGGAAAGCCGCGTCTATCGCATCGACCACTATCTCGGCAAGGAGACCGTC
>CAZICN010000327.1:0-4670 GCA_964537655.1 uncultured Aestuariivirga sp.
TCCAGGCCGCCGCTGTCGGCATCCTGGCCGAGCTGCAATATCTGGCGCTGCGCCGCAGGGCCGTGCTCGCCTGATCGGGCTTCCGCCCCTCTCCCGCGCCGCGCTCGGGAGAGGGGTGCCTTACTTGCCGGCGGAATCACGCTAAAGTCGGGCCATGATCCGCATCACCGCCGCCATTTCGATCCCGGAAGACACGTTGAGCGAGCGCTTCATCCGCGCCTCCGGCCCCGGCGGGCAGAATGTCAACAAGGTGGCGACGGCGGTGGAACTGCGCTTCGATGTGGCGCGCGCCGGCCTGCCCGTCGACATGGTCCAGCGCCTCGGCCTGCTGGCCGGGCGCCAGCTCACCCTCGACGGCATCCTCGTCATCGCCTCGGACACGCATCGCTCGCAGGAGCGCAACCGCGCCGAAGCCCGGCAGCGGCTCCTGGCGCTCTTGCGCCGCGCCGCCATCCGGCCGAAGAAGCGCATCGCCACCCGGCCGACCAAGGCCTCGAAACAGCGCCGGCTCGAGTCGAAGGCGCGCAAGTCGAAGATCAAGTCGCTGCGCCGCGTCCGCCCGGCGCATGACTGAGCGCATCGGCGCTCCGTTGGCGCCCTTGAACTTCGGAGGAAGACCGTTCGTGCAAGTCACCATGACCCCCGAGGAGTGGCGCATGTTCACGGGCTTCGTCGGATGCAGCCGGCGCTATGTCGAATTCGGATCGGGCGCCAGCACCGTCGAGGCGGCGGCGCTCGCCGCCGAATCGGTGATCGCATTCGATTCATCGCAGGCCTGGCTCGACCGGGTCGCCGCGGCCTGCCGCGAGCGCCGGACGCGCCTCACGCCCGAACTGATCCTGCTCGATATCGGCGAGATCGGCGACTGGGGATTTCCCGCCGGCGAGGCTGCGCGCCGCCACTGGCCGCGCTATCATTCGGCCATGTGGGACGATGCGCGGATCGCCGCGGGCGATCTCTATCTGATCGACGGGCGCTTCCGCGTCGCCTGCTTTGCCCAGGTGCTGCTGCATGCCGGGCCCGCCGCCCTCGTCGCCTTCCACGATTATGCGCTGCGCCCGCACTATCATCGCGTCACGGCGATCGCCCGCGAGGTCGCCCGCGTCAACGACCTTTCGGTCTTCATGCGCCGCACGGATTTTGACCGGCAGGCGGCGCTCAACCTCCTCGAGGACCACGCCTTCGACCCGCGATAGACGCATCGGCCCGAAGAGTTGCAGATGATCACACTTTCGTAGCGTCGCCTGCTGACCCTCGACGCCGGCGTTTCGGCCCGCTAGACAGCTTTCCCCATGCTCCGCGCCCTTTACGACTGGACCCTGTCGCTCGCCGCCCGCAAGACCGCGGAAGTCTGGCTCGCCGTCATCGCCTTCATCGAAAGCTCGGTCTTTCTCATCCCGGCTGATGTCCTCTATCTGCCGATGGCGCTGGCGCGTCCCGAGCGCGCCTATCGCTATGCCATCGTGGCGACGATCGCTTCGACGCTGGGCGGCATCGCCGGCTATTTCCTCGGCCTCTTCGCCTATGACGCGCTCGCCCGGCCGGTGCTCGAGTTCTATGGCAAGCTCGATGATTTCGAACGGTTGCGCCAGTGCACCGGCGAGGACACGATCATGCTGCTGCTGGTGACGTCGGGGCTGGCCCACCTGCCGCCGATCAAGGTGGTCACCATCCTGGCCGGCGTCGTCCAGGTCAGCTTCGGCTTCTTCGTGCTCTCCTGCATCATCGCCAGGGGTGCCCGCTTCATGGCGCTCGCCTGGGCGATGCGCCGCTATGGCGAACCGATCCGCCATTTTATCGAGAAACGCCTCGGTCTCCTTGCCGGCCTTGCCGCCGCCATACTCATAGCCCTCTACTTCGCCGCCAAATATCTCGGAGGCGGCGCGCTTGCCGCCTGCTGAGCATCGGCGCGAAGCCGATGCGACCAAACGAATGAATGCGAACCTCGAATTCGAGACACGAAGACCATGGTCATGACCCAGCGTTCCGCCCTGATGCTCATCTTCATCGTCAGCCTGCTGACGATCACCGGCGCCTTCCTGTTCGAATGGGCGGGCTATGCGCCCTGTCCGCTCTGCCTGATGCAGCGCTGGGCCTATTATGCGGCGATTCCGTTGAGCCTGATCCTGGCCGGCATCGCCCGCAGCAATGCCGGCATCGCCCGCTGGGGCCTTTTGCTTCTCGGCCTGATTTTCATCGCCAACAGCATCTTCGGCATCTACCACGCGGGCGCCGAATGGAAATTCTGGCCGGGTCCCGATACATGCGGCGGCGGCAGCCTCGGCGATGGCCTGCCGACCCTGACCAACGATCCGGTGGTGCGCTGCGACGAGGCGGCGATCAGGATCATGGGAATTTCGCTCGCCGGCTGGAACGCGCTGATCTGCGCGGCGCTTGCGGCCGTGGCGCTCAAGGGCGCGGCACGTAAGATCTGACTCTACGGCTCCAGCTCGGTATCCCAGTAGAGATAGTCCTGCCAGCTGTCATGCAAGAAATTGGGCGGAAACATCCGCCCATTGGCATGGAGCTGGCTGATCGTCGGCCGGATCGGTTTGTGCTCGGGCCACATCTTGGCCTCGCGCGGCAATTGCCCGCCCTTGAGCAGATTGCAGGGCGAGCAGGCGGTCACCACATTGTCCCACGTCGTCTGGCCGCCTTTCGAGCGTGGGATGACATGGTCGAAGGTGAGGTCCCTCCGGTCGCCGCAATACTGGCAGATGAAACGGTCGCGCAGGAACAGGTTGAACCGTGTGAAGGCCGGGTTGCGCGCCGGTTTGACATAGGTCTTGAGCGAGACGACCGAGGGGATGCGCATCTCGAAGGCGGGGCTGCGCACGACGCGTTCATATTCGGAAACGATGTTCACCCGGTCGAGAAAGACCGCTTTGATGGCGTCCTGCCAGCTCCACAGCGACAAGGGATAATAGCTCAGAGGCCTGTAATCCGCATTGAGGACCAATGCAGGGCATGCCTCCGGAGATATGGTTGGATGGTGAACTCCGGCACCTTCCTCCTGTAACATGGCTCCATATTCTACATCTTGTATGTCAGGGCTGTGAAGGGGAATATTAGAGCCGGCGCGAAAAAGCGGATGCCGGTTTTTCGCGAAAAGCCCGCTCCAGCATTGGGTTACACGGCCTGGGGGAGGCCCTTGAGGCTGCGGTAATGCGCCCAGAGCAACCTTGCGGCAACCGAGCGCCACGGCCGCCACTCTTGCGCGAGGCCCAGCATGGCGCGCGCATCGGGACGCTTGCCGAGGCCGAAGAGATCGGCCGCCGAGGCCTGGAGGGCCAGGTCGCCGGTCGGCCAGGCATCGGCCCGGCCGAGGCAGGACAGCACATAGATATCCGCCGTCCACGGCCCGATGCCGGGCAGCGCCACCAGCAGCGCGGTGATCTCGTCATCGGACTGGAGATGAAGCGAATCGACCTGGAACTCACCTTTGTGCGCGGCCCGCGCCAAAGCATGGAAGGTGCGGCTCTTGGCGCCCGACAGGCCGAGCCTCATCAGCGTCGCGTGCCGCCGCCGCAGGATCGCCGGCGGGTCGAGCGGCGCCAGTTCCTTCTCGATCCGCCGCCAGATCGCATCCGCTGCCTGCAGCGAGATCATCTGCTCGGTCACGATGCGCAGGAGCCCCGGCAGTCCGCCATCGGCGCGCCGGAGCGGCGGCAGGCCGGTCGTGTCGATGACGCGGCCGAAGCGGGGTTCGCGGGCAAGGAGCCACGCAACCCCTTCGGCCAGGTCGGCTTCGCTCTCGATGGTCTTGTGCATCGCGTTTCTATAGAGCATGGGGGCGCCAGATAAAGTCATGAGCCGATCCGTCTTCCGTTTTGCGCCGAGTCCCAATGGCCGCCTGCATCTGGGCCACGCCTATTCGGCGTTGCTCAACCAGAAGATGGCGCGCGAAGCGGGCGGCCGGTTCCTGCTGCGCATCGAGGATATCGACCGGATGCGCTGCACGCCCGATCTCGCCCGGTCGATGCTGGCCGATCTCGCCTGGCTCGGCCTCGCCTGGGAAGAGCCGGTGCTGCGCCAGAGCGAGCATCTGGACGACTACCGGCAGGCCGCGGCGCGCCTCATGCATAGCGGCCTGCTCTATCCCTGCTTCTGCTCGCGCCAGGATGTCGCGCGCCGCGTCGGCGATGATGCGCCGCGCGATCCCGAAGGCCAGCCGCTCTATCCCGGCACCTGCCATCACGTGGCGAAGGCCGAACGCGACCGGCGCCTGCTTGAGGGCGATCCGGCGGCCTGGCGCATCGACATGAGGCGAGCGCTCGCCGGTCTTGCCGGGCCGCTCTGCTTCACCGAAGCGGGGTCAGGTGCTGCCGTCAGCGAGACCGCGCGTCCCGAAGCCTGGGGCGATGTCGTGCTCGTCCGCAAGGATATCGCGACCAGCTATCACATGGCGGTCGTCATTGATGATGCGCGCCAGGGCGTCACCCATGTCGTGCGCGGCCGCGATCTCTTTCACGCGACCGCGATCCACCGGCTGCTGCAGCATCTGCTCGATCTGCCGGCGCCGGCCTATTTCCATCACGGACTGATCGATGACGCGCAGGGCAGCAAGCTGTCGAAGAGTCTCGGCAGCCGCTCGCTCGCCGATCTGCGCGAAGAGGGTGTGTCCGCGCGCGATGTCAGGCGCGCCCTGGGCTTCTGATACCCTCGCCCCG
>CAZICN010000328.1:0-4649 GCA_964537655.1 uncultured Aestuariivirga sp.
AGCTCGACCGTGTCGTCGAGGTCCCTGTAGTCGCGGCGGTCCCACACCTTGATGGCGCGGTTGTTGCGGTTCTTGTCCTGGCCGATGCGCACGCCTTCGGGATTGTAGCCAAAGGCGCCAAAGGGCGAAGTGCCGGCGGTGCCGATCCATTTGTTGCCGCCCTGGTGACGGCCCTTCTGCTCGGCGAGGCGCTTCTTCAGTTCATCCATGATCTTT
This sequence comes from uncultured Aestuariivirga sp., assembly GCA_964537655.1. Lineage (GTDB taxonomy): Bacteria > Pseudomonadota > Alphaproteobacteria > Rhizobiales > Aestuariivirgaceae > Taklimakanibacter. Next base: position 217 of record CAZICN010000328.1, read on the forward strand.
TCCCAGCCGCCGAGAGCTTCGATGAGCTTCTTCTCCTCGTCGGTCAGGAATTTCTCGGTGAGCTTGCGCAGCCACTCTTCCGGGATTTCGGCGAGGAGCGCATCGGCAGGGGCGTCGAGGCCCTTGAAGACATGACCAAAGACTCGATCGAAGCGATCGAGATTGCGCTCGTCCTTCACCAGGGCGGTGCGCGCCAGGTGATAGAAGTCCTCGACCCGGAAGCGCGCCAGCCCGGCATCCATCGCCTCCATGAGCGTGAGATACTCCTTGAGCGTGACCGGGATGCCGGACGCCCTGAGTTCATGGAAGAAGGTGAGAAACATCCTTTGATGTCTCAGTACCAGATGCCCATGCGGTGCCAGTGGATGCGCGGGTTGCGGATCGGCGGCACGATCGAAGGACCAGGCTCGGGCCGCGTGGTGCTGACGACGATCTGCGGCTCTGCCTCGTCGGTCAGCGACAGCAGGCGCGCCACACGATCCTTGGTGGCGGGATGGGTGCGCAGCAAGGAAGGACTCGGCACGCGTCCCGCCGGGAACAGTCCCTCCCAGACGCGACCCTGGCGGCGTTCCAGCGTATCGAGGGCCGAAGCCAGGCCCGCCGGATCGCCGGTCAGGGCGGCGCCGTCGAGATCGGCGTCATATTCGCGCGTGCGCGACAGGCCGAGCTGCAGCAGCCCGCCAAGGGTGGGGGCGAAGATCAGGAGCAGGATGCCGAGCCAGGGGATGTCGATGCCGGCGCCGAAGAGTGCCGGGATGCCGATCAGGCCCAGCATGGACATCGTGCTCGTGATGCGGGTCAGGACATCGGCGAGCGCCATCACCTTCAGGTCGCCCGACCTTATGTGCGCCGTCTCATGGGCGAGAATGCCGGCGAGCTGGCGCATGGTCATCGCGCGCACCAGCCCGTCGGTGACCGCGATGGCCGAATCCTGCGGCGCCCCCACCGCGAAGGCGTTGAGCATCTTGCTCGGCACGTAGTAGAGCTGCGGAACGGAAGGGAGGTCGGCGCGCCTGGCGAGCTCGCGCACCACGCGATGAACATCGGGCAATTCCTCGGGCGCAAGCGCGCGCGCCTTGTAGAGGCCGAGCACCATCTTGGGCGATACGCGCCCCATCGTCCACAGGCCGAAGGCGCCGCCAATGGCTGCCCAGACGAGCCCGCTCGGCCCGAAGACCGTCCAGGCGATGAGGGCGAGGAGAATAGCCGATCCGCCGATCAGGACGATCGTATGCAGGGCGTTGCGCAGGTCGTGGCTGCGCTGCACCGTGATATCAAGACGGGGCGCCGGCATTTTCTTTGCTCTCGCTACCGAAATTCACAAGCTCGCGCACCAGGCTGGTCAGCGTCTCCTTGGCCTCGGCGTCCTGCGGAAGGGGACGGCAGACATCGACAGCGGCAAGTCCGATGCGCGCGGTGAGGATACCATTGACGGCGCCTTCGCCAAAACGGGCCGAGAGGCGGCCGATCAGGCCCTTGCCGACGACATGCTGGATCACGCTGTCGGACAGGGCAAGGCCGCCGGTGACGGCGAGATGGCCGATCACCATGCGGGCGAGCCGCAATGTCGAAAGGGTCGAGGGGCGGCCGCCATAGAGAGTCGCTATCTCGCGCAACATGCGCAGATTCTGGGCGGCCACAAACAGGATATCGAGAGCCGCCGCCGGCGTCACCGCCGTGAGCATGGTGACGCGGCGGCTGCGGCGCGCGATGATGCGGTGCGCCTCGCCGTCAAAGGCGCTGACGAGATCGCGGTCGGCGAGCCTGATGCGGTCCCGGGCATCCATCACCTCCGTCTCGTGCTCGGCCAGCGTCTTGAGGCCCCAGGCCGCGTCGTGACGGCCGCGATAGACACCCTTGAGGGCGCCCAGCACACGCTTCGCCGCCGCATCATCGTCGTGATTGAGGGCGTGCGCCGCATCGGCCTGCACATGTTCGATGCGGTTGAGGCGCATGAGCCCCCAGATCTCGCGGATGATGATGGCGAGTGCCGCAAAAGCGGCGATGCCCGCGAGACCCGTGGCGATCCAGCCGAGATAGACCGAGCGGGCGAAGAGCTGCTCTATCAGGCTGGTGGCGGAAAGGCCGGCCCACAGGACGAAAAGGCCGAACAGGGCCGAGATGAGAAGCGATCCCCATCTGAGGCTGCGCGAAGAGGGCAAGGGTGCGGGGGGCACGACGACCAGATCCTGGCCCTGCGGCTCCTCGTCGAATTTGACCTTGCTCGCCGGAATGGCGCGCGGCGCCCGTCGCACCCTGTCCGGTCTTGCTGCAGGATCGATGCGGAAGGCCTGCGGTTTGCGGTGATCGCCACCCTCGGTCATGAAAAGCGATCTCCCAGCAGGAATTCGAGCGTGCGGTCGAGACGAATATGCGGGAAGCTCTTGCCCACTGTCAAAGGCGGGCGGAACTTCACGAAATGCAAGGCGCCCTCGAGGCCGCCGCGCAACGCCTCCTGCGGATCGGCGGGAAGGTCACCCGGAAAGATCGCCGCTTCGCTCTCGCCGTCGAATGTCGCGCCGCCGATCGTCTCGCCTTTTTGCGGGATGCCGGCGATGCAGGCGAGGTCCTCGCCCTTCTGCCTGACCGTTGCTTCACGCGTGGCGCGAATGGCGGCGAGCGCCGCGATGTCGATATCGGCGCCCGAATATTCGGCGCGCGCCGCCGCGTCCCTGACGATCAGGCCGAGGATCGCCTCCAGCCGGTCATGGCTCGTATGGTGGATGAGATCGGCCTTCGCGGCGGCAAAGACGATGCGGTCGATACGGCGGCCGAGCAGGGATGACGCCCAGGAATTGGCGCCCTGGCGGAAGGCCTGGAGCACGTCGGTGAGCGCGCGCTGCAGATCGCGCATCGCATCGGCGCCGGCATTCAGCGCGGTGAGCGCATCGACCAGGACGATCTGGCGGTCGAGGCGGGCGAAATGGCCGAAGAAGAACGGCTTCACGATCCTGGCAACGTAGGAATCGTAACGTCTCGCCATCAGCGCGCCGAGCGAGCCGCGCGGCAAGGCAGCATCGGCGGCAATGTCGAGCGGCGCAAAGGTGAGCAGAGGAGAGCCCGCGAGATCGCCCGGCATCAGGAAGCGCCCGGGCGGCAAGGCCGAGAGCGAGACATCGCCGCCGCGGCAGCGGGCGAGATAGGCGGTGAAAAGCTGAGCCGCCCTCACGGCATGCTGCTCATCGGCGGCAATGAGGGGATCGAGCGTCGCGAGCAGAGCGTGCCAGTCACGCGCCAGCGCCTGGCGCGGCGCAAGCCGGCTCGATGCCACGGTCTCGGCCGACCATTGCTGATAGCTACGATCGAGAAGCGGCAGGTCGAGAAGCCACTCTCCCGGATAGTCGACAATATCGATATGCAGGCGGCCGCGCCCGAAATTGCGGGCGATGATGCCCTGCGGCGTGTAATCGAGCGTCAATCTGAGCTGGCTGATGCGGCGCGTGCTTTCCGGCCATTGGCGCTCATCGGCGGTGAGATGGGCAAGATGGTCTTCATAGGCGAAGCGCGGCAGGTCATCGTCGGGCTGGGGCTCGAGATAGGCGCGGGTGACGCGGCCCTGCGCCTGCGCATCGAACAAAGGCAGCCGCGTCTGGTTGAGCAGGGCGTGGACGAGTGCTGTGATGAAGACAGTCTTGCCGGACCGGGCGAGACCGGTGACGCCGAGGCGCAGACACGGCGTCGCAAGGCCTGACGCAAAGTCCTTGAGGCCGCCCGCCGCGATGCGGGCGCTGTCGAAAAGTGAAGTGCGTTTCAATGCGTCATACCCAATTCGCGCCCATAGTTGGGGTGGGAAGGGGACTGACGCAAGTGCTAAGTTATTGGCTCCTTTGTCAGATCGCGCGGCCGGGCGAAGAAGGCGAGCGTGCCTTTGCCGTCCTCGATATTGTCCCAGTCGCCGCTCTCGAAGGTGACCACCGCAAGGGTGCCGGTCGGATATTTATCGGCGACGCGCCTGCGCAGTTTCGCATCACCCTTGCCGATCAGGCGTTGCGCCAGGCGCTCGATCGAAGGGTTGTGGCCGACGACCAGAACCGACTTGGCGATATCGGCCCTGGCGCGAACGGTGTCGAGAATGCGCCCGCCATTGCCGAAATCATAAAGCGCATCCTCCATCAGGAGGCGCGGCGCCGATCCGAGCTCGGCGGAAACGAGTTTCCAGGTCTCGCGCGCCCGGCGTGCCGGCGAGCACAGGACGAGATCGGGAACGAGCTTCTGCGAACGCATGAAGCGGCCTATCAGAGGAGCGGCCTTTGAGCCGCGCGGGTTGAGCGGGCGATTGTGATCATCGAGCCCCGGATCGGTCCAGCTCGATTTGGCGTGCCTGAGCAGCATGAGGCGAAGCATGACGGCACGAACTATAGCCCGTTTGTGACAGGCGAGCGACAGGCGCCGAAGTCAGCCTTGCTGTTCGCCGATGTCGGCCAGCGCGAAAG
>CAZICN010000329.1:0-4624 GCA_964537655.1 uncultured Aestuariivirga sp.
GCGAAGTCACCGAGGGCGCAAGCTGGATCGACGAGAGCATGATCTCGGGCGAGCCCCTGCCGGTGGAAAAGACTGCGGGCAGCCATGTCACCGGCGGCACGGTCAACCAGACCGGGGCCTTCACCTTCCGCGCGACCGCGGTGGGCGAAGCGACGATGCTGGCCCAGATCATCCGCATGGTCGAGGCGGCGCAGGGCGGCAAGCTGCCGATCCAGGCGCTGGTCGACAAGGTGACGATGTGGTTCGTCCCCGTCGTGATGGTACTGGCCGCGCTGACATTTGCGGTCTGGCTGATCTTCGGGCCGGAACCTGCCTTGACCTTCGGCTTGGTCAATGCCGTTGCCGTCCTCATCATCGCCTGCCCCTGCGCCATGGGGCTGGCCACGCCGACCTCGATCATGGTCGGCACGGGCCGCGCGGCCGAGCTCGGCATTCTCTTCCGCAAGGGCGAGGCCTTGCAGTCGCTGCGCGATGTGAGCGTCATCGCGCTCGACAAGACCGGCACGTTGACCAAGGGCCGCCCGGAACTGACCGACCTCGTGCCCGCCGAAGGCTTCGATTATGATGAAGTCCTCAGCCTCGTGGCGGCGGTGGAAACCCGCTCCGAGCACCCGATCGCCGAGGCGATTGTCGCGACCGCCAAGCGGCGGAATATCGCGCTGGCGCCCGTCGACGGGTTCGATGCGACGCCCGGGTTCGGCGTATCGGCCAAAATCGGCGGCCGGACCGTCGCTGTCGGCGCCGACCGGTTCATGAAACAGCTCGGTCTTGACGTGGCGAGCTTCCTGCCGGCCGCCCAGCGTCTCGGCGCGGAAGGCAAAAGCCCGCTCTATGCCGCGATCGACGACCGCCTTGCGGCGGTGATCGCCGTCGCCGACCCGATCAAGGAGACAACGCCAGAGGCAATCAAGGCGCTGCATGCGCTCGGCCTGAAGGTCGCGATGATCACCGGCGACAATGCGGCGACGGCGGCGGCGATCGCCAGGCAGCTCGGCATCGATGAAGTCGCGGCCGAGGTCCTGCCCGACGGCAAGGTTGCGGCGCTGAAGAAGTTCCGTGCCGGCGGCGCGCAGGTCGCCGCCGCGGGTGACGGCATCAAAGACGCGCCGGAGCTAGACGATGTTGATTTCTGTCTAGCAATCTGCAACTGAACTTATTTGGCAATCGATTCCGCCGACGTGGTGCTGATGTCGGGAGACCTGCGCGGCGTGGCGAATGCCATCGCGCTCAGCCAGGCGACGATCCGCAACATCAAGCAGAACCTGTTCTGGGCCTTTGCCTACAACGCCGTGCTGATCCCGGTTGCGGCGGGCGCGTTCTACCCGGTGAACGGCACCTTGTTCTCGCCGATCCTCGCCGCGGCCGCGATGGCGCTCTCCAGCGTCTTCGTGCTCGGCAATGCGCTTCGGCTCAAGCGCTTCCGGGTGCCCATGACGGCCGAAGGCCGCATCGATGAGCGGGTCGGCATCGCTCAACTCGCACCGGCTGAATGACGACAAGACAACATCAAGGACACCGCCATGACCAATTCATCGCCACCACAGGTCACCATTTACACGACGCCAACCTGCCCGGACTGCCGGATGCTGAAGGACTGGCTCACGCGGGAGGCGATCGCGTTCGAAGAACGCGACCTCACCGACCCGAAGATCATGGCGGAAGCCAAGGCGCGGGCGGGCGTGCGGGTCGCGCCGATCACCCTAGTCGGTGAGAAAGTCTTCTACGGCACGTTCGCGTCGCAGAGACCGGGCCTGAGCGAGGCGCTCGGTCTTTTGACGGCCGCCTGAGGGCGTGATCGCGCTATGAAAAACCAAGTCCAAATACGACAGGCCGGACGCACCATCGCCGTTCCGGAGGGCCGCACGATCCTCGAGGCAGCACTTGCCGAGGGCATCGCCTATCCGCACGGTTGCCGTTCCGGCCGGTGCGGTTCCTGCAAGTCGCGCCTTGTCAACGGCGCGGTCGATTTGCTCGATCACAGTCGCTTCGCCCTCTCGGACGAGGAGAAGGTGCAGGGGCTGATCCTCGCCTGCCGGGCGCACCCGAAGACGGATGCCACCATCGCCTGGCTTGGCGGCGAAGAAGCGCCCCCATCCCATCCGCGCCGCCGCCTGCTCTGTCGTGTGGTTGCGATCGACGACGCCACGCATGACATCAAACGTGTCCGGCTCGCCTGCGATGGCAAGCCGCTCGCATTCACCGCGGGACAATATGCCCGGCTTACCTTTCCGGGCGCTCCCACCCGCGACTATTCGATGGCGAACGGGCCAGACGAACGAGAGCTTGAATTTCACATCCGCCATGTGCCGGGCGGCTCCGCGAGCTGGCGCATCCACGCGCTGGTGAAGCTTGGCGATCACGTAACGGTGGAGGGGCCGTTCGGCTCCTCATACCTGCGCGAGCAGCATGCCGGGCCGGTCCTCTGCGTCGCCGGAGGTTCGGGCCTCGCGCCGATCAAGGGGATCGTGGAGACGGCCCTGGCGCACGGGATGAGGCAGCCGATCCATGTCTATTTCGGCACGCGCGGCGCGCGCGATCTCTATCTCGTCGAGCACTTCGAGGATTTGGCGAGACGGCATGCCAACCTGACCTTCACGCCGGTCCTTTCCAATGCTTCTTCAGACGCGCGCCGGCGCATCGGATTCGTAACCGATGCGGTCTCGCAGGACCTGCAGGATTTCGACGGCTGGAAAGCCTACGTCGCCGGCCCACCAGCGATGGTCGAAGCGGCCATGCAGGTCAGCGCGGCACGCGGGCTGCGGCCCGAGGACCTGCATGCCGATGTTTTTTTCACGCCCGAGGAAACTTCGGCGGCATGAGCCGCGGAAACCATTTAAACTGACTCTGTAAGGTGAGAATGATGAATATCGGTGAAGCGGCCAAATCTTCCGGCGTTTCGGCGAAGATGATCCGCTACTATGAACAGATCGGCTTGATTCCGAAAGCCATTCGGTCCGATGCAGGCTATCGCAATTACAGCACGTCTGACGCCCATAGCCTTCGCTTTATCCGCCGCGCACGCGATCTTGGTTTTACGGTCGAGCAAATCTCGGAGCTGCTGGCCTTGTGGCGTGATCGTGACCGCGCGAGCTCCGACGTCAAGGCGGTGGCGCTCGCCCATGTCGCCGGATTGAAGGCGAAGATCGCCGAACTCCAGGCGATGACGCAAACGCTCGAGCACCTGGCATATCACTGCCACGGCAATGACCGCCCGGACTGCCCGATCATCGAGGATTTGGCCGAACCGAATGCCGCAGCCGCGACAGAACAGCGTTCACGAACTCCACGTAGGACGCCTCGTTTTGGAGTCGATACGCCAGCCTCATCGCGCAATCGCTAGAGCTTTTCCCGTTTGATCGAATCATCTTGGTCCGCTCAAAACGAGTAAAGAAGGCTCGATTACATACATTCTGGAGCGCTTCTCGCGAAAGTCGAGCAGCTTTCGCGAGAAGCGCTCTAGTGCTCCGTTGCCGACACAGGATTCACAAATCCACACGAGCAGTTTACGTGGGGATATATCCGCCGCTCACTTCTTGATATCGTGAGCCTCGGGCTCGTCGATATCCGTGAGCTTGCCCTTGGCTTGCCGGACTGCGCGGACAAGGTTGCCGGTGATTGTAGCCGGCGCCGAGCGATAGCGGCATGCGGCGCGCTCGACGAAGACGGCAGGAAGCCCGCCCAGCGGGCAGCAACCGGGACATGCCGGCCCATGGTCTCGAGCTTCGGCATCGTCGGCCAAGACAGCCCGGACCGCAGCGCCAGGAGCTGCTGCCCGGCCTTGCGACAACAGGCGGTGAACGCATGCACAAGGATGCGGACAATTTCCGCAATCGTCAGGATGGTTTTGACGATGATGCGCTCGAGCGCCGCATTTTGGCCGGTCATGTGACGATTCCTTTGGGGAGGGAGAGTGCACGTCCTTGCCGGCGAGGCGACCACCCGGATTCCGGCAGTGATTGCTCCGGACACATCTCCAATTCTGATATTTCCGGACCACGCTTTGGTCCACGATGTCAAGAGACAGAAAAGGGGCGCTCGTGCGAAACAAGCGTTAGTGTCACAACACAACACTAGGCTACCGGTACGCATTCGTGAGCTGGGGCAAACATGCTCAAGCTTCCTCAAAACATCGCGCCGCAGAGCCCTTGACCTTGCCACGCTGTCAAACCCCACATGTGGGGAAGGCAGCAAAACAGGAGATCAAGATGCTTCGCCTTCACGTTCCAAACATGACCTGCGGCGGTTGCGCCAAGTCCGTTACCAGGGCGCTGCAAAGCGTCGACCCGCAAGCCCGCATCGAAACCGACCCGCCCGGGCGTGAGGTTCGAATCGAGAGCGCCGTTGACGAGAGCGCGCTCCTCGCGGTGCTCGCCGAGGCCGGTTATCCGGCCAAGAAGCGGCCCGAAGCGATGGCCGGCTGATCGGAGAAGTAAGATTCATGGCCACGGGGCGCCCCTTTAGCGATCGACGCAGGTGCGCTGACGGGTGATAGCAACCACAGCACTAAGCGAACCTCTCGCACTCAGGCCGCGATGTCATGCCATTGCGCCGGCCTTGGCCCGAGTGCTTGTGTGCTTCATGAAATCGAGCGTGTGCTCGAAGGATTTGACGCCCGCCTGCGAGC
>CAZICN010000330.1:0-4598 GCA_964537655.1 uncultured Aestuariivirga sp.
AAAAAATCGGTGCGCAAACTGGGGTAGGCGCCGGATGATCGACGGGACTGAAGAAAATCTTCTGCAGACAAGGCTCATGACGCTGCGCCAGCAACATCGCGACCTCGATATGGCCATTTCGTCGCTCGAGGCTTCGGGCACTGGCGACCAGCTGCAATTACGCCGCCTGAAGAAGATGAAGCTGCAGATCAAGGACGAGATCCAGAAGGTCGAGGACAAGCTGATCCCGGATATCATCGCATGAGGGGCGCCAAGGTCGCGATCATCATGGGCAGCCAATCCGACTGGCCCTCCACCATGAAGCATGCAGCCGACACGCTGACAGAACTCGGTGTCACCCACGAAGCGCGCATCGTCTCGGCCCACCGCACGCCGGAGCGACTCTACGCCTTTGCCCGCGGCGCCCGCGAGGAAGGCTTTCAGGTCATCATCGCCGGCGCCGGCGGCGCCGCCCACCTGCCCGGCATGACCGCCTCGATGACCACCTTGCCGGTGCTCGGCGTGCCGGTCGAAAGCCAGGCGCTGAAAGGCCAGGACAGCCTCTATTCCATCGTCCAGATGCCGCCCGGGATCCCGGTCGGGACACTCGCCATCGGCAAGCCCGGCGCCATCAATGCCGCCCTCCTCGCCGCCAGCATTCTCGCCCTCAACGACAAGGCGCTCGCCAAGAGGCTCGAAGACTGGCGGGCCAAGCAAACCGCTGCCGTAGCGGAAACACCCAAGGACAGCGCATGATCCGGAAAAGTGGATATCGGTTTTCCGAAAAGATCATGCGCAAACCAATGGACGAAGCCTGATGCGGCTCGAGCGGCCCCTGCCGCCCAATTCCGTCATCGGTATTCTGGGCGGCGGCCAGCTTGGCCGCATGCTGGCGCTCGCGGCGGCCCGGCTGGGCCTCAAATGCCATATCTTCGCACCGGAGCCCGAAAGCCCGGCCTTCCTGGTCTCGGCTGCTCATACCTGCGCCGCCTATGGCGATGCCGACGCGCTCGAGGCCTTTGCTGCTTCCGTCGATGTCGTGACCTATGAGTTCGAGAATGTGCCGGCCGAGACCGCCGCCATTCTTGGCCGGCTCAAGCCCCTGGCCCCGGGTGCTGAAGCTCTCGCGACCAGCCAGGACCGTCTCGTCGAGAAGGCCTTCCTCGCCGGCCTAGGCCTTGCGACGGCACCCTTTGCCCCGGTTGACGACATGGCAGGACTTGCCGAGGCAGTCGCCCGCGTCGGCCGGCCGGCCATCCTGAAAACCCGCCGATTCGGCTATGACGGCAAGGGGCAGACGTCGATCAGGGCCGATACTGCCCTCGAAGCCGCCTGGTCCCAGATCGGCGGGCGCCCCGCCATTCTCGAGGGCTTTGTCGAATTCGCGAAAGAGGTTTCGGTCATCGCCGCGCGGGGCTGGGACGGCTCGACCGCGGTCTATGACGTGCCGGAGAACCGGCATGCGAATCATATCCTGCACCAATCGATCGTGCCGGCCGCGATTGCGCCCGCAACCGAGGCCGCAGCCCGCGACATCGCCCAAAGGATCACCAAGGCCCTCGATTATGTCGGCGTCATCGGGGTGGAACTGTTCCTGGCTCGGAAAGGTGCTGAGGAAAGGCTGATCGTCAACGAGATCGCCCCCCGTGTGCATAATTCCGGCCACTGGACCATGGATGCCTGCGCCGTCTCGCAATTCGAGCAGCATATCCGCGCCGTGGCCGGCTGGCCCCTTGGCGCCCCGGACCGCCACAGCGACGTGGTCATGACCAATCTCCTGGGCGATGAGGCGGAGAACTGGCGGGATTTGGCCCGGGAACCCCGGGCCGGCCTTCATCTTTATGGCAAGGCGCAATCCCGGCCCGGCCGCAAGATGGGGCATTTTAACCGGCTGACCCCTCGACAGGGCTGAATCCCTGTGCTATTTCGCCCGCCAGCTTGAAAGGGGTGACCCTTTCGAAGGGCCTGTTTATCCGGGCCTGCTTTCTGAACACAACGCTATCCAAGGAACCGAGGTCAGAAACTCGTGCAAGTTATCGTTCGCGACAACAACGTCGATCAAGCGCTCAAGGCCCTCAAGAAAAAGATGCAGCGCGAGGGCATTTTCCGCGAGATGAAGCTCCGCGGCCACTATGAGAAGCCGTCCGAGAAGAAGGCCCGCGAGAAGGCGGAAGCCGTCCGCCGCGCCCGCAAGCTGGCCCGCAAGCGCCTGCAGCGCGAAGGCCTGCTCCCGGCGCCCAAGAAGGTCGTGAAGCCGTAATATTCCTCTGCCCATGGCAGAAATGAACAAGGCCGGGCATGTCCCGGCCTTTCGCATTCTGAACTCCCCCTCCCGACCCAGGGATCGGGGTTAAGCTCAGCCCGCTTTCCGCGCCAGGGCGATCTCGGCCTTGATGAGCGCCACCAGTTCACCATTGCCGGCGAGCACCGTGCCCGTTTCGAAGGGAGGTTTTTCCCCCTCCGCCGAAATCGTGACGCCACCCGCCTCGCGCACCATCAGGATGCCGGCCGCCGTATCCCAGGGCTCGAGCCCCCGTCCCTGCATGACATCGATGCGCCCGGCCGCCACATAGGCGAGTTCGAGCGCCGCTGAGCCGATCTGGCGGATCGCCGCGACTTTCGGCTGGATCTGCACCAGCTCGCGCTGCAGCTGCGCATGGCGATCTTCATCGCCGATCGAGGGAATGCCCCAGGCGACGACACTGTCGGCGAGCGTCTTGCGCGCCGCGACCCTGAGGCGGCGATTGTTGAGAAAGGCGCCCTGCCCGCGTTCGGCGGTGAAGAGTTCATCGGTGATCGGATTGTAGGTGACGGCGGCAAGAAGATCGCCCTTGCGCTCGAGCGCCACCGAGAGCGCGAAGAAGGGAATAGAATGGATGAAGTTGGTCGTGCCGTCGATCGGATCGATGATCCAGCGGTGCTCCTGGTCGCTGCCTTTGACGCTGCCCGATTCCTCCATCAGGAAGCTGTAGCCGGGTCGCGCCTTCTCCAGTTCCTCGCGAATGACCTTCTCACAGCGCTTGTCGGCGGCGGTGACGAAATTACCCGGTCCCTTGACCGAGACCTGCAGATTGGCGATTTCGCCGAAATCGCGCTGCACGCCGCGCGCCGCCTTGCGCACGGCATTGACCATGACGGTGAGATTAGCCGACTGAGCCACGATGAGTTCCTGGTTGAGGAGGGAAAACGGCCCTCGTCCTAGCAAGTCTGCCGCCCTGCGCCTAGGGCCTTTGCAGGCCGGAAGCGTGAAAGGCGCTTCGACCATTTTCCAGTTGTCCGGGACGCCCCGATGGCGAAGACTGCGACGAAAACATGCACAAGGATGGTCGATGAGCCGCTATCAGGAAACCTACCGCCGCTGGCAGTCCGATCCGCAGGCCTTCTGGGCGGAAGCGGCAGGCGAGATCGACTGGATCAAGCCTTGGGACTCGGTCTACGCGAAGGTCGACGGTCTCGACCGCTGGTTCATCGGCGCCGAGTGCAACACCTGCTGGAACGCCATTGACCGTCACGTCGCGGCAGGCAACGGCGCCAGGACGGCGTTGATCTATGACAGTCCGCTCACCGGCTCCAAGGCGCGTTTCACCTATGCCGAGCTCAAGGACGAAGTCGCCACACTGGCTGCGGTGCTGGAAGGCCTCGGCATCGCCAAGGGCGATCGCGTCCTGATCTATATGCCGATGATCCCCGAGGCCGCCTTCGCCATGCTGGCCTGCGCGCGCATCGGTGCGGTCCATTCCGTCGTGTTCGGCGGCTTCGCGCCGGCCGAGCTCGCGACGCGCATCAATGACGCGAAACCCAAGCTCATCATGTCGGCCTCCTGCGGCCTCGAGCCCGGGCGGGTCATCGCCTACAAGCCGCTGGTCGACAAGGCGATCGAGATCGCGGCGCACAAGCCGCAGGCCGGTCTCGTCTGGCAGCGGCCGCAGCTCGCGGCCGACCTCACGCAGCGCGGCGATCACGATTGGGCCGGGCTTCTTGCCTCTGCCCGCAAGGAAAAGCGCAAGGCCGATTGCGTGCCTGTGAAGGCGACCGATCCGCTTTATGTTCTCTACACCTCAGGTACCACGGGCCAGCCCAAGGGCGTGGTGCGCGACAATGGCGGGCATATGGTAGCGCTCAAATGGTCGATGCCGAATATTTACGGCATCGCTCCGGGTGAGACATTCTGGGCCGCTTCCGATGTCGGCTGGGTCGTCGGCCATTCCTATATCGTCTATGCGCCGCTGCTGCACGGCGCCACCGCCATTCTCTTCGAAGGCAAGCCGGTCGGCACCCCCGATGCCGGCACCTTCTGGCGGGTGATTTCCGAGCACGCTGTGAAGGCATTGTTCACCGCGCCCACCGCCTTCCGCGCCATCAAGAAGGAGGATCCGGACGGGACCTTCATCGGCAGATATGATCTGTCGAACTTCCGCACTCTCTTCCTCGCCGGCGAGCGCGCCGATCCCGACACGGTGAAATGGGCCGAAGCCAGGCTGCGCGTGCCGGTCATCGATCATTGGTGGCAGACCGAAACCGGCTGGCCGATCGCCGCCAATCCGGTGGGCCTCGGCCAACTGCCGGTCAAATACGGCTCACCCACCGTCGCCATGCCGGGTTACGATGTGCGCGTGCTC
>CAZICN010000331.1:0-4597 GCA_964537655.1 uncultured Aestuariivirga sp.
CCATGTCGGAGGCGCGCCGCGGCGGTTTCGACATCGTCATGCTCGACACCGCCGGGCGTCTTCATATCGACGAGGAATTGCTCGCCGAGGCGGCGGCGGTGCGCGACATCGCCAAGCCCAATGAGACGCTGCTCGTCGCCGACGCGCTGACCGGCCAGGATGCCGTCAATCTGGCGCGCGCCTTCGACGAGAAGATCGGCATCACCGGCATCGTGCTCACCCGCGTCGACGGCGACGGCCGCGGCGGCGCGGCGCTCTCGATGCGCGCCGTCACCGGCAAGCCGATCAAGCTCATGGGCACCGGCGAAAAGCTCGACGGACTGGAAGACTTCCATCCGCAGCGCATCGCCGGGCGCATCCTCGGCATGGGCGACGTGGTCAGCCTGGTCGAACGCGCGGCGCAGACGATCGATGCCGACAAGGCCAAGCGCATCGCCCAGCGCATGCAGAAGGGCGCCTTCGATCTCGAGGATCTTGCCGAGCAGTTGAACCAGCTGCAGAAGCTCGGCGGCATGTCGGGAATGATGGGGTTGCTGCCCGGCATGGGCAAGATCAAGAAGCAGCTCGCAGGCGTCGATCTCGACAATTCGGTGCTGAAGCGCCAGACGGCGATCATCGGCTCGATGACGAAGTTCGAGAAGCGCAACCCGAAGGTGATGAACGCCTCGCGCAAGAAGCGCGTTGCGGCGGGCTCGGGCACCCGGGTCGAGGAGATCAACCGCCTGCTCAAGATGCATATCCAGATGGCGGATATGATGAAGAAGATGGGCGGCAACAAGGGCTTGATGAGCCGCATGTTCGGGGGCAAGGGCGCTCCCGATGCGGCCGAGATGGAGAAGATGCAGGCCGAGCTCGCGAATATGGATCCCAACGCGATCCCGGCCGATCTCAAGGACATGATGCAGGGCGGCGCTCTGCCCGACATGTCGAAGCTGCCGGCGGGCCTTCCGGGCCTCGGTGGAAAGCTTCCCGGCCTTGGTGGCCTTCCTGGTTTAGGCGGCGGCTCGCCCTTCAAGGGCCTGCCTGGCCTGGGCAAGAAGAAATGACATGGCGCCCGAGCTCATCACCGAAAGGCTGCGCTTGCGCTTCTGGCGCGAGAGCGATGTCGATCCTTTCCATGCCTTCTATCGCGATCCGCAATCGGCGGCGGTCTATGGCGCGGATGCTCAACGCAGCGATGTCTGGCGGCGTGTGGCGCTCTTCATCGGCCACTGGCAATTGCGGGGCTTCGGGCCGTGGGCGATCGAAGACCGCGCCAGCGGCAAATTCGCGGGCTCTTGCGGCCTGTGGTTCCCGGACGGCTGGGGGGATCCTGAAGTCGGCTGGGGCATCATGCCGGAATTCCGCGGCCGGGGCTATGCCGTCGAGGCGGCAAGCCGCGCGCGTGACTATGGCTATCGGGAGAAGGGCCTTCCCCGTCTCGTCAGCTACATCGATCCCAGCAACACGGCGTCGCGTCGCGTCGCCGAGAAGCTCGGTGCCAGGCCCGATGGAGAATTCATGCTCCATGGCAAGGCTCACCATGTCTATCTGCATATCCACCACTGACACATCCAAGGAGAAATAGATGTCACTGAAAATCAGACTGTCGCGTGCCGGCTCGAAGAAGCGGCCCTATTACCATATCGTGGTCGCCGATGCGGCATCGCCGCGCGATGGCAAGTTCATCGACGTGGTCGGCGCCTTCAACCCGATGCTCGGCAAGACCGACGAGAAGCGCGTCCAGCTCGACGCCGAGAAGGCCGCGGCCTGGCTCAAGAAGGGTGCCCAGCCGACCGATCGCGTGCTCCGCTTCCTCGACAAGGCCGGCCTCAAGAAGCGCGACGCGCGCAACAACCCGAAGAAGGCTCTCCCCGGCAAGAAGCGCCTGGAGCGTGAGAAGGCCCAGGCCGATGCCGCCGCCAAGGCTGCCGCCGCTGCCGCCGCCGCGCCGGCCGAAGCCCAGAGCTAAGCCCGAAAGATGGTCTCGCCCGGCGATAAAGTGCTGGCCGGTGTCATCACCGGTGCGCATGGCATCAAGGGCGAGGTGAAGCTCAGGAGCTTCACCGCGGATCCTGCCGCCATCGCAACCTACGGGCCGCTGCGGACCTCGCGCGGCGAAAGCCTCGAGATCGAAAGGCTGAAGCCTCAGAAGGACGGCTTCATCGCGGTGCTCAAGAATGTGCGCGACCGCAACAAGGCCGAGACCCTGAAAGGCGCCGAGCTCTTCCTGGCGCGCGCGCAGCTGCCGGAACCCGAAGAAGACGAGGTCTATATAAATGATCTCATCGGGGTGACGGCGCTGAGCCCGGCGGGCGTGAAATTCGGGACGGTGATCGCGGTGCCGAATTTCGGCGCCGGCGACCTGCTCGAAATCCGCCGCGAAGGTGTCGCGGAGACGGTGCTGGTGCCTTTCGCCGAAAGCTATGTGCCTGAGATCGACCTCGCCAGAAGAGAGCTCGTGCTCGATCTGCCCGAGGACTATCTGGCGGAAGGCGGGCCGGACGAGCGATGAGCTGGCGCGCCACCATATTGACGCTGTTCCCGGAAATGTTCCCGGGGCCGCTCGGCGCCTCGCTCGCCGGCAAGGCGCTGCAAGCGGGCATCTGGTCGATGGAGGTGCGCGATATCCGGGCATCGACCACCGACCGGCATCGCACCGTCGACGACTCGCCCGCCGGCGGCGGGCCCGGCATGGTGATGAAGCCCGATATCCTGGCGGCGGCCATCGACCAGGCCGAGCATCAGGGACCGAGGCTGCTGATGTCGCCGCGCGGCGAGCGTCTCACGCAAGGCCTGGTGCGCCATCTGGCGGCGGGGCCGGGCGCCCTCATCATCTGCGGCCGGTTCGAGGGCGTCGATGAGCGGGTGATCGAGAGGCGGCAGTTGCGCGAGGTCTCGCTCGGCGACTTCGTCCTGTCGGGCGGCGAGCCGGCGGCGCTGGCGCTCCTCGATGGCGTGGTGAGGCTTCTGCCGGGCGTCATGGGCGATGAGCGCTCGGGGCATGAGGAAAGCTTCGAGGACGGGCTTCTCGAGCAGCCGCAGTATACGCGGCCCAGGAGTTGGGAAGGCCTTGAAATTCCTGAGGTTTTACTCTCCGGCGACCACAAGGCGATGGGCCGCTGGAAGCGGGAGCAGCGGGAAAGACTGACCGAGAAACGCCGTGCCGATCTTTGGCAGGCTTATGTGCAGAGAAAGAATTGATTTTACCCGGCTCAACAGGTAAAGAGCCGCAACTCCAAAAGGATTGGTTCCCATGAATATCATCGAACAGCTCGAAAAAGAGCAGGTAGCGGTGGTGGCCGCGAAGCGCGCCGTTCCCGAATTTGCCCCTGGCGACACGGTCATCGTCAATGTGAAAGTGGTCGAAGGCGACCGCAGCCGCGTGCAGGCCTATGAAGGCGTCGTCATCGCGCGTTCGGGCGGTGGCCTGAACGAGAACTTCACCGTCCGCAAGATCTCCTATGGCGAAGGCGTGGAGCGCGTCTTCCCGGTCTATTCGCCGCTGATCGACTCGATCAAGGTGGTGCGCCGCGGCGATGTGCGCCGGGCCAAGCTCTATTATCTGCGCGGCCGCACCGGCAAGTCGGCGCGCATCGCCGAGAAGCAGCGCGCAATGGCGCCGGGTGGCTCGGATGCCGTTCCGGTGACGGAAGCGACCGAAGCCGACAAGGCATAAGCAAAATTCACGCTCTGAACTGGCGCGGGCCGGCTCAATGAGCTGGCCCGTTCTCTTTTGAGGATATTCTCATGGACAAGCAGATATGGTTCGACGCCAACCGCAGAAGCTGGGACGAGCGCGTCTCCATCCACCGCCGCGACGAGACGAAGTTCTATGAGGTCGAGAAGGTGCTTGCCGGCAAGGACAAGCTCAACGCCATCGAGGCCTCGGAGATCGGCGATGTGCGGGGACTTCGCATCGCACATCTGCAATGTCATTTCGGCCTGGATTCGATCTGCCTCGCCAGGCGCGGCGCATCGGTCACCGGGCTCGATTTCTCGCCGGCCGCCATTGCGGAAGCGCACGCTCTTGCCAAGCAGCTTGGCGCCGATGCGCAATTTGTCGAAGGCAATGTCTACGATGCGCGCAAGCTCCTCACCGGCGATTTCGACATGGTCTATGTCACCTGGGGCGCCATCAACTGGCTGCCGGACATCGCGCAATGGGCCAAGGTCGTCGCCTCGCTGCTGAGACAAGGCGGCCGGCTCTATCTGGCGGAGAGCCATCCGACCATCCTGGCCTTCGATTGGATCGATGGCCGCATCGGACCGCGCTTCGACTGGCGCACGCCCCTGGATACGCCGATCGCCGAAGAGACGGCGAACACCTATACGGGGGCCGCCGATGTTCTTGTGCACAGGAAAGTCTATGAGTGGCAGCATCCGCTGTCCGACATCATCAACGGGTTGATCAAGGCGGGCATGGCGATCAATTGGCTCAACGAGCACCCGGCGCTGACCTGGCCGCTCTTCCCCAACATGACGCTTTCGGATGACGGTCTCTACCGGCTGCCGGCCGATCATGTGCAATTGCCGCTGGCCTTCTCGCTCGAGGCGAGGAAGCTTTAGAGCATCGGACCGAAAAGTGTTGGTGTGGACGGCCCCCCGACGGCATCGA
>CAZICN010000332.1:0-4586 GCA_964537655.1 uncultured Aestuariivirga sp.
AGAGATAGGCGCCCTTGAGATAAAGCGGGCGTAATGCTGCAACAGGAAAGCGGGCGAGCCGTCTCGTCAGCACCGAGGGGAGGCTGGCGCGCTCCGGCTTTCCGGCCATGAGATCGGCGAGCGCCGTCCCGGAATAGCTCGCCATGGCGACGCCATTGCCGTGATAGGCGATCGCCGTCCACACCGTCTTTGCGTCATTGAGCGGACCGACATAGGGCACGAGGTCATAACTGAGGCAGACGAAGCCGCGCCAGAAATGGGTGATGTCGGCGCGACCGAAGACCGGAAACATTTCGCGCAGGGTCTTCGTCATGTGCTCCCGCATCGGGGCCGAGCCTGCGTCCGAGGCGTCGGTGCCGCCGCGCCCGCCGAAGAGGAAGCGGCCATCCGGCAGGAGGCGGAAATAGTGCAGGAGGTTGCGGGTGTCATAGGCCATGAGGCGTGACGTCCAGCCCTGCTCGCGGCGCTCGTCCTCGCTCAGGGGGCGCGTGACGATGATATTGGACAGGGCCGGCATGAGACGGCCCTGGTGATAGGGAGAGACGTCTTCCGGCGTGTAGCCGTTGGTGGCGACGATGACCTGGCGGGCGGACAGCCTTCCGCCCGTTGTCGTCAGAACATGGCGGCCCCGCTGCTCCTCCCAGCGCGTGACGCGCGATGCGCCATGGATTCTGGCACCGGCATTGTGCGCGGCGCGGGCAAGGCCGCGCGCATAACTGAGCGGATGGATGCTGAAGCCGACGTCGCCCCGGATGCCGCCATGGAAAGCCGGCGTCCACAGGCCGCGCTCCTTCAGCTGCTCGACCGTCAGGAGCTCGAGCTTCTCGCCGAAGACGCGGGCCATGAAGTCGCGCTCCTCCTCGAGCTCGGCCCAGCGGTTCGGCAGATGGGCGAGCGAAATCTCGCCACCCTCATGGATCCAGGCGTCGATGCCGTGCGTGGCGCAGAGCTGGCGCACCAGGCCGACGGCGTCCTTCATCGCGGCGTAGAAGCGGCGCGTGTCGTCGAGGCCATAGGATCTGATCAGCGAGCCGTAGCTCCTCTTGTGGCAGCCGATGCAGGCAAAGCCGCCATTGCGGCCCGAGGCGCCCCAGCCGGGCTCGGCCGCCTCCAGCACGCGGACATCCATCCCGTACTCGCTTTTCAGACGCAGGGCCGCGGCAAGACCGGTATAGCCCGCGCCGATGACGGCGACGTCGCATTCGGCATCACCGGCCAGAGGCGCCGTGTCGATGGCGAGCGGGGCCGCCGTCGCCTCCCAGAAGCTCGCGACGGGGCGGTCGAAATGAAAGGCATCCTCATGGGTCGTGGTAGGCATGTGCGCTTCAATGTTGTCGGGCGGGCCCATCTCGCCTACCACTGGCGCAGACTTTGGAGAAGTGGATAACCATGAAGGCACTGGTCCTGGGGGCAGGCATCGTCGGGGTGACGACGGCCTACGAGTTGAATCGCGACGGGCACGAGGTCACGGTGATCGACCGCGAGGCGCTGCCGGCCTCCTTCACGTCCTATGGCAATGCCGGGCTGTTCGCGCCGAGCCATGCCTATGCCTGGTCGTCGCCGGCGGCTCCCGGCATCCTCATGCGCTCGCTGTGGCGCAACGACCAGGCGCTGCGCTTCCGTCCCACCGCCGATCCCAGGTTCTGGAGCTGGATGTGGAAATTCTGGCGGCAATGCACGGCCGAAAGAGCCGCCCTCAATACGCAGCGCAAGGCCAGGCTCTGCGCCTATTCGCTGGGCGTGTTCCACGATACATTGGCGCGCGCCGCGGTCGCCTATGACGGGCGCAGAGACGGGCTTCTCTATCTCTATCGCAGCCAGAAGGCACTCGACGGGGCGGCGGCCAAGGCCGATCTCCTGCGCAAGGAAGGCTGCGTCCTCGATGTGATAGGGCGCGACCAGATCGCGGCAAAGGATGCGGCCTTGGGCGAAGTCAAAAACAAGTTCGCCGGCGCTCTCTATGCGCCGTATGACGAAAGCGGCGATTGCCGGCTGTTTGCCCGCAACATGGCCACGTGGCTCGAGGGCCGGGGCGTCACCTTCAAGTTCGCGACCACCGTCACCGGATTCGAGTTCGAGGGCGAGCGTATTAAGAGCGTGCTCACCGACAAGGGGCCAGAAGCGGGCGATGTCGTCGTGCTGTCGCTCGGCGTCTATTCACCGCATCTGGCGGAGAAGCTCGGCGCCCGCCTGCCCATCTATCCGGTCAAGGGCTATTCGATCACCGCACCCGTCGCGGGCCGGAACAATCCGCCCGGCATTGGCGGCATCGACGAGGAGAACCTCGTCGCCTATGCGCCCTATGGGAATCGCGTGCGCGCGACGGCGACCGCTGAATTCTCAGGCTATGAGCGCTCGCATGAAGAGGATGATTTCCGCACCATGCTCAAGGTGATGCGCGAACTTTTCCCGCATGGGGCCGATTGGGAGAAGGCGGAACGCTGGGCCGGCCTCAGGCCGATGACACCCGAGGGCACGCCGATCCTCGGCCAGGGCCGCTACCGGAATCTCTGGTTCAATACCGGCCAGGGCCATATGGGCTGGACCATGAGCCATGGCGCGGCACGCATCACGGCGGATCTTATCGCCGGAAAGAAACCGGAAATTTCTCTCGACGGCATGACTGCCGCTACGTAAGCGGGGAACACATTCTCGCCTCATACGTTGCCTACCCACAAGGCATTCCAAAACAACAAATGAGGGGATGTAATGAAGCGAATCCTCGCTGCTCTCGTATTTTGTGCCTTTGCGATGCCGATCTCCGCGCTCGCCACATCGGCGCCGGCCGATGCCCAGACCGGCATGGCCTCCTACTACAAGTCCGGCAAGCGGACCGCCAATGGCGAAAGATTCAATCCCAACGGATATACAGCGGCGCATCGCTCGCTGAAATTCGGCACCAAGGTGCGTGTCACCAATCTGCGCACCGGCCGCTCGGTGATCGTGCGCATCAACGACCGCGGTCCCTTTATTCGCGGCCGCATCATCGATCTGTCCTATGGCGCCGCCAAGGCGGTGGGCCTGCAGAGTTCAGGCGTCGCCAAGGTGCGAGTCGCCGTCCTCGACTGACGGCCGGGCGCCGGGGCATGGCCTCGGCGCTGTTCCCTTCTTATGACAGTTCCGCCGCGAGCGCATGGATCATGCGCAAGGTGTCGACGCCAAATTCGACATTGAGGAAATCCGGCCAGCTCGACAATTTGACGACGACGAGGTCGCGCAGGGTATCTATGTAGATGAGCTGGCCGAAGACGCCGCGGCACATGATGGCCGGCCGCGCCACATCCTCGATCCAGAACTGGTTGCGATAAGCGCCATTGGGCGTGGTGAGCGTGTAGGGCTCACCGAACAGTGCATGGTCGCCCGTCTCCGTCGCCTTGATCCAGGCGGCGGGCACGATCTGCCGGCCGTTGAATATGCCTTCCTTGAGATAGAGCGCGCCGAAGCGGGCATAGTCGCGCAAGGTCGCATTAAGGCCGCCATCGGCCAGCGCATAGCCGGCGCGATCGAGCGTGAAGCAGGCGCTCTCATCGGCCCCCATCGGCTGCCACAGAAGCTCGGACACCAGTTGCGGCAGGCGGCGGCCGCTGACGCGCTCCAGCACGAAGGCGAGCACATCCGTCTCTATCGAGCGATAGACGAAAGACTGGCCATGCGGGCGCTCGCGCGTGGTGAGGGAGAGGATCAGCTCCCACATATGCTCCGGGAAATCCTCAGCGCCGGCGGGCGCCGGCTTCCAGCCCGAAGCGACGTCGACCTTGCCGACATCGGAAAAGGGATCGGTATAGTCCTCGTTGAAGCGCACGCCCGAAGTCATGTCGAGGACCTGCTGCAAGGTCGCGCCCTGATAGGCGGTCGCGGCGAGTTCCGGCAAATAGTGGGTCACGGGGAGTGAAGGATCGAGCGCGCCCTGCGCCACCAGGCAGCCCGCCGCCGCTGCCGTCACCGACTTCGCCATGGATTGCGACAGATGCAACGTGCGCTCGGTCATGCCGTTGAAATAGCGCTCGCAGAGGATGCGGCCGCGATGCAGCACCAGGAAGCCGTCGGTATAGGTGTCGTCGAGAAGTTTCTCGAGGGTCGTCATCCGGCCGTCGGCGCGCTCGAAAGCGATCTCGCCCAGGTCCTGCGGCAACTGCGGCAAAAGCGACGGGACACCGTTGCCGCGCCAGACTTCGGCCGTCGGCAGGAGCTCGCGCACATGCTGGAAGGACCAGCGGTTCCAGGGCGGGCGGTCCCAGTCAGCGAACGGCACGCATAATTTGGGCGGGCTCTCGCGCATGATCGGCAGGCGCGGCTCGGAATTTTTGTAAGATACCATGATTCTCAGGCGGTCCCCCGGCAGGTCGATCCCGCCGGGGTTCTGATGCCCTATTTCGTCAGCTCCGTCCAGATCGCGGTGTAGAGCTGCTGCACGTCAGGCGGGCAGGTCTTGGAGATCTCGCCGGCCGCCAGATACTTGTCCGGAATGATGGTCTCTTGTTGTGAACCCGGCGCCGTCGCCGACGCCGGGCCCTCATGTCACTTCAGCAATTCGGTCCAGACCTGCGTGTAGAGTGCGGTCACTTCCGGTTCGCAGAGCTTGAAGA
>CAZICN010000333.1:0-4582 GCA_964537655.1 uncultured Aestuariivirga sp.
CGGCAAGGGCACGCATGGCGGCTATTGCGGGCCGGCGGTGAAGCCGATCGCGCTCTCGATGGTGTCGGAGATCGCGCGCGACAAGGACACGCAGGGCCTGCCGATCTCCGGCATCGGCGGCATCACCAACTGGCGCGATGCGCTCGAATTCATCCTCTTGGGCGCCGGCACGGCGCAGGTGTGCACCGCGGCCATGACCTATGGCTTCAAGATCGTGCAGGAGATGGTCTCGGGCCTCGAGAACTGGATGGACGAGCGTGGCTATTCAAGGCTCGACGAACTCGTCGGCAAGGCGGTGCCCAATGTCACCGACTGGCAGTATCTCAACCTCAACTACATCGCCAAGGCGCATATCGACCAGGACAAGTGCATCCAGTGCGGGCGCTGCTACGCGGCCTGCGAGGATACCTCGCACCAGGCGATCTCCAATGCGCCGAAGAACGGCAAGCGCCATTTCGAGGTGATCGATGAGGAATGCGTGGCGTGCAATCTCTGCGTCGAAGTCTGCCCGGTCGAAAGCTGCATCACCATGGTGCGGATGACGGAAGGCACCGATCCGCGCACCGGCAGGAAGATCGATCCCCGCTATGCCAACTGGACGACGCATCCGAACAATCCGGCGGCCAAGATCGCGGCGGAGTAGGGCGGCTCAGTCCGGCAATCCCGCCCGGCGGAGACCTTCCGCCAGCCGGCCGAAATCTTCCGGTCGCCGGAGTTCGGGGAATTTTTCGCGCAAGGCTGATATCCGCAGGCCGGGGTCGGCCTTGACCAGCACCGCCAGCCTCTCTTTGGCCTCGTCGATGCGGCCGAGATGCGCGGCGCAGGCGACCGTCATATATTCGGTCAAAGGCAGGCTTCGCCCGCGCAAGGCCTTCAATGCCCATTGCAGCGCTTCCGCATAACGCCCGATGCAGAACTGGGCGGAGCACAACGCATCATGGATGAGGAAGATCTGAGGGTCGTTGGGGCCGAGACGCAGGGCATTGTTCAGCCGCTCGATCGCGGTCTCGAATTCGCCCATCCATAATTTCGTCCAGCCGCCGAACAGCCAGGCCCAGGCGAGATTGGGATTGACGGTCAACGCCTTGGAGGTCAGCGCGTCGCCTTCCTCGACATCGCCGACGACATAGGCCAGGGCGATTCCGGCGGTGCACAGGACCAGCGCATCGTCGGGTCCGAGATCGACGGCGCGCTTGACGAGGCGCGCGGTTTCGCTCGCATCGCGGCCGGCATCAACCATCCAGCCGCCGGCCTTGCGCTGCGAATAGCAGCGCGCCGCCAAGCCATAGGCAGCGGCGAATTTGGGATCGATCTCGATCGCCTGGTAGAAGTGGGCCAGGGCATCGTCATTGCCTTCCCTGGTCCACAGGTGAACGCTCGCCATGCCGCGCAGATAGTGGTCATAGGCGTCGAGATTCTCCGTCGGCTTGTGGCGCGCCCGCTCGATCTCCACCTGCTCCAGCTTGGGGGCGACGGCCATGATGACACTGGCGGTGATCCTGTCCTGCAGGTCGAAGACATCCTCCATGTGGCCGTCGAAACGGTCGGCCCACAGATGCGCCGCGGAAGAAGCTTCGATAAGCTGGCCGGTGATGCGCACCCGGTTTCCCGACTTGCGAACGCTGCCCTCCAGCACGTAGCGTACGCCAAGCTCGCGGCCGACCTGCTTGATGTCGATGGCGCGGCCCTTGTAGGTGAAGCTCGAATTGCGGGCGATGACGAACAACCAGCGTATGCGCGAAAGGGCGGTGATGATGTCCTCGACGATGCCGTCGGCAAAGTAATCCTGCTCGGGATCACCGCTCATATTGTCGAAGGGGAGGACGGCGATGGATGGGCGGTCGGGAAGCGACAGGGCCGGGCGCGGCTGGCCGGGCGACGGCGTCCGCCGCAGGCGATAAACCCTGATGGGGCTTGCGATGTTCTTCAGGGCCTGCTCTCCGATATCGTCGAACTGGAAATCGACCTTGCCGTGGATCTGGCGGTACAGGCTGTCGGAAATGCAGATGCCACCGGGCTCGGCCAGGGCCTCCAGCCGCGCCGCTATGTTTACGCCATCGCCATAGATGTCGTCGCCCTCGACGACGACATCGCCCAGATTGACGCCGATCCTGAGCACGATCCGGCGCTCCTCCGGCAAATGCGCATTGGTAGCGGCCATGGCCGACTGCAACTCGACCGCGCAATGGACGGCACTCACGGCGCTGGCGAATTCGAGGAGGACGCCGTCGCCCATCAGCTTCACGATCCGGCCCTTGTGGCTGGCGACGAGCGGTTTGAGAATTTCCGTCCGGTGTTTCTTGAGGATCGCAACCGTGCCCGCCTCATCCGCCTCCATCAGGCGACTGTAGCCGACGATGTCGGCCAGGATGATGGCGGCCAGGCGGCGGTCCATGCGGGTCTCCTCGGTTTTCGGAGACTACTTGGCGTAGCGGAAGGAATCCACAGCAATGCGAAACATGCTCAATCCTTTCGGTCAGTCCTCCGGGTTGGCACCGCCGGCAAAGTCGGTGAAGATGGCGCGGGAGGTGCCCCATGCACAGGAATGGCAACTGGACACTCGGCCTCATCGATTCCGCCTGGTTCGGCACGGATTTCGAGGGCAGGCGCGGGCGCGAGGAGGCGAAGCGCATCGGCTTCGAGAGCCTCGACCTGTTTGTCGGTTTCGATCCGGGCAAGCTCGAGGCTGCCGAACTCGAAGCCTATGTCGCCGAGAACCTGTCGAGCGGGCTGCCGGTCGTCTCGCTCGTCTGCACCTGCCTGGGCTTGAGCGACTTCAATCCCGCCATTCGCGGCTATCATATCGAACGGGCAAAAAATGTCGTCGATCTCGCCGCCCGGTTCTCCACCACCCGCAATCTCTGCTTCGTCCCCGGCGAATACATGTTCCAGAAGAAGCTCATCCCGGCCAAGGGCGAATGGGACATGGTGGTCGATGCGACGCGGCAAGTGGGCGAGCATGCGGCGCGACGCCAGCGCGAGCTCGCCATCGAGCTCCTGCCTTTCGAATTCGCCTTCATCAACTCACTCGACACGATGGAGCGCTTTCTCGACGAGGTCGGGCTCGCCAATGTGAAGGCGACGGTCGACATCTCGCATTTCTGGCTGATGCGCATTCCGCCTGAGCAAGTAGCCCGCCGGCTCAAGGGCCGCGTCGCGCATGTGCATATGTCGGATTGCGACGGCATCAATCATGGCGACATGCCGCCGGGACGCGGCAACACGCCGTTCGGTGAGTATCTCGCCGCCATAAGCGAGACGGGCTTCACCGGCGCCGCCTCGATCGAGCTCGAATTCCCGCCCGATCCCAAAGGCATGGCGGCCTGGGTTGCCGAAGCGCATGGCGCGGCGCTCAGGCTGCTGCAGCAGGCGCAAGTGCACACAGGCTGAACTCCAGCCTAGGGTCTTCGCCTTGATGACAAACGCTCCGAGAGGTCGCGGGCCATCATGGTGATTTCGCTCCTGTCCATGCCGATATCGCGCAAGGCATGATCGCTCATCCTGTCCAGGTAACGCGAGATGGCGCGGCGCTGGCGATCCTGCCTCAGCGCCTGCCAGCGCCGGATGAGGGAGCGCGGCAACCATTCGATCGGAGACGGGCGCGCCGATGCCGGCTGCGTCATCGCGGAATCGGAAGCGCCATCGTCGATGTCGAGTACCATAGCCAGTCCTCCGCGAGCAGGGCAGGTTGCTTACTGGCATTGCGACGAAGGGGTGACTAGACCAGAATCTGTATCGCCTGGTTCAGGCGAGTGAGTGGCTGACGCTTGTTTCGGACGCTTGACGTTGTGTGCGGAAGCGTGGGATTTGGGAAATATCAAGATTGGAAACCATGTGCCCGGAGCTGCCGCTGCCGGGCACATTTCTTTTTTCTGCCTCGCAAAGGAATCGTCAGATGACCAGCATGCTTTGCCAGAGCGCGACGCTCGACCGTTTCATCGCGCCATGGGCGGCCAGGATCGTCGAATTCTGGATTGCTGTCGTCGAAACCATCCTGACGATTGCAAAGACTGTCCGTACCCCGTGGCCAATTGCCGGCAAGGGGCCAGCGGCTCCCGGTGCTGCGCTTGGCGCAGTCACGCTTCATGATGGCGAAGAGAGAGACATGCGGTTGCCATGCTGCCCCGAATGTCACCCATGTCCATGCACGTCGTCAGCCAGATGCGTGCTCCTTAATGATATCGGGGCGGCGTCGGCGGGGATCGCCGGCAGCCGCAGGCTTGAGGAATCTGGAGCTTGCGACGGAACTGTCTGCACGTAAAGTTTGTTGACGCGGAACGCTAGCGCGCGAAATCCGGCCTGGTTTTGAAGTAAGACATGTCCCTGGCGATGATGCTGGCCGGCGTGATCCTGATCATCAGATCGAGCGGCGCCACGATCGTTTCCTGAAACCAGGGATTCCACTCTTTCTGGTCGGGCCCCAGATAGCGAGCGAGCAGACGATGGAGCCGTTGACGATCCATCGGCAAGACGGTCGCTTCGCCCCTGATCCCGACATGGCGCAGGATGCCGCGCCCGGCATCGAAGTCGACGACGTTGATGGCGCAGCGCGGCTCCCGCCGCAGTCTTGCGGGAAAGCTGT
>CAZICN010000334.1:0-4577 GCA_964537655.1 uncultured Aestuariivirga sp.
CCGGTATCCACTTTTCCTGATCGCGCGCCTGCCCGCAGGCGGGAGAGGGGGAAAACTGGAGACGGCTCGCCACCTTCCCCGCAAGGGGGAAGGATGATGCCGCGAGATGATGGAATGGGGGGGATGGTGCGCTCATGCATCGGGCGTATTCCGCTTGAGGAACACCTGCTCGATCACGATCGGCACGATGAGGCTGAAGACCAGCAACATGGCGAGCGCGTCGGCGAGATAGGGATCGGAGAACACGTCACCCGCGGTGAGCTCGCCGATGCGGATGGTGACGACATTGGCGCTGCCCCCGACCAGGGCCCAGGCGGTGGCATAGGTGCCCATGGCATTGGCGAAGAGAAGGAGAAAGGAGCCGAGGAGACTCGGCGCCAGGATCGGCAGCCCGATGCGCCGCCAGAACGACAGCCGGCTGGCGCCGACGAGATAGGCCGCTTCCTCGATCTCGGGCGTGATCGCGGCGAGGCTCGGCAGGATCAGAAGGATGGCGAACAGGATCTGGAAATAGGAATAGGCGATGACGAGGCCGGTGGTCGAATAGATGTTGAAGTCCTCGAGCAGCCCGAAGCGCTGCAGCAGGAGCGTGAAGGAGCCCGACACGCCCAGCATGATGACGAAGGCGAAGGCGAGCGGGAAACCGGTGAAATTGGCGCCGATATTGGAGCAGATGACGACGAACTGCTGCACCTTGCCCGGCATGCGCCGCAGGATCACCGTGGCCGGAAGCCCGACGGCGAGGGCGATGAGCGCGGTCGTGATCGAGATGGCGAAGCTCACCTTGAAGGAGCCGAGATAGAACTTGCTGGTGAGGATCTCGACATAGTTCGACAGCGACACCGCGGTCTCGGTCTGGATGCTGTTGGCGGCGACGGCGATCAGCGGCAGCAATTCGAACATGAAGACGACGATGAGGAACGGCGTGGCGGCGAGCCAGGCGAGAAGCCGCACCTTCGGGCTGATTTCGATCATGGGAAGGCCGTGCCCTCTCCCATGCCGCCGCATGGGAGAGGGAAAAGGCCGTGCGCGGGGAGGATGCGCAGGGGGCCTCTTATGAGTTTCCCGATGGCCTGGGGGTCAATTCCACCCTTCGCCTTCATCGCCGATGCAACCCCCATCCGATTCCCCCGGCGCGAGGCCGGGGTCGCCACCTTCCCCGCAAAGGCGGAGCAATCGCATATGAAATTCGTCGATGGATGGCGACACCTTCCACCACTTCCCCTTCTCCCGTTGCGGAGCAATGGGAGAAGGTGCCCGACAGGGCGGATGAGGGCTCTTCTGCAACAGTTGCGGGTCTTCGGCAAAGAGCCCTCACCCGGCCTTCGGCCACCCTCTCCCATCCTGCGGACGGGAGAGGGGGAAACCTGGAGAGAGAGTGCGCATCCAGTAAGCCCATATGCGATAGCCTTACCCGCAAGGGAGAGGGAGGGCAGCGGAGAAGTGCGTGCCACGCGCAACCCGCCTCACATCTTCGACAGCACCTGGTCCTGCCAGGCGCGGCCGAGCTGCTTGGCCGCATCCATCCACAGCTCCGAATTCACCGGTCGCGCCTTGGCATATTGCTCGGACGGCAGCACGTTGTCGGCGAGCTCGGGCGGCAGCGTAATGTGGTCGATGAGGATCGGCCGCGCATAGCCCTTGGCGAAGTTGATCTGGCCGGCTTCGGTGAAGATATATTCGCGCACCACGCGCGCGATGTTCGGCCGCTTGCTATAGGCGTTGATCGTCGTCGTATAGCCGCTGGTGACCGAGCCTTCCGATGGAATCCACACGTCGAACTTGTCCTTGCCGACGAGGTTGCGGTAATTGAGCGCGTTGAAGTCCCACACGACGCCGACCTCGATCTCGCCCTTCTCCATGTTGCCGGGATTGGCCCCGATGGTGAGAAGGCGCTTCTGCTCGGCGATCTTGCCGAAGAGGTCGAGCGCCGGCTGCAGGTTCTCTTCACCACCGCCGAGCGCTATCGCCGCCGCCAGCACCAGTGCATTGGATTGCGCCGCCTTGCCGACATCGCCGACCGCCACCTTGTAGTCGCCGCTCACGAGGTCGCTCCAGGTCTTGGGCGGGTTCTGCACCTTCTTTGAGACGATGAAGGCGATCGTGCCGGTATAACCCAGCATCCAGTGGCCTTCCTCATCCCTGGCCCAGGTCGGGATCTTGTCCCAGCTCGCCGGCTTGTAAGGGGCACTGATGCCCTTCTTCGCCGCGATCGGCCCGAATTCGAGGCCGATCTCGCCGATATCGGCCGAGGCATTGGCCTTCTCGGCCTCGAACTTCGCCAGCTCCTCGGCGCTGCTCATATCGGTGTCGGTGTGAGTGACGCCGTATTTCGCCATGATGTCCTTCCACTGGCCGCCCCAATTGGCCCAGTCGTCGGGAAGGCCGAGACTGACGACCTCGCCCTCCTTGCGCGCCGCCGCCTCGATCTCCTCGAAGGTCTGCGCGGAAGCGGGTGTGGGCACGAGGCCGAGGCTGGTGAAGAGAATTCCGAGTGTGGCGGTCCTGCGCGTGATCAGCATCTGTGTGACTCCGGTTGAAGGACAGGCGATGGAACGGGAAGGCTAGCGAGGCTTCAGGCTAAATCCGGCGCGTGACCGGTCGTGAAGTGGGAAGCCGGTCACGCACCTTCCTGGATCGCGGAATGCTTCCGATCCCGATCGATCCGGAGCGGAGACCCGCGATCCCCGGACGCCTCACCGGCGCCCGTCGAAAACTGCCACCCGTCCCATGTCATTCGCATGTGGGAATGGTGACGATCGGGCCTGGCCACCCCGCAAATCTGAAAGGCTGCTGTTCGCCGGAGTGCGTCCGCGCAGAATCGGGTAAGCGCAACCTCATGGCGGCGCGCTTGCGTGGACCTCGAGCTCAAGGGTTCGCGAGATGCGTCTGCCGGCGCGCGACCCTTGAAGGGGGCGGGTGGTCCCGCTCGTCACGCACTGGAAGCTGAACCGGCAACCGGCATGCCGCCAGTGTCCGGCTGGTCACGAACGCACGTCAAACCCCTCTAAACGGACAAGCCTTCCTGGATTCGCGGCGGCCAAGCCACCGCATGCATTTTGCGCCCTGCACGGACACGATAAAATGCCCAAACGGGCAAAGTGTCAATCCAAAAATGACTATTCGGGCATGAAACTTTCGTGACAATGGCCGTTCGGTACTGATTTCCCTCCGACAGGATGATCTTCGACAGCAGGCCCGCCCTATTCCGCGTCCGCCACGATGACCTCGACGCCGGCGAGCTTCAAGGTGCTGGCGAGCGCGGCGTCGGGCGTCCGGTCGGTGACAAGCCGGTGGATGCGCTCCGGTCCGCAGATCTGAAGGAGCGCGTTGCGGTTGAGCTTGCTCGAATCCGCCAGCACGGTGACGCGGCGCGCCGCCTCGATCATGGTGCGCGAGACATATGCCTCGTCGACATTGTAATCCATGAACCTGCCCGCCGCGCTGATGCTGCCCACCGCGATGACGGCGTGGTCGGCATGGATCTTCTGGATCTGCTCCACCACTTGCGGGCCCAGCGTCTCGAAGGCATCGCCGAAATAGCTGCCGCCGAGGAGATGGATCGGCCCGCGCTGCGGCGCGGCCCACAGTTCCTGCGCCACCAGCGCGGCATTGGTGATGACGGTGAAGGGCCCATGCCGGGCGAGCTCCTCGGCGAAGAAGATCGTCGTCGTCCCGCAATTGACGAGAAGACTGTCGCCCGGCTGGAACAATGTCGCCGCCTTCCGGCCGATGCGGATCTTCTCGAGCCTCGCATTGGCGCGGCGCTCGGCGAGCGGGCTCTCCTGGGCCGACTGCGCGGCGGGGGCGGCCGTGGCGCCGCCATGGATCTTGCGCAACAGCCCCTGTTCGGAAAGGAGCGACAGGTCGCGGCGCACCGTCTCGCGCGAGGTATCGAGCCCTTCCGCCAGCTCATCGACCGTGACCCGGGCGGCATGCTGCACCCGTTCGAGGATCTTGCGCCGCCGCTCCTCAGGTCTCATCGGGTCGTCTCCCCTCTGCCTGTTCGGGCACTACCGGCGGATAGTTCTGCCCGCATGGGCAGGATTGTGCAATGGCACGGATATCAAGGCTGCGTCTCACCATTCCCGCGACGAGAAGAAGGCGGCCGGCGCGGTGTTTTCCGGCGTGAACACGGCCGCCGTCAGCACCCCGCCATAGACACAGGCCGTGTCGATATTCACCCGGTTGGGCCTGACATCGGGCCGCGCCTCATCGAGCGGCGTGTGACCATGCACGATGAGCCGGCCATAATCGACCGTCGCCCGAAGGAAGCGCTCGCGGATCCACAGCAGCGCGTCGCGCGGCTGGCGGTCGAGCGGCAGATCGGGGTCGACGCCGGCATGGGTGAAGAACCGTCTGCCGTCATCGAAGCAGAGGCGCCGCGACCTGATCCAGGCGATGTCGCCGGCGGGCAGGCGGCGCGCATCGCCAAGACCGTAGCTGGCAAGCGTCGCCGCCCCGCCATTATTGAGCCAAGGCGAGGGATCGCCGCTGTCGATGGCCTCGAGCAGCATGTCCTCGTGATTGCCCATCAGGCAGATGACGGCGCCGGGATCGCTTCGCTCGAGGGCGCG
>CAZICN010000335.1:0-4555 GCA_964537655.1 uncultured Aestuariivirga sp.
CGGCGGTCGCTGCCGCGTGATTGATGTCGGCGACGTCCCCGAACACGATATTGGGCGACTTGCCGCCGGTCTCGAGCGCCACATGCTTCATGTTGCTCTCGCCCGCATAACGCAGGAAATACTTGCCGACCTCGGTCGAGCCGGTGAAGGCGATCATGTCGACATCCATGTGGCGGCCGAGCGCCTGGCCGGCGGTCTCGCCAAAGCCCGGGAGCACGTTGAGCACACCATCCGGAAGCCCGGCCTCGGTGGCGAGCTCGGCGACCCGCAGCGCCGTCAGCGGCGACTGCTCGGCGGGCTTGAGGATGACCGAATTGCCGGTCGCCAGCGCCGGGCCAAGCTTCCACGACGCCATCAGCAAGGGGAAGTTCCACGGCACGACGGCGCCCACCACGCCGATCGGCTCACGCGTGATCATCGAAATGGAGTCGGGCCGCGCCGGCGCCAACTCGTCATAGACCTTGTCGGCGGTCTCGGCATACCACTGCAGGCACTTGATCGAGGAGCCGAGATCGACGGCCTGCGAATGGGTGATCGGCTTGCCGACATCGAGCGTCTCGAGGAGGGCGAGCTCCTGGGCGTGCTTCTCGATGAGCGCGACCCATTTGAGCAGGATGCGCTTGCGCTGCATGGGCGCCATCTGCGACCACGCGCCCTTCTCGAACACCGTACGCGCCGCCTTCACCGCACGTTCGACGTCTTCCTTGTCGCAAGCGGCGACCTGGGTGAGAACCTGGCCGTCGATCGGCGAGATGCAGTCGAAGGTCTTGCCCGAGGCGGCGGCGGTGAACCTGCCGTTGATGAAGGCCTGGTTGCGGTAGGAAACCTGCGAAACCTTCGTGCGATAGTCTTCAGCTGCGGCCATGGCGCATCTCCTTGTGACGGCGAGTCAGGGAATGGAGGGATATGATATCAAAAAGGCACCGCCTCGACGGCGGTGCCTTTCATGCAAAAACAGAATACCAGGATTACTTGATCTTGGTTTCCTTGAACTCGACGTGCTTGCGCGCCACCGGGTCGTACTTCTTGAAGGTGAACTTGTCGGTCTTGGTGCGCGAGTTCTTCTTCGTCACGTAGAAGTAGCCCGTGTCTGCGGTAGACTGCAGCTTGATCTTGATCACATTGCCTTTGGCCATAAAGAATCTCCTCAGGCCTCAGGGGGCCCGGCTTCGGTTGGCGTGGGGTATGGCGGAAGGCCGGGGGAAAGTCAAGAAAGCGCGAGAACCGGCGCGATTGGCCCATTTTTCAGGGCGCGGCGCGGCCATTTCCGTTGCCCGGGCCGGCCTGGGCAACGGGGCCCGAGTCCCTGATCGCCCCCGGACCGGGTATTGCTCCGGGCGGGCACTTGCCCAGGATGATCATGCCCAGGACCTCGTCCTTGGTGACGTCCTTGACATGCGCCGTGCCGACCACCCGGCCGTTCTTCATGACGCTCACCCGATCGGCGAGGTCGAAGACGTCGTGGATGTCGTGGCTTATGAGGAAGATGCCGATGCCTTCCGCCTTGAGCTGCTTGATGAGCTCGCCCACCTGGGCGGTCTCCTGGGGCCCGAGTGCCGCGGTCGGCTCGTCCATGATCAGGATGCGGGCATTGAAGTGGATGGCGCGCGCGATCGCCACCGATTGGCGCTGCCCGCCCGACAGCGACCTCACCGGTTCCTTGAAGCGGCGGAAATTGGGATTGAGCCTGCCCATCACCTGGCGGCATTCCGATTCCATCGCGATATCGTCGAGCGTTCCCCACCTGGTTCGCAGTTCCCGGCCGAGATAGAGATTGGCGGCGGCATCGACATTGTCGGCGAGCGCCAGCGTCTGGTAGATCGTCTCGATGCCCAGCGCCTTGGCGTCGCGCGGATTGTCGATCTTGACGAGCTCGCCATTGACATAGATGTCGCCCGCGTCGCGTCTGTAGGCGCCCGAGAGAATCTTGATGAGCGTCGACTTGCCGGCGCCATTGTGGCCGAGAAGCCCCACGACCTCGCCCGGAAAAAGATCGATCGAGGCATGATTGACGGCCTTCACGCCGCCGAAGGCAATCGACATGTCGCGCATCTCGACGAGCGGTATAGGTCCGCCGGTGACTGTGCTGTCGCTCATCTTCTCCTCACTTCAGACGCGTCCGGTAGACCTGGTCGAGCCAGACGGCGGTGACCAGCACGGCGCCGACCACCATGTCCTTGTAGGCGGATTCGAAATTGAGCAACGTCATGCCCGATTGCAGCGACTGCATGAGCAGCGCGCCGAGCAGGGCGCCGTAGATCGTGCCGATGCCGCCGGCGAGCGATGTTCCACCGATGACGGCGGCGGCGATGACATAGAGCTCGTTGAACTGGCCGAGCGAATTGGTGGCGGAATCGAGGCGCGCCGTGGAGATGAGGGCCGAGACGGCCACCAGCACGCCCATCAGGGTGAAGATCATCACGGTAAGCCGCTTGGTGTTGACGCCGGCAAGCTCTGCAGCTTCCGGGTTGCCGCCGGTCGCATAGACATAGCGGCCGAAACGCGTGCGCGTGGCGAGAAAGGTCATGAGGAAGCCGACGGCGAGGGCAATCAGCACCGGGAAGGCGAAGCCCGTCTCGAAGCTGAGGCCGTCCACGCAGCGCACGATCTTGTCGCCTTCGCGGCAGATGGCGTCGCCGTCCCCGTCGAGCGTGCCCACAGGGATCGGGATGTTGTGATCGAGCGCATATTTCTCGACGACCTTGGGCGCCCAGGGATAGGAATTGACGAGCCACGCCGTGCCGAGGGCGATGAGGCCGCCAATCACCCCGATGAAAGTCTCGGCCCAGATCGGGCGGAGCGGAAACTTGAAGCGCCGGCGCTGCTGGCGTCCGGTGATGATGGCGGCGACAATGCCGCCGCAGGCGAAGAAGGCGAGAATCCAGCTCCAGAACGGACCGATCGAGGCAAGCGGGCCATTGCCGCCGATGAGCTTGTAGGTCTGGTCCATCGGCGCCACGGTCTCGCCGCGGATGACCCACCAGGCCAGACCGCTATAGGCGATGAGGCCGCCCAGCGTCACGATGAAGGACGGGATTCTCAGATAGGCGATAAGGAGGCCGTTGAAACAGCCGAGCAGGGCGCCCATGACGAGGCCGAACACGACCGCAATGATCCAGATGGCGGGATGGCCGACGCCGAGGGCCGGCCCCAGCCCATAGACCTGCAGATAGCCGACCGAGACGGCGATGAAACTCAGCATCGATCCCACCGAGAGATCGATCTGCCGCATCACGATGATCAGCACCATGCCCGTCGCCATGACGGCGATGGACGAGGTCTGGACCATCAGGATCCACAGATTGCGCGGCGTGAGGAACGATCCGCCGAACAGTCCGTCGCCCGGCCTGAGCATGCCGCTGTAGATGTCGAAGCCCGCCCAGATGACGAGAAGGGCAGCGACCATGCCCAGCATGCGCGTGTCGATCTCAGTGGCATTGAGGAAGCGCCTGACCAGACCTTCCTCGCTGGCGGGATCATGCGATCCGATCGCCGGTGACACCATTGCCGCAGTCTCCTCCCCGAACCTGCATCCCGTATGACCGCGCCGCATGCTCCGCGGCGCGGTCAGGCCGCCTGACCTTTGTCAGTACGATCTCGCCTTGGCGATCAGTCGCAGGCTTTCACGCTGCCGGCCTTGACGCCCGCGCAGGCTTCCGCCTTGCTGATCCAGCCCGCGTCGATCACCTCATTGAGCGTGTCCTTGGTGATCGCGTTCGGCGTGAGCAAGATGGCGTTGACCTCGACTCCCTTCTTGCCCATGTTGAATTTGCCGACGCCGGCAAGCGATGCCGCATCGGCGCCGCCCGCAATGGCGACGGCGGCTTCGCCGGCGGCCTTGCCCAGAGCGCGCGAATCCTTCCAGACCGAGACCGTCTGCGTGCCGAGCGCGACGCGGTTGAGCGCCGCCTTGTCGCCGTCCTGGCCGGAGACCGGAACCGAGCCGGCGAGTCCTTGCGCATCGAGAGCGGCGACGACGCCCGAGGCCATGCCGTCATTCTCCGACACCACCGCATCGACCTTGTTGCCCGTCGAGGTCAGGCACTGTTCCATGTTCTTCTGGGCATTGTCGGGCTTCCAGCCGTCGGTGAAGGTCTCGCACACATTCTTGATCTTGCCGGAGTCGATCCCGGCCTTGAGGACTTCCATAATACCCTGGAACAGGAAGGTGGCGTTGGGATCACCCTTGTCGCCCTTGATGAAGGCATAGTTGCCCTCGGGCTTCGCATCCTGGATCACCTTGGCCATCAGCCGCCCGACGCCCACATTGTCGAATGTGACATAGAGGGCATTGGGGTCTTCGACGAGCACGTCATAGGAGAGCATCTTCACGCCGGCATCGCTCGCCGCCTTGAAGGAGGGCAGGATCGCGTCGGAATCGAAGGCGACGACAAGGATGACGTCGACCTTCTGGGTGATCAGGCCTTCGATGTCGGCGGCCTGTTTCTGGGCCGACCGTTGCGCGTCGGTGGAGACGAACTTGTCGCCCGCCGCCTCGACGACGGCCTTGGCGGCGGCTTCGTCGGTCTTCCAGCGCTCTTCCTGGAAGGTCTTC
>CAZICN010000336.1:0-4530 GCA_964537655.1 uncultured Aestuariivirga sp.
GAAGATGTGGAAGAACGAGCATCGGCCCGGCAACATGGCGGTGCTGGTGTCCGCACCGCGCACCGGCCTCAAGACCTTCGAGGATGTGATCGAAGCCTCCACCGCCTGATAGCCTCACGCCGAGGGCTTGAACGATGAACGAGGACCAGCTGCCGGTCGCGGCCCTGCGCAATCTCGGGCCGAAATCGGCGCGGCTCTTGGCCGGGTCGGGCGTCACGACGATCGCCGAGCTG
Source organism: uncultured Aestuariivirga sp. (assembly GCA_964537655.1). Lineage (GTDB taxonomy): Bacteria > Pseudomonadota > Alphaproteobacteria > Rhizobiales > Aestuariivirgaceae > Taklimakanibacter. The sequence goes on from CAZICN010000336.1 coordinate 234, forward strand.
CGGCTGCTCGGCGCGGCCAAGGCCTACAGGCGGGTGAAGGACAAGGCCTCGCTCAATCTGCTGTGGGCGATCGCGGCCGGACTCGAGGACCGCGACTGGCGCGACCTCGGCGCAGGCGAGAAGGCGTCACTCCTTGCTGAGGTCCGCCGTCTCGGCTGAGGGCGCATCGTATTTGCGCGCCAGCACGATGACGCGGTTGAGTTCGCCGCCGAGAATGAGGGCGAGGGCGGAGAGATAGATCAGGAACATGGCGGCGAAGAGACCCGAAAGGCCGGCATAGGTCGAGGCGAAGGTCGCGAAGTTCGACAGAAAGTATGAATAGACGACCGAGAGCACGAGCCACACCAGGACGGTGAGGACGACGCCTGGCATCAGATAATAGAGCTTCACGCGCCTCGCCGGCAGGATCAGATGGGCGAGGAACAGACCGACCACCAGGATGATGACGGCGAGGGGATAACGGTAGCGGTCGAAGGTGGCGATGAAATCGTCGAAGGCCGGCGCATAGGTGCTGATGAAATGAATGGCGGTCGGCGCGAGGACGATCAGCACCGCGAGCGCCAGCAGCAGGAAGGCCGAGCCGACGACGAACAGCGCCATGATGGCATAAAGCAGGAAGGCGTTGCGGTCCTCGGTCAGGCCATAGGCGCGGTTGAGCGCCACGCGCACGCTGTCGACGCCGCCCATGGCGCTCCATACGGTGATGATGGCCGACACGCTGAGCAGCCCGGTGCGCGGATTGGTCAGCAGCGAATTGATCTCGGGCGCCAGGGGTCCGACGAATTCCCTGGGCGCCACGCTCAAGAGATAGGTGACGATGCGCGCGGCGAGATCGGCGCTGCCGAAGAAGCCGGCGAGTGCGGTGAGGAAGATCAGGAACGGAAAGATCGAGAACAGGAAGCGGAAGGCGATATTGCCGGCCAAGGGGATCGCCTCATCGGCGAAGAGGCGCCTGATGGCTTCGATGATGAGCCGGGTGAGGGAAGGCCGTGGTTCCGTCATGCGCAACGCATATCAGCGACGGGGATTCGAAGGAAGGTCGGCAGTTTCTCCCTCCCACGCGCGTGAGCGTGGGGGAGGGTGGTCGGAGCGAAGCGGAGACCGGGTGGGGGCAAAGCAACGTCGAGAGCCCCACCCCCGTCCTTTCGGACGGACCCTCCCCGTTCCGGGGAGGGAGGAAGCACTATCACCCCACCGCGACCGGAAGCCTGCGCGCCTCGGTCTCGACACTCGCCTTCAGGCCGGGGTCGAGCTTGAGGCGCGAGGCGAGCATCGCGAGATAGGCCTGCTCGGCCGGATCGTCGGGATCGATGGCGAGAACGGATGCGGCATAGATCTCGACCGCGCGCTCGGGGCTCGTGGCGCCCTTGACCACGGCATCGATATCGAGGGGCTTGCGCAATTCGTCGATGACGAAGGCCTTGGCGTCGTTGTCGAGGGCCAACTCGTCGAGCTTGGCGAAAATCGCCTGCTGCTCCTTGGCGTCGATATGGCCGTCGGCCTTGGCGGCGGCGATCATGGCGCGCAGGAGCACGAGGGACAGTTCGTTGCGCTCCGCCGCCCCCGAGGGCAGGAACACGGTGCCTTCGACCTTGGGCGTGACGTCCTTGAGGGGCTCGACCGGCACCGTCGTCTGGGCGCCCTTGGTCGCCTGGTAGTTCTGCCAGGCGCGATAGGCGAGACCGCCCAGCACCGCGGCGCCACCGATCTTCAGCGCGCCGCCGGCGAGCTTCTTGCCGCCCTTGGATCCGAGCAGGATCGAGACGAGGCCGCCCGCCGCGGCACCGCCGGCGAGGCCCTTCAGCATGTCGGGGGAAAATCCCGATCCGCTCCGGGGTGCGTTCTGTCCCTGCTGCTGCGACTGGCCGCCCATGAACTGGTCAAGAAGCTTCTGCGGATCGAACATATCTGCCCTTCTCAAGTCTAACTCGCCAAATGGTTTCCGGGCGGGCAAAACACCACCCCACCCCTTCGATGACCGGCCGGTGCCATGGCAGCTGAAAAAACCACGCCCAACTGGATTGCCGCGGCCTCCGCGTCATTCGTGGTCATATGGGCAACCGGCTTCATCGTTGCAAGGCTGTCGGCGCCACATGTCGAGCCTTTGACCTTCCTCACCATTCGCTTCGGCATAGCCGGCATCCTGCTCGCGGTTCTTGCCCTGTTCTTCAAGGCCCGCTGGCCTAACCATTCCGCTACGTTACACGCCGTCGTCGCGGGCGCGCTGCTGCATGGCGGCTATCTGGGGGCGTGCTACTGGGCCGTGGCGCATGGCCTGCCGGCGGGCATCGCCGCCCTGATCGCCGGCCTGCAGCCCATCCTCACCGCGATCTTCGCCGGTCGCCTGCTCGGCGAACGCATCACACCGCGCCATTGGGCGGGCCTCGCGGTGGCGCTCGCCGGCGTCGCCCTGGTGCTGGCGCCGAAGCTCCGCTTCACGGCGCTCGACGGCATCACGCCGGCCACGGTGCTGGTGATGGCCTTCGGCGCCCTCTCCATGACGCTCGGCAGCATCTACCAGAAACGTCATGTGAGCCATGTCGATCTCCTCACCGGCACCGCCTGGCAATATGCCAGCGCCTTCGTCATCGTCGGGCTGGGCGCGCTCGTCAGCGAGGATTTTCGCTTCGATGCCACGCGCGATGCCTGGATCGCGCTCGGCTGGTCGGTCATCGTGCTGTCGATCGGCGCCATTCTCCTGCTCATGGCGCTCATCCGGCATGGCGATGTCTCGAAGGTCTCGGCCCTCATCTTCCTGGTGCCGGCGGTCGCGGCGCTCATGGCCTGGCTCCTGTTCGGCGAGACATTGACGATCGTGCAGATCGCGGGGATGCTCGTCTGCGCGGCAGGCGTTCTGCTGGTGACGAGAGTGAGGAAATGAAAGCGGTATTGTGCAGGACGCTCGGCGGGCCGGACGGCCTCAGCATCGAGGAGATCGCCCGGCCGGCGCATGGCGCGGATGACGTCGTGGTCGCGGTCAAGGCGGTCGGGCTCAATTTCTTCGACACGCTGATCATCGAAGGCAAATATCAGGTCAGGCCCGAATTGCCCTTCTCGCCGGGCGGCGAGATCGCCGGCAGCGTCATCGAAACGGGCTTAAATGTCCGCCATCTCAAGCCGGGCGACCGGGTGATGGGCTATGTCGGCCATGGCGGGGCGCGGGCCGAGATCATCGTCGAGGCAAGTCGGCTGTCGCTGATCCCGGCCGGGCTGAGCGACGAGGCGGCGGCCGGCCTCTCGATCACCTATGGCACGACGCTGCACGCGCTGAGGGACCGCGCCAGGCTCAAGTCGGGCGAGACGCTGGCGGTGCTCGGCGCTTCGGGCGGCGTCGGTCAGGCGGCGGTCGAGATCGGCAAGCTCATGGGCGCGAAGGTCATCGCCTGCGCGTCCTCCGACGACAAGCTCGCCTTCTGCACCAGTCTCGGCGCCGATGAGGTGGTGAACTACGGATCGCAGAACCTGAAGGAGGCCTTGCGCAACCTGCGAAAGGACGGCGTCGATGTCGTCTATGATCCGGTGGGCGGCGACCTGACCGAAGCCGCGGTGCGCGCCCTGGCCTGGGGCGGGCGTCATCTCGTCATCGGCTTCGCGCAAGGCGACATTCCGAAACTGCCGCTCAATCTCGTGCTGCTGAAGAGCGCCAGTATCCTGGGCGTGTTCTGGGGCGCCCATACCGAGCGCGAGCCGGAGCTGCACCGCGCCAATATGGACCGGCTCCTCGCCTGGGCCGCGACGGGCGCGCTCAAGCCGCATATCCACGCGACCTATCGCTTCGAGGAGATCGGCGCGGCGCTGAAGGCGATCGCCCGGCGCGAGGTCAAGGGCAAGGCGATATTGGTGCCGTGACACAGTCCGTCAGCGACAGTCGAGCCATGCTGGCCGGCCTGACGCCGGTTCTCACCCAGGGCGAGTTCGTCTTCTGCACGACAACCGATGCCGGCATCATTGCGCGGGGCATGCCGATGGCGCTCGGCACCTTCAGGGAAACGGAAGGCATGACGCTCGTCCTGGCGCGCGCGGACGCAAAGCGCCTCGGCTTCGATGACGCGCTGCCGATGCGGCGCATCGTGCTCGAGGTGTTCTCGTCCCTCGACGGTGTCGGGCTCACGGCCGCGGTCGCGTCGGCGCTCGCCGTGCGGGGCATCGCCTGCAACATGATCGCCGCCTGTCATCACGATCATGTCTTCGTTCCCGCGGGCCAGGCGGAAGAGGCGCTGTTCGTGCTGAAGGAACTCGAGGGACGCGCGCGGACCTGAGGCGCGGGATGCGAAATCACGTTCATGAGTTTTGATCG
>CAZICN010000337.1:0-4527 GCA_964537655.1 uncultured Aestuariivirga sp.
CATCGCGTCGGAAGTGATGTTCTTCGTCGCCTGGTTCTGGGCGTTCTTCGATGCGAGCCTGTTCTCGGGCGACGTCATGCAGCCTTCGCGTTTCGAGGCGACCGCCGGTGTGTGGCCGCCCAAGGGCGTCGATGTGTTCGATCCCTGGCATCTGCCGCTCATCAACACGCTGATCCTGCTCACCTCCGGCACGACCGTCACCTGGGCGCATCACGCTTTGCTCAACAATGACCGCAAGGGCCTGAAGTGGGGTCTGGCGCTCACCATTGTGCTCGGCCTCGTCTTCACGGCCGTGCAGGCCTATGAATATGTCCATGCCGCTTTTGCCTTCAACCGCGACAATGGCGGCAACATCTATGGCTCGACCTTCTTCATGGCCACGGGCTTCCATGGCTTCCATGTCATCGTCGGCACCTTGTTCCTGATCGTCTGCCTGTTCCGGGCGCTCAGCGGCCATTTCCGGCCCGAGAAGCATTTCGGCTTCGAGGCGGCGGCGTGGTACTGGCATTTCGTCGACGTCGTCTGGCTGTTCCTCTTCGCCTGCATCTATGTGTGGGGCTCGGCCGGCGTGCAATTCGTCGAGGGTTGACGGCAACGACACCTGGTCTCCCACTCCCCCGCGGGGGAGTGGGCAGGGTGAAGGGACCGGCGGAAGGATTTCATGACCGAGCCCTATTATCCCGATCTCTCGCCGATCAAGACCGGCCTTGCCGGCAGATGCCCGCGCTGCGGCCGTGGCCGGCTGTTCTCGGGCTATCTCGGCGTCGCCGGGAAATGCGGCGCCTGTGGTCTTTCCTTCGATTTCGCCGATGCGGGTGATGGCGCGGCCTGGTTTGTCATGCTCTTCGTCTGCATCGTGGGCGTCGGCTCGATCCTCGGAATCGAGGTCGCCTATTCGCCGCCCTTCTGGGTCCATATCCTGATCGCCATACCCGTCATCGTCGTCATGCCCTTGCTCCTTCTGCGTCCGGTGAAGGGCATGCTCCTGTGCCAGCAGTGGAAGACCAAGGCGCGGGAAGGCCGGTTCAACTCGTGAGCGGCAAGGTCTGGCAGATCGTCATCGCGGCCGTTCTCGGCACGGTCTTGCTGGTTGGGCTCGGCGTCTGGCAGTTGCAGCGCCTGGCCTGGAAGGAGGCGCTGCTCGCCGAATACGACAGCCGCTTGGCTGCCGCTCCGGTAACACTCGACCGGGCGCTCGCGGAATTCGACGCTGGCCGGTCCATCGAGTTCCTCAAGGTCGAGGCGGATGGCGCCTTCCAGCACAAGGCCGAGTCCTTTGTGCTGACGACCGAGGGCGGCGTCCCCGGCTTCGAGGTAGTGACTCCGCTGCAGAGCAAGGACGGCATCGTCGTCCTGATCGACCGGGGCTTCATTCCCGAACCTCTGAAGGACCCGGCCCGGCGGCCGGAGAGCCAGCCTCCGGGCGAGGTCAAGGTGACGGGTATCCTGCGCCGGCATTCGGGCAGCCGCGGCCCCTTCACGCCTGACAATGATCCGGACGCCAATATCTGGTACTGGTGGGACATACCGGCGATGCTGTCCTATGCCAGCGTGGCGCCCGATGCCCGTGTGGCGCCCTTCGTGCTGCATGTGCTGCCGGGCGAGGCCGGGCGGACCCTTCCGGCCCCGATCAAGGTCGATGAAGCGTTGACCAACAACCATCTCCAATACGCGCTCACCTGGTTCGCCCTGGCCGTGCTTCTGGTCGTCATGTCAGGCCTCCTGATCCGGCAAACGCTGCGTAAGGGAGCGTAAAAACCGATTTCCCCTCCCGGCCGTCCGATCTAAGGTGCCCGCCCCACCACAAGGAACCTCCGCCGTGCGTTACGTTTCTACCCGTGGCGAAGCCCCGGAACTCGATTTTGAGGATGTTCTGCTGACCGGGCTTGCCCGTGATGGCGGCCTCTATGTTCCTGCCGAATGGCCCAAATTCAGCGGCGACGAACTGGCCGGACTGCGCGGCAAGCCCTATGCCGACGTGGCCTTTGCCGTGATCGCCGAGTTCACCGGCGACACGGTGCCGAAGTCCGGTCTCAAGGCCATGATCGCCGAGGCTTATGCCGGCTTCGGCCATCCCGCGGTGGCGCCGCTCAAGCAGCTCGATGCCGACCAGTGGCTGCTTGAGCTGTTCCACGGTCCGACGCTTGCCTTCAAGGATGTCGCGATGCAGTTCCTGGCGCGGGTGATGGACTGGGCGCTGGCGCGGCGCGGCCAGCGCGCGACCATCGTCGGCGCGACATCGGGTGACACCGGCGGGGCCGCCATCGAGGCGTTCAAGGCCAGCCGCCATGCATCGATCTTCATCCTGCACCCTGAAGGCAAGGTGAGCGATGTGCAGCGCCGCCAGATGACCACGGTGCTGTCGCCGCAAGTCCACAACATCGCGCTCCGCGGCACCTTCGATGATTGCCAGGCCATCGTGAAGTCGCTGTTCAACGATCACCGGTTCCGTGATCAGGTGGCATTAGCTGGAGTCAATTCGATCAACTGGGCGCGCATCATGGCGCAGATCGTCTATTACGTGACCGCGGCGCTGACCCTTGGCGGACCGGGTCGCGAGGTGAATTTCACCGTCCCGACCGGCAATTTCGGCGATATCTTCGCGGGCCTCGTGGCCAAGCGGATGGGCGCTCCCATCGGGCGCCTCGTCATCGCGACGAACGAGAATGACATCCTCGACCGCACCGTCAGGACCGGGCGCTATGAGATCAAGGGCGTCAAGGCGAGCTCGAGTCCGTCCATGGACATCCAGGTATCGAGCAATTTCGAACGGCTGCTGTTCGAGGTTCATGGCCGCAATGCCGGCGCGGTACGCCGCCTGATGGCGAACTTGACCCAGTCCGGCGCCTTCACCATCGATGCAGGCCCCCTGCAGGCAATCCGCGCCGAGTTTGCCTCGGGCAGCAGCGACGTGGCGCAGACCGCCAAGGTGATCGCCCGCACGCTGGCGGAGACGGGTGAGCTTCTCGATCCTCACACCGCCGTGGGTTTGGGGGTGGCGCGCAGGGAACGTGACTGCAAGGGGCCCATGGTCACTTTGGCGACCGCCCATCCGGCCAAGTTTCCCGATGCGGTCGAGAAGGCCTCTGGCCGAAGACCGGGCTTGCCGCCGCGCCTTGCACCCCTCATGATGGCCGAGGAGCGGGTGAGCGTCCTGGCCAATGACGCCGAAGTGGTCAAGGCTTTCATCCTGGAACGGGTCAAAGTTGAGTTTGTCGCGACATGAGCGTTGAAATCTCGCGTCTGGATAACGGGCTTCATGTCGTAACCCACCGCATGCCCCATCTCGAGACGGTGGCGCTCGGCATCTGGGTGAAGGCGGGCTCGCGCGACGAGCTGCCGGAAGAAAACGGCATTGCCCATTTCCTCGAACACATGGCCTTCAAGGGCACCAAGCGGCGCTCGGCGCAGGCCATCGCTGAGGAGATCGAATCGGCCGGCGGCGAGATCAACGCCTCGACCGGCATGGAGACGACGACCTACTATGCCCGCGTCCTCAAGAACGACTGGCCGCAGGCGCTCGACATTCTGGCCGACATCCTGACGGAATCGGTGTTCGACGCCGACGAACTCGAGCGCGAGCGCCATGTCATCTTGCAGGAGATCGCGGCCGCCGGCGACACGCCCGATGACCTGGTCTTCGATCTGGCCCAGAGTGCCGCCTTCGGCTCGCATCCGCTGGGCCGGCCCATTCTCGGCGTCCATGACCTGATCGCCAATGTGTCGCGCGATGAGATTCTCGCCTGGCGCAACCGCAATTACTGGGCCTCGCGCATGGTGGTGGCCGCGGCCGGCAATATCGAGCACCAGGCCTTGCGCAAGGAGGCCGAGAAGCTTCTGGGGAATCTGAGCTCGGGAACGCCGCCCGACCGCAACCGGCCCGACTTCGTCTCCCATACCGAGCTCGCGCAGAAGCCGCTCGATCAGACGCATATGGTGCTCTCCTTCGCAGCACCCGGTTACCGCAATCCCGAGATTTACCGGCTGCAGGTGCTGTCGAGCCTCCTGGGTGGTGGCATGTCCTCGCGTCTTTTCCAGGAAGTGCGCGAGAAGCGCGGCCTCTGCTACAGTGTCTTCTCCTTCGCCTCGGCATATGAGGATGCCGGTCAGTTCGGCGTCTATGCCGCGACATCACCCGATGATACGCCCGAGCTCGTGGATGTGACGGCCGATGTCATGCTGTCCACGGCGAAGAGTGTCACCGATGTTGAGGTGGCGCGCGCCAAGGCGCAGCTCAAGGCAAGCCTGGTGATGAGTCTCGAAAGCGCCACCGGCCGGGCCGACCAGATCGCCCGCCAGTTCCTCGCCTTTGGCGAGGTGCCGGCGATGGAAACGCTGGTCGCCAAGATCGATGCGGTGTCTGCCGATCATGTGGCGGCGCTCGCCTCGACCCTGTTCCGCGGCAAGGCGCCGGCCTTGAGCGCGGTCGGCCAGCTTTCGACGTTGACTCCCTACGCCAAGATCAAGGCACAGTTCACGTAGCGCGGGATGCGAAAAGTGGATACCGGTTTTTCGCAAGAATCCCGC
>CAZICN010000338.1:0-4524 GCA_964537655.1 uncultured Aestuariivirga sp.
TCTCACGGCCGACCTTCCTGGTGAAGATATCGGCGCTGATCTCTTGCTGCGCCTGCATCAACCGGTGCCAGCGCTCTTCCTTCACTTCGTCGGGGACAGGGGTGGCGAGATCGTTGGCCTTGGCGCCGGTAACGGGCTCATACTTGAAGCAGCCGACGCGCTCGAGCCGCGCTTCCTTCATCCAGTCGAGCAGGAAGTTGAAATCCTCCTCGGTCTCGCCTGGGAAGCCGACGATGAAGCTCGAGCGGATGGCGATATCGGGGCAGACCTGGCGCCAGGCCTTGAGCCGGTCGAGCACCTTTTCCTGATTGGCCGGGCGCCGCATGGCCTTGAGCACATTGGGTGCGGCATGCTGGAAGGGGATGTCGAGATAGGGGAGGATCTTGCCTTCCGCCATCAACGGAATGACCTCGTCGACATGCGGATAGGGATAGACATAGTGCAGCCTCACCCAGGCATCGAACTGGCCGAGCTCGCGGACGAGATCGGCGAACTTCGCCCTGACCTCACGGCCGCGATACTTGCTCTCGGCATATTTGACGTCGATGCCATAGGCGCTGGTGTCCTGCGAGATGACCAGCAGCTCCTTGACCCCGGCCTTGACCAGCCTTTCCGCCTCGTAGAGGACGGAAGCAGCCGGCCGGCTCACCAGGTCGCCGCGCAGTGACGGGATGATGCAGAAGGAGCAGCGGTTGTTGCAGCCCTCCGAGATCTTCACATAGGCATAGTGACGTGGCGTCAGCCGCAAGCCTTGCGGCGGGATGAGGTCGAATTTCGCGTCATGCACCGGCGGAACGGCGTCATGCACCGCCGACACGACAGCCTCATACTGATGCGGCCCGGTGACCGCGAGCACGGCGGGATGGGCGGCTCGGATCGTATCGGCCTCGACCCCCATGCAACCGGTCACGATGACCCGGCCGTTCTCGGTCACCGCCTCGCCGATCGCGGCGAGCGATTCGGCCTTGGCGGAATCGAGAAAACCGCAGGTATTGACGATCACCACGTCGGCTGAATCGTAGCCGGGCGAGATCACATAGCCCTCGGCCCGAAGCTGGGTCAGGATGCGTTCGGAATCGACCAGGGCCTTGGGGCAGCCGAGGCTGACCAGGCCGACTTTCGGTATATGTCGTGCGGCAATTGTCATGTTGGCGGGGTCCATAGACCAGCCTGTCGTTTGCCGCAAATGGTCTTGATGCTAGACTGAGGCTGAGCCATATGATGGGAAAGCCCAGGCCGGATTGGGGATAAAATCATGGATACCCGAAATATCGTCATTGCCCTGGTGATCGGCCTGGTTGCCGGCTGGCTCGCCAGTTTCGTGGTCGGGGGCTCGGGCCTGATCCGCTATATGGTTATCGGTGTGATCGGCTCTTTCGTCGGCAGTTTTCTCCTCGGCAAGGCCGGCCTCAATCTCGGCATCGGCAATGAGATCGCGCGCGACATCGTGACCGCCACGATCGGCGCGATCATCGTGGTCTTGCTGGCGCGTTTCATCGCCTAGGTGTTTCACAAAGCAGGAGGCAACGACTTATGGAACCGAATACTCTCATGGACGCCGGCAGCGGCGCCGGCTGGATCGGCATGTTGCTGATCGGCGGCATCGCCGGCTGGATCGCCGAAAAGGTGACGAAGAGCGACATGGGTGTTCTGATGAACATCATCGTCGGCATCATCGGCTCGGTCATTGGCGGGTTCCTGGCGAGCTTCCTTGGCCTGCCGCTCGGCGAGATGTTCAGCGGCTGGTTCTGGGGCAATCTGCTCGTCGCCGTCGTCGGCGCCGTGATCCTGCTCACCGTCATCAAGATGGTCCGCGGACGGAGCGCCTGAGCCGAAAAGCATGGTTACCGTTCTCGACACGCTGAAAGCCCGTCCGCGCCATCCTGAAAAGGCGCACAAGCCCGATACGCCGATCCTGCGCAAGCCGGACTGGATCAGGGTGCGCGCGCCGGGTTCGGCCGTCTACAACGAGACCAAGGCGATCGTGCGCGAAAACCGCCTCGTCACCGTGTGTGAGGAGGCGGGCTGCCCCAATATCGGTGAATGCTGGTCGAAGAAGCACGCGACCTTCATGATCATGGGCGACACTTGCACGCGCGCCTGCGCCTTCTGCAATGTGAAGACCGGCCTGCCGGGGCCCCTCGATGCCGGGGAGCCGGACAAGGTGGGCGACGCGATCGCCCGCATGGGCCTGTCGCATGCCGTCATCACCTCGGTCGATCGTGACGATCTCGATGATGGCGGCGCCGATCACTTTGCCAAGGTCATCCGCGCCATCCGGCAGCAGTCTCCGACCACCACCATCGAGGTGTTGACGCCGGACTTCCTGCGCAAGGACGGAGCGCTCGAGAAGGTCGTCGAAGCACGCCCCGATGTGTTCAATCACAATCTCGAAACCGTGCCGTCGCTCTATCTGCGCATCCGTCCGGGCGCGCGCTATTTCCATTCGCTGCGCTTGCTGCAGCGGGTGAAGGAGCTCGACCCGCAGATGTTCACCAAGTCGGGCATCATGGTGGGCCTGGGCGAGACCCGCGACCAGGTGCTGCAGGTCATGGACGACATGCGCTCCGCCGAGATCGACTTCATCACCATCGGGCAATATCTCCAGCCGTCGCGCAAGCACGCCGCGATCGACCGCTTCGTCACGCCGGATGAGTTCAAGTCCTATGAGACGATCGCCTACTCCAAGGGCTTCCTGATGGTCGCCTCGAGCCCGCTGACGCGCTCGTCGCATCATGCCGGCGATGATTTTGCCAGGCTGCGCGCGGCCCGGGTGGCGAAGGCAAAACCGGCCTAGAGCGGACATGCCCAAGTTCAACGTCACCCGCGAGATGCCCTACAAGGCCGCGGAGCTCTTCGCCATCGCGGCCGATGTCGATGCCTACAAGGAGTTCCTGCCGCTGGTCGAAAGCTCGCGCAGCTTCGAGCGCGAGCGGGTCGCGGAGGGCGTCGAGCGATTCAAGGGCGAGTTGCGCGTGCGCTACAAGAAACTTCATATCGACGAGACTTTCGTCAGCAACGTGATCGCCGATGCGGGCGCCCGCAAGGTCTCGTCGCGCTCGGAAGGCGGCCTTTTCGATTACGTTATCGCCCAGTGGCAGTTCACCGACCGCAAGTCGGGCGGCTCGACCGTCGAGTTCCAAGTCGACTACAAGGCCAGGAGCCGGTCGTTGCAGTTCTTCATGTCGGGCATGTTCGATTACATGGTGCGCAAGATCAACAACGCCTTCGAGGCGCGGGCGCGGGAACTCTATCATTCTGCCGGTCACGCCAAGCCCGTGGCGGGGTGATGCCGGCAGCCGGAAACAGGGAATTTACAGGGAAATACAGGGAACTACAGGGAATTTTCGTGAAACGAGAATCGCTCCCAATGATATCAGCGGGTTAGAGACCGGAGCGCTCGCGGAACAGGGAATTATCAGGACGGCGAAGGACGGCGCGGGGCCGTTGCGGGCGCCGGTCATGGTTCTTCGATCTTTCTAAACTCCAACACTTATGCCCGCGATTGCAAGGATGCTCTGAACAGGCTTCGATGGAGATCGGGAGCCACCGCAAGGCGTCTCGACCAATAGCCTTGGTTGACACCAAGAAACCTTCAATCTGTCTAGACAGGCGAGATAGTTCAGAGGTTCTTCGATGGAATGGCAGTTGCAGGACGCCAGGAACCAGTTCTCAAAGGTCGTCCAGAAAGCGCAGCAGGAAGGGCCGCAAGTGGTGACGCTGCGTGGGGAGCGTGCGGTCGTGGTCGTGTCGGCGCGCGACTATGACGCGCTGCGGGCAAGGCGCCTCACCTTTGTCGATGACCTGCTTGCCGCGCCGGCCTGGGACGATGAGCTTGCCGAGACTATTGCGCAGCGCACGAAGCATCCACGTCGGGACATTGCGTTCTGATGTTCTTGCTGGACATGAACATCGTTTCGGACGTGTTGCCTACCGAATGCCTATGCCAGGCGGGTTGTTGTCCCAAGCTGGGCTTCGAGCATATCAAGCGCTGCTGCAACAGACTTGATACGCACATCGTGGCGACCAGCATGTGCGAAAACATAGCGGCGATGCATCGTTGAGCCTCCTTTCGAGGTGCAGGCGAGATGCACCAGCCCGACCGGCTTCTCGGGCGAGCCGCCGCCTGGACCCGCAATGCCGGTGACCGAAACCGCGATATCGGCATTCGAGTGCTTGAGCGCGCCCTCGGCCATGGCGCGGGCACAGGCTTCGCTGACGGCGCCGTGCCAGTCGATAACGCTCCGGGGCACGCCGAGCATCGTTTCCTTGGCCTCGTTGGAATAGACGACAAAGCCGCGTTCGACGACATCGGAGGAACCGGCGATCTCGGTGAGAAGGCCTGAGATCAGCCCGCCGGTGCAGCTTTCCGCCGTGCAGAGTTTGAGCTTCTGCCGGCGCAGCGACTGCAGCAGTGTTTCGGCTTGCGTGCGGAGGGCCTCGTCAAACATCGTCATTCCGGCAGCCGCACCAGCACGGTGGCGAAGGCGGCGATGCCTTCGCCGCGCCCGACGAAGCCCAGTC
>CAZICN010000339.1:0-4484 GCA_964537655.1 uncultured Aestuariivirga sp.
CGGCGCCGCCGCCGGCAGCGCTCTGGCCGAGCGGCTCGAGGAGGGCATGTCGGTCGGCGTCGGCTGGGGCCGCACGCTGCGGCTCAGCCTGCGTTCGGTGCCGAGGCGCCCCTTGCGGCGCGTCTCCGTCGTGTCACTGATGGGCGGGCTGACGCGCGGTGCGGCCGTCAACCCGCATGAGACGGCATCCCATCTCGCCGATCTCATCGATGCGCAATGTTATTATATCGCCGCACCCGCGCTCGCCGATTCGCAGGCGACGCGCGACCTCCTCGCCCAGCAGCCGATGATCAAGGACGTGTTCGAGCGGCTGCGCAAGGTCGATCTCGTCCTCGTCTCGGCGGGCGGCCTTGCCCCCGACAGCACGATCCACCAGGTCGATCTCATCACCGAGGCCGATGCGAAATCGCTGCGCAAGGCCGGCGCGGTCGGCGATCTCTGCGCCCATTGGCTCGATGTCGAGGGCAGGCTCGTCGATCATCCGTTGAACAAGCGGGCCGTCGCCCTGTCGCCCGTCGATCTCAAGTCGGTGCCCTGCGTCATCGTGGCGTCGGGCGGCGCCGACAAGATCGAGGTCCTGCACGGGGCGCTCAAGGGCGGCATGGTCGACATCCTGATCACCGACGAGGCGACCGCCTCAGGCATCCTCGCCACGGCCGAACGGAGGCCGTCATGACCGAAGCCACCCTCGGCATCGATATCGGCACGTCCGGCGTGCGCGCCGTGCTGCTCGGGCGTGGCGGCGAAATTCTCGCCATGAGCCAGGTCGCGATGATGCTGCCGCAGCAGAGCCTTGGCCGCCTGTGGCAGGATCCTCATGTCTGGGCCGCGGCCCTGGACGAGGCCCTGCTCGGCCTCAAGGCGAAACTCTCCGGGCACCAGGTGCTGGCGCTTGCGGTCGATGGCACGTCGGGCACCATCGTGCCGGTCGATGGCGATGGGGCGCCGGTCGGCCTCGCCTCGATGTATAATGATTTCGCGGACCAGAAATTCCTCGATCCCGTGATGACAGCGGCGCCGCAGGACACGGCGGCGCGCGGTTCGTCCTCGCCCCTGGCGCGCGCGCTCGAAATGCAGGCGACCATGACGCCGGCGCGCATCCTGCATCAGGCCGACTGGCTCGCCGGACGTTTCTCGGGACGCTTCGATGTCAGCGACGAGAACAATGCGCTGAAGACCGGCTATGACCCGGTGGCGCGGAACTGGCCCGCCTGGATCGCCGACACCGGCCTCGACATGAAGCTCCTGCCCGCTGTGGTGGCGGCGGGCGAGCGCACGGCTACGATCCTTCCCGCCATCGCCGGGCGTTATGGCCTGCCGCGCGACGTCGCGATCGTCGCCGGCACCACCGATGGCTGTGCCGCGTTCCTGGCGAGCGGCGCGTCCGAGCCCGGCGACGGCGTCACCTCGCTCGGCACGACGCTCACCGTGAAGCTGCTGTCGGACCGGCCGGTCTTCGCGCCGGCCTATGGCATCTACAGCCATCGGATCGGCGACCAGTGGCTGGCTGGCGGCGCCTCCAACTCGGGCGGCGCGGCACTCGCCGCCCATTTCAGCCGCGCCGATATCGTGCGGCTCACGCCGCTGATCGATCCCGGCCATCCGACCGGGCTCGACTACTATCCGCTGCCCAAGTCCGGCGAGCGCTTCCCGATCAATGATCCGGCATTGCCGTCGCGCGTGATGCCGAGGCCCGCCGATGAGCGCCTGTTCTTCCAGGGCCTGCTCGAAGGCATTGCCGGGGTCGAAGCCCTGGGCTACCGGCGCCTTGCCGAGCTCGGCGCCACGCCGCTCGGGACGCTGCGCACGGTGGGCGGCGGTGCCGCCAACGACAACTGGACGCGCATCCGCGAAGGCCTGCTCGCGGTCGCGAGCCGGGAGGCGCGCTCCGAACATGCGGCCGCCGGCGCGGCGCGCCTCGCCTGGCGTGGGATCGGCCATGATCCCTATTGACGGGCTGGGCGAGATCGCCGGCGACTATGACGGCATGCTGATCGATCAGTTCGGCGTGCTGCATGACGGGGCGAAGCTCTATCCGGGCAGTCTCGATGTGCTCGCGCAACTGCGCGCGCTCAGGATCCCCGTGGCGGTGATGACCAATTCCGGCAAGCGCTCGACCGCCAATGTCGGGCGGCTGCTGCATATGGGGATCCCGCGCGATTTCTTCGCCGATGCGGTGAGCTCGGGCGAAGTCGCCTATGACCAGCTCAAGTCGTCACCGGCGAAGCGCGCCTTCATCATCGGCAAGGACGGCGACAATTACGGCTTCGATCAGTTCGAGCTCGTGGCGCGGCCCCGGGACGCCGATGTGATCCTCATCCTCGGCTCGAACGCGCCCGGAACCTCGCTCGAGGATTATGCCAGGCTGCTTGCCGGCGTCTCGGTTCCGGCCGTCTGCTGCAATCCCGACAAGCTGATGCTCACTCCATCCGGCCTGCAGCCGGCGCCGGGCGCCATCGCGGCACTCTATGAAGCGCAGGGCGGCAAGGTGCGGTGGATCGGCAAGCCCTATCGCGATATCTATGATCATGCGCTGAAGGTGATCGGCCGGCCGAAACGTGTCCTCTGCATCGGCGACAGTGCGGAGCACGATGTCGGCGGCGGGCGCGGCGCCGGCCTCACGACGCTCCTCGTCAAGACCGGCGTGTCGCAAGGCCTCACGCGGTTCGAGCCCGCGCCGGACTATGTGATGGAGCGCTTCACCTGGCGATGAGCCACTCATGCTCCTTGGCATTGTGGAACTTCCAGGTGCGCTTCGGCCCCGCCATCACGTTCAGATAATAGAGATCGTAGCCATGGGTCGCGGCGCAGGGATGATAGCCCCTGGGCACGAGGGTGAGATCGCCGTCCTCGATCGCCATCGCCTCGTCGAGCGAGCGGTCGTCGGTATAGACGCGCTGGAAGCCAAAACCCTGGGGCGGGTTGAAGCGGTGGTAATAGGTCTCTTCCAGCAGCGATTCATGCGGCAGGTTGTCCTGGTCGTGTTTGTGCGGCGGATAGGACGAGGTGTGGCCGCCGGGCGTGATCACCTCGACCACCAGCAGGCTCTCGGCCGGCTCGGTCTCGGGCAGGATGTTGGTGACATAACGCGTATTGGTGCTCTTGCCGCGCGTCTCCTGGCCGAGGTCGTCCGGGCGGATGACGCGCATCGGCAATTTGCCGGAGCCCGGCGCGGTGCAGACGCCGACTTCCAGCGGCGTTTCGGCCGTGACGGTCCAGGCCGCGCCCGCCGGCACATAGACCGACCAGGGCTTTCCCTCGAAAGGCGACATGCGCTCGCCGATGACGCCCAGATCCTCAGCCCCGACCGTGACGCGACCCTTGCCGGAAACGAAGACCAGGCAGGTCTCGCGGTCCTTGAACTCGCCCCTGGCGGTCTGGCCCTTGGCGAGTTTCCACAGATCGAAGCCGACATAGGTCCAGCCGGCGCTTTCGGGCGTCACATGCAGGATGCGGCCCTCGCCCGACTTCGCTTTCACCAGCAATTTCGTCATCAGGCGAGCCCGCCCTGTTTCAGGAACCGGACGAGATTGTCATGGCCCATCTTCGCATATTTGGCGGGCTCGGCCTTCTTCGGGTCCTGCTCGGCCTCGACCACCACCCAGCCCGAATAGAAGGGCAGTTCCTTGAACACCGAAACATAGTCCACCATGCCGTCGCCGGGGACGGTATAGACGCCGGCCAGCACGCTATCGAGGAACGACCAGTCCTTCTCGTCGGCTTCCTTGCGCACGCCCGGGCGGACATCCTTGCAGTGAACATGGCCGATGCGCTTGCGGTATTTGTGGGCGAGAACGGCCGGATCGGCACCGCCCCAGGTGGCGTGCCCGGTGTCGAGCAGCAGATGCACCGCCCATCCGGTCTCCTGCATCAGGCGGTCGATCTCCTCCGGCGTCTGGATGACGGTGCCCATGTGATGATGATAGACCAGCCGGAAGCCGTCTTCGGACAGGAGTTCGGCAAGCCGGGTCAGGCGTGATGTGAAGCGGGTCCATTCTTCCTCCGTCATCACCGGGCGGGTGGAGAGCGGCTTCGCCTTGTCGCCATGAATGGTGCGGGTGCATTCGGCGACGATGAAGACGTCGGTGCCCATGTCCTTGAGCAGCTTGCGGTGATGCGCCGCTTCGGCGAATTCGGTCTCGGCATCGCGTTCGATCAGGAAGATCGAATGCCAGCCGCCGATCAGCGCATGGCCGTATTTGTCGAGGATCGGGCGCAGCTTCGCCGCCTCGCGCGGGAACTTGTTGCCGAGCTCCATGCCGACGAAGCCCGCGGCCTGCGCCTCGCTCAAGCATTGCTCGAGCGGGATCCAGCCGCCGATCTCCTGCATGTCGTCATTCGACCAGCCGATCGGATTGGCGCCGATGCGGATTGTCATGGGGTGTACCTCCTCAAAGTAAAAATCGTCATCCCGGCGAAAGCCGGGACCCCCTGAATAGAATCAACCGGGCGGCGCTTCCCGCATTGAGAGGATTTAATGGGTC
>CAZICN010000340.1:0-4467 GCA_964537655.1 uncultured Aestuariivirga sp.
CAGCGCGGGTCGGTGGCGGTGATGCCGGAGACGTTGAAGGTGAGATGGGCTTGCGGATAGGCGAGCAGCGTCGAGACGGTGAGCTGCGCCACCGTGCGGTCGATGAGGCGCACCAGGCCGAGCTTCTCGGCGATCGGGATCAGATGCGCCGCGGCGATCATGTCACCCCGGGCATCGGCCATGCGCAGCAGCGCCTCATGCATCATCACCGCGTTGCTCGTCGCATCGACGATCGGCTGGAAGGCGAGCTTGAAGCGGTCTTCCTTGAGGCAGGCGACGATCTCATGCGCGGCGCGCGCATTGATGCTGCGCTCCGAGATGAGTTTCTGCGACGGCTTGTAGATGACGAAGCCGTCGGAAGGCCCGCGCTTGGCTTCGGTCAGCGCCTCCTCGGTGCGCGCCATCGCCGTATTGGCGTCGGCGGCGTGGCCGGGCAGGATGATCGCCCCGATCGACAGCATCGCCCAGACCGGCCCGTGCTCCGTCTCGATGACGCTTTCGCGCGCCACTTCCAGGAAGCGCTCCGCCGCGTGGCGCAGTTCCTGCTCGCTGCAATTGTTGAGGATGATGGCGAACTTGCTGCCCGAGTAGCGCGCGATCGGATCGCCGGCGCGCACCACGTTCTTGAGCCGGCGGCCGACCGCGATGATGACGTCGTCGGCGACCTCGAAGCCATAGGCGTCGTTGACCACGGCGAGATTGTTGATGCCGGCGATGACGAATGCTCGCGACACGCCTTCGCGATCGGCGGCGATGATCGCTTCCTCGAGCGCCTCGGCCATGCGGCCCCGGTTCATCATGCCGGTGAGCGGGTCGCAATTGCCGAGGAAGTTCAGCTGCTGGTCGCGCGAGTGGCGGTCGTCGATGCGCCGCACGATGCCGAAGGCTTCCGCCGGGCGTCCGTCGGCGCCGGCATACCAGCGTCCGGTGTCCTCGAGCCAGTAGGCGGTCTTGCCGTTCTTGCCGTCGGGCCGGAACAGATATTCGATCTGGTAGGGAATGCCCTCGCCCTCGTCCTTGTAGACGGTGCGCATCACCGCGTCATAGCGGGTGGTGAAATTGTCGACGTCGAGAAGGGCGGCATAGGCGCGCCCGGTGGTGAGCCGCCCGGCCGGGCAATGCAGGATCTCCGGCGCATTGGCGCTCCAGAAGATCTCGTCCGATTCGATCACCCAGTGATAGGCCGTCTCGCCGACCGCGAGCACCGCCTTGCGCACGCGCTCGAGCTCCTCGGCGCTGATGACGCGCGCCAGCGATTCGACCGGCGATGGACGCGCCGACGATGCCTCATCGTCGAATGCCGGTGATCTCGTTGGTGATTCGCTCAATTGGCCTCCCGAGCGGGCTACAGACGCACCATACTAACCGGCGAGGAAAATGCCAGCGACATGCCCCGCGAATACCCTAAAGGGCAATTGGTAAATAACTAAAAAACGAGATTGTTTCGTAGGGCTTGCGCCGCTCAGAAGCCGAGCGCCAGGCCATCCTTGCGGAAGTCGGACCCGCCCTTCAGAACGTTCTGGGCGCGGTCGAGAAGTATGGCCTGGCCGCCGCCCAGCGGCTCCTCCGCCGGGCTGATCTCATGCCCGAGCCGGGCGAGGCCCTGGCGCAGCGCCGCATCGATGCCGGTCTCGACATCGACCCGGCCTTCCTGCGGGAAGAGCCGCGGGGAATCGAGCGCCGCCTGCACGTCCTGGCCATAGACATAGCGGTTGAGCATGACGCCGACATGGCCCATCGGCTGGTAGGCCCCGCCCATGACGCCGAAGGACATGTCGATCCGGCCCTCCCGCCTGACCATGGCCGGGATGATCGTATGGAGCGGCCGTTTGCCCGGGCCGATGCAATTGGGATGGCCGCGATCGGTCGTGAAATTGGCGCCCCGGTTCTGCAGCGCGATGCCGCTCTTCGGCGTGACGATGCCCGAGCCGAAGGCCCAGTAGATCGAATTGATGAAGGAGACGGCCATACCCCGGGCATCCGCGACGGTGAGATAGACGGTGTCGGAGCCGGGCATCGCGATGCGGTTCTCCGGCCGGACGAGCGCCTTCCTCATGTCGACGAGGCCCGCGAGTTCGTCGGCCACCGTGTCGGCGAGGAGCGACGCCGGATCGAGCGTCATCGCATCGCGGTCGGCGATATGCCGGTTGCGCAGGACCCAGGCCAGTTTCATCGCCTCGATCTGCAGGTGGTAGCGCTCGACGCTCGCCTCGCCATACCTGGCCATATCGAAGCGCTCGAGGATGTTGAGCGCGATGAGCGCCGTCAGGCCGGCCCCGTTGGGCGGGATTTCGAACAGTTCGGCGCCGGCGAAACCGGTGGCGATGGGCTCGACCCAGCTCGCCTTGGTGCGGCTGAGGTCATCGAGGGTGAGGAGGCCGCCGCGTTTCCTCAGATGTGCGACGATCTCTTCGCCGATCTCGCCGGCATAGAAGCCATCGCGGCCTTCGCGCGCGATCAGCTTCAGCGTGCGCGCCAGCGCCGGGTAGCGCATCATGTCGCCTTCCTTCGGCGCCCGCCCGTCCTTCAGATAATGCAGCCGCCCGCCTTCGTCGCGGGCAAGATCGGCTTCCTCCTGCGCCCAGTCGAGGGCGACGCGCGGTGTCGTCGGCACGCCCTCCTCGGCGAGCTTGATGGCGGGCTCGAGCGCTTGCCGGAGATCCATCGTGCCATGCCTGGCGAGAAGGGCCGCCCAGGCATCGATGGCGCCCGGCGCCGTCACCGCATGCACGCTCTTCGGATCGATCGCGGCGAGGCCCGACGCCTTCAGCCAATCGCCATCGGCGGCGCTGGCCGCGCGGCCCGAACCATTGATGCCCTCTATCGTGCCATCGCTCTTTCCGATCAGCGCGAAGCAATCGCCGCCGATGCCGGTCATATGCGGCTCGGTGATGCACAGGACGGCCGAGGCCGTCACCGCCGCATCGACCGGATTGCCGCCGTTTCTCAGCACATCGAGGGCCGAAATTGTCGCGAGCGGCGAAGAGGTTGCGGCCATGCCATGGACGCCATAGGCGAGCGATCGGCCGGGGAGCTGGAAGTTGCGCATGCGCCGGTTTAGCGCAGCGCTCCGTTGCGATCCAGCCCATGCCGCATACGGACGAAGTTTCCTAGGCCAGAGTGTCGCAATCCGCGCCGAAATGCCGTTTCGCTATCGCCTTGCCGGAATGGCCTGTCTATTGTTCGCGTCTTTCGGGAAGCAGGGAGGAATTCACCATCATGGCCACCGTCAAGAGCGACATTGAGATCGCCCGCGAAGCGAAGATGAAACCGATCCTCGAGATCGGCAAGAAGCTCGGCATCCCGGCGGAAGACCTGATCCCCTATGGTCACACCAAGGCGAAGCTGTCGCTCGACTATATTTCCGGCCTTGCCAAGAAGAAGGACGGCAAGCTCATCCTCGTCACCGCCATCAGCCCGACGCCTGCCGGCGAAGGCAAGACGACGACCACGGTCGGTCTCGGCGACGGCCTCAACCGCATCGGCAAGAAGGCGATGATCTGCCTGCGCGAGCCCTCGCTCGGCCCCTGCTTCGGCATGAAGGGAGGCGCCGCCGGCGGCGGTTATGCCCAGATCGTGCCGATGGAAGACATCAACCTTCACTTCACCGGCGATTTCCATGCCATCACCTCGGCGCACAATCTGCTCTCGGCGATGATCGACAATCACATCTATTGGGGCAACGAGCTCGGCCTCGATACGCGCCGCATCTCCTGGCGCCGCGTGATGGACATGAACGACCGGGCGCTTCGCGACATCGTCTGCTCGCTGGGCGGCGTGGCCAACGGCTTCCCGCGCGAGGCGGGCTTCGACATCACCGTCGCCTCCGAGATCATGGCCATCCTCTGCCTCTCGACCTCGATCGAGGATCTCGAGCGCCGCATCGGCCAGATCGTCATCGGCCACAAGCGCGACAAGGGCCAGGTGCTCGCCAAGGACATCAAGGCGGCGGGCGCCATGACGGTGCTGCTCAAGGACGCGCTCCTCCCCAATCTCGTGCAGACGCTCGAGAACAACCCGGCCTTCGTGCATGGCGGGCCGTTCGCCAACATCGCCCATGGCTGCAATTCGGCCATGGCGACCAGGGCGGCGCTGAAACTCTCCGACTATGTCGTCACCGAAGCGGGCTTCGGCGCCGATCTCGGCGCCGAAAAATTCTTCGACATCAAGTGCCGCAAGGCCGGTCTCCATCCCGATGCCGCGGTGATCGTGGCGACGGTGCGGGCGCTCAAGATGCATGGCGGCGTGGCCAAGGAGGACCTCAAGAAGGAGAATGTCGAGGCGCTCAAGAAGGGCCTCGCCAATCTCGGCCGTCACATCGAGAACGTGAAGAAGTTCGGCGTGCCGATCGCGGTCGCGGTCAACCACTTCATCACCGACACCGATGCCGAGGTCGCGGCGATCACCGAGTTCTGCCACGCGCATGGCGTCGAGGGCTTCAAGTGCACGCACTGGGCCGATGGCGGC
>CAZICN010000341.1:0-4459 GCA_964537655.1 uncultured Aestuariivirga sp.
ATCGTTCAATCCCGGCCGGTCTGACTCTGCTTCAGGCTGCGGATGATGTTGCTCAGATCCTGCTGGGTCTGCTGCGATACGCCGGTCGCGGGCTTGGCCGCGCCGCGCTTTTGCGGGGCAGCGTCCGCCGGCGCACGCGTCTGTGGCTGGGGACCTGCCAGATTGGTCACATAGACCGGGGCCGGCACGATCGGGCGCATCGGCGCCATGGCGATGTTGAGCGTATGCGTGTCCTCGCGGCTGGCCGACAGGCCGGCGCTGGCGCCCAGCTGGTAGTCGCCGATGCGGATGATATTGAAGCCCGGCTCGAGCCCGGCATTGGCTTCGACGCCGAATTCGATGATGTAGCCGAGCCCGTCCGTCTGCTGCGCGATGCCTGCGGCCTCGATCGCCTCGGCGGCGCGCGTGACCCAGGTCTTGAGGCCCAGATTGCCTTTGAGAAGCGGCTCGGGACCTGATTGCGGGACATGACCCGCGCATTCCGTCGAGCTGAGGCCCGCCAATGTCGTCGAGAAGGTGACGGAGGACACGCTTTGTCCACGGGCGTCGCGCCTGGCGTCGGCGCCCAGGCGGAAACTGTCCGTCGTATGGAAGGGAACGAGGATCTGCGCCACGGCGCCGCCACTGCGCGTCTCCGTCACATCGAGGGTCAGCTCGATGCCGGCAGCCCAGTTGCCGAGCCAGGGATAGCGGCCGACATTGTCGGAATAGGCCAGGGCCAGTTCGCATTTCACGTTGCGCAGGATATCGACGACGCCGACCCCCTTCTCATAGGGAAGACTCGGCACGGAGGCGCAGGCCGCCACCGCCGTCAGGCTCCCTAAGCTCAGCAATCTGCGAATCGGCAGGACGATACCCTCACGTAACTCGCTACTTCTACAGTCCCGTCGCATTCCCCTCAATCCCCGCGACGCCTTTCGCGCATGGCCTGTCGCCCATGGTGATTGACCAGACAGGCCGCCACCGCTAGGTGTTCAGGACGCAAGACGAGCAGCGTTCCGATCAAGGAACTGAAAGCAAGTCCGGTGCGGCCGACCCAAACAGGGGGCCAATGCCGGAGCTGCAGCACCGGCCGGCATTTCCGTGCCCGGGACCCTGTCTTTTTCTTGCCGGCAATTGAGGCAGGATCCATGCAAGCAAAAACCGGTGTGATGTTGTGCGGCCACGGCAGCCGCGACGAAGATGCCGTCCAGGAATTCGCCGTCCTCGCGCAGCATCTCAAGGGCCGCTTCCCGGGCCATCCGGTCGAGTTCGGCTATCTCGAATTCGCCTCCCCCATCATCCGCGACGGACTGGACCGGCTGAGGGCCGAAGGCGTCGACAAGATTCTGGCGGTTCCCGGCATGCTGTTCGCCGCGGGCCATGCCAAGAACGACATCCCCTCCGTCCTCAACACCTATGCGGCGAAGAACGGCCTCAGGATCGACTACGGCAAGGAGCTCGGCATCGACCCCAAGATGATGCGGGCCGCCGCCGACCGGGTCGAAGAGGCCGTGCGCGACGCACCTGGCGATATCGGGCGCCACGAGACCTTGCTGGTCGTGGTCGGGCGCGGCGCTTCCGATCCCGACGCCAATTCCAATGTATCGAAGGTCACCCGCCTGCTCTGGGAAGGCTTCGGCTTCGGCTGGGCCGAGACCGCTTATTCCGGCGTCACGTTTCCGCTGGTCGAGCCCGCGCTCGAACATGCCGCCCGCCTCAACTACCGGCGCATCATCGTCTTCCCCTATTTCCTGTTCACCGGCATCCTGGTGCAGCGCATCTATGATGCGACCGACGCGGTGGCGAAGTGCTATCCCGGCATCCAGTTCATCAAGGCGCCCTATCTCAACGATCACCCGGCGGTGATCGATACCTTCGTCGAGCGCGTCGAGCAGATCATGACCGGCGAAACGGCGATGAACTGCCAGATGTGCAAGTTCCGCACCCAGGTCCTGGGCTTCGAGGCTGAAGTCGGCGCGCCGCAGGAGAGCCATCATCACCACGTCGAAGGCATCGGCACCGGCAAAGCGCACCGTCACGATCATGACCACGGCCATGATCATCACCACCATCATCACGACCATGATCATCATCACGGTCATGGCCATCACCATCATCATGGCGATGAGGATCACGGGCATCACCACCATCCCTACCCGCATGCCGACCATCCCCTGGGCCCCCGGAGCATGAAAAAGCGGTGAGAGACTATCTGCGCGATCCAGCCGAGATCTACCGGCAATCCTTCGCGGCGATCCGGGCCGAGGCCGATCTGTCAGCCATTGCAGCGCCCGCCCGGACCGCCGCCGAGCGCGTCATCCATTCCTGCGGCATGATCGACGTCGCCGCCGACCTGCGCATCTCTCCAGAGCTGCCGGACGCCCTCGCGCAGGCGCTTTCAGGAAGGGCGCCCATCTTCACCGACAGCGAGATGGTGCGCCACGGCATCATCGCCCGCCAGCTTCCGATGGGCGTCGAAATCATCTGCACCCTGAATGATCCGCAGGCGCACGAGCTTGGTCTTGCCCGGCGCATCACCCGCTCGGCCGCCGCCGTCTCGCTCTGGCTGCCGCGGCTCGAGGGTGCGGTCGTCGTCATCGGCAATGCGCCGACCGCGCTCTTCGCGTTGCTCGAAGCGCTCGATGCCGGGGCCGACAAGCCCGCCGCCATCATCGGCATGCCGGTCGGCTTCATCGGCGCCAGGGAATCGAAGGACGAACTGGCGGAGAACCCGCGCGGCGTCCCCTTCGCCACGGTTCTCGGCCGGCGGGGCGGCTCAGCCATGGCGTCCTCCGTCATCAACGCGGTCACAGCGGAGCTTGCATCATGAAGACGGGAGCCAGGTGGCTCAGCGTCATCGGCATGGGCGAAGATGGCATCGCCGGCCTGTCGCAC
Source organism: uncultured Aestuariivirga sp. (assembly GCA_964537655.1). GTDB lineage: Bacteria > Pseudomonadota > Alphaproteobacteria > Rhizobiales > Aestuariivirgaceae > Taklimakanibacter. The sequence continues at coordinate 2,878 of CAZICN010000341.1, forward strand.
CACGCCCGCGCGCTCCTCGATGAGGCCGAGGTCGTCGTCGGCTCCGCGCGCCTTCTCACCTTCCTCGGCAAGACCATGGCCGAGCAGCATGAATGGCCGCAGCCCTTCAGCGCCGTCGTCGACCGCATCAAGCCGCTGCGCGGCCGTCGCACCGTCGTGCTCGCGACCGGCGATCCGCTTAATTTCGGCGTCGCCCGCAAGCTCATGGAGATCGTGCCTTTCGCCGAGATGGAGATCGTTCCCCATCTTTCATCCTTCAGCCTCGCCGCCGCGCGCATGGGCTGGCCGCTCGGCGATTGCGACGCGATCACCCTGCACGGCCGTCCCGCCGCCAATATCGAGGCCTTCATCCAGCCGGGCGCCCGGCTCATCGCGCTCACCGCCGATGCCGGCACGATCCCGGAGGTCGTCCGCCGCCTCATCGTGCGGCGCTACGGGCCAAGCGAAATCACCGTGCTCGAGAACATGGGAGGTCCGCGCGAGACCAGCACCCGTTTCCGGGCCGCCGATTTCACCAGCGGTACCTTCTCCGATCTCAATACGCTCGCCATAGAATGCCGGGCCGAAGCCGGGGCGGCGTTGCTGCCGCGGGTCGCCGGCCTGCCGGACGAGTCCTTCATTCATGACGGGCAACTCACCAAGCGTGAGGTGCGCGCCGCGACCCTCGCGGCACTCGCGCCCTATCCCGGTGCGCTCCTGTGGGACGTGGGCGCCGGGTGCGGGTCGGTCGCCATCGAATGGATGCGTGCGGCGCGCGGTGCCCGGGCAATAGCCTTCGAAAGCCATCCCGGGCGCCTCAAGATGATCGGTGAGAACGCCGACAGTCTCGGCACGCCGCGCCTCAAGGTCATCGCCGGAGAGGCTCCGGCCAGTCTTCACGGCCATGAGCGGCCCGATGCCGTCTTCATCGGCGGCGGCATGGGCATTCCCGGGGTCTTCGAGGAAAGCTGGGCCGCCCTCAAGCCACAGGGCCGTATCGCGGCCAATGTGGTGACGCTCGAGGGCGAGCTGCACCTCGTCGATCTGCAGGAGAAGTATGGCGGCGACCTCGTGCGCCTGGATGTCTCCTATCTCGCCCGTATCGGCGAGCTCAGGGCGCTGAAGCCGCGCATGTCGGTGCTGCAGTGGCGGGCGGTCAAGCCGTGAGCGGCATCTTCTATGGGCTGGGCGTTGGGCCGGGCGATCCCGAACTCGTGACGCTCAAGGCCTGGCGCATCATCTCGCAAGCGCCGGTCATCGCCTATCCGGCCGCCAATGGCGGCGAGAGCCTGGCCCGGCGCATCGCGGCGCCGTTCATTCCCGAAGACGTGATCGAACTCGCCATCGACGTGCCGATGCGGCGTGAACGGGAGCCGGCGCAGGAAGCCTATGACATGGCGGCGCAATCCATCGCCGCGCATCTCGACGCGGGGCGCGACGTCGCCTTCCTGTGCGAAGGCGACCCCTTGTTCTATGGCAGCTTCGCCTATCTCCTCGCCCTCGCCCCGTGGCCCGAGGTGGCCCGACGCGCTGAGCCGCGCACCAGTGTGCCCGCCGGCTCGGTCGCGCTCGCCGCCGGCTGGTCGGGGATCTATCCGCGCTC
>CAZICN010000342.1:0-4410 GCA_964537655.1 uncultured Aestuariivirga sp.
ATCGTGCTCGGCGGCCCGTACAATTCCGGCATCCTGGCGACGGCCGCGAGGCCCGGCGCCACCTACAACTATTCGAAGGCGCCGAAGGACATCCTCGCGCGCGTCCGCCGCATCGAGGACCTGTGCAAGCGCCACAAGGTGAAGCTGCCGGAAGCCGCCTTGCGCTTCCCCCTCGCCCATCCGTCCGTCATCTCGGTCATACCGGGCGGCGTCAGGCCGGAGCATGTCAGGCTCAATGTGAAGACGCTGGCCGCGAAGATCCCCAAGGCGCTGTGGCGCGACCTCAAGTCTGAAGGCTTGATGGACGCCCGGGCGCCGGTGCCGAAATAATCCATGATCGTCGATTCACATCAGCATTTCTGGGCGCCGGCGCGGGGAGACTACGACTGGATGGGCTCGAGCGATGCGCTGAGGCCCCTGCGCCGCGATTTTCATCCCCGGCATTTCGAGGCGTTCCGCGCCCGGCACGCGATCGACCGCACCGTCCTGGTCCAGGCGGCGGCGACGGTCGCGGAGACCGAATACATGCTGGGCCTTGCCGACGCGACGGAGTGGATCGGCAAGGTGGTCGGCTGGATCGATTTCGAGGATCCGGCGCATCTGAAGCATCTTCAGCGCTTTGGCCGGCACCGCAAGTTCGCCGGTGTCCGGCCGATGATCCAGGACATTCCCGACACCGACTGGATGCTGCGGCCCGATATCCAATGGGCGTTCGAGGCGATCATCGATCTCGACCTCACCTTCGATGCATTGGGCTATCCGATCCATCTCGACAATTTCCTGCGCCTGATCGGGCGCTATCCGAAACTGCGCGTCGTCGTCGATCACTGCATGAAGCCGCGCGTTCGCGACGGGGCCTTCGACGGCTGGGCGCAAGGCATCGCCAGGATTGCCGGAGAGACGCAGGCATTCTGCAAGCTTTCGGGGCTGGCGACGGAAGCGAGCCCGCAATGGTCGGTCGAGACGCTGAAGCCCTATGCCCGGCATGTCATCGAGGCCTTCGGCCCTGAGCGCGTGATGTGGGGTTCCGACTGGCCGGTGCTCGAACTCAACGGCACTTATGATTCATGGCGGGCGGCGGCGGAAACGATCGTCGGCGAGGGGCCGGGAACGGCCACGATCTTCGGCGGGACGGCGGCGACGTTCTATCGGCTGTGAAGCGCCCCCTCCCCCTTGCGGCAGGGCTATCGCATATGAAAATCGCCACTCGGCGAGCCTTCTCCAATTTTCCCCCTCTCCCGCCTGCGGGAGAGGGTGCCCGATAGGGCGGGTGAGGGTGTTTGCGCAGATATCGGATACTCTTTGAGGCATTTCCTCACTTCGCGAAGGACACCCTCATCCGGCGCTTCGCGCCACCTTCTCCCGCAGGCGGGAGAAGGGGAAGTAACTATTGAGTCTCGTAATACTTCATTTGCGATAACCCTGCCCCTTGCGGCGAGGGTGATCAGAACTGCCCGCTCTCGATCAGCGACTTCACCAGCACCGCCTCCATCTCATGCGCGGCGGTAAGCCTGCGCCAGCGGTCGTCATCCATCGCTTCCGAACGCCAGGCGATGAAAGTGAGCACCGACTGGCCGTCGGCGAGGCCGACATGGCGGCCCGGCACGATGCGCAGCTGGATGCGCGGCACCAGCGCCCTTGGATCGGCGCCCAGATGAAAATCGATGCTGAGGCGCGTCTCGTCCCTGTCGATGCGCACATGGATCTTGCTGCCGTCGAACAGGCTGGTGCCGAGAACAAGGCCGTCGCTGCCGATCTCGGTCTTCCAGGTGCCGAAAGACCAGCGATGCAGGTTCTTCGCATCCGCCATGCGGGTGAAGACACTCGTCGCGGGGGCATTCACCACCACCGATGTGATATGCGACTGCCCCGCTTTCACGAGGCAAAACCGTAGTCATGCTCGGCGGCCGCCTCGCTGACGAGGCCCGCCGCGATATCGGATGTGATCGCCGCGCCGCTGCGCGCCTGCGGCAGCCCGAAGCCGCCGCCGCCCGGCAGTTCGACGACGAGGCTGTCGCCTGCCGGCACCACGTGATTGCCCTTGTCCTTGAGCTGCGGCCCGCTGCCGAGATGCGCCTTGCCGCGCCGCCCCGGGCTTCCGCCTTCGCGCCCCTGCGCCGGGTTGCGGATGCGGTCGAAAGTCGCCGCCGCGATGACGAAGGGCGCAGCTTCGCGATTGGCGATCTCGATGACCTGGCCGAGCCCGCCGCGGAACTCGCCGGCGCCGCCTGAATCGGGCAGATACTGCTTGCGCTTGAAATAGAGCGGGCATTGCGCCTCGGTGATCTCGACCGGGATGGCGCCGATGCCGGACGGAAACGCCGTGGTCGAGAGCCCGTCCTTGCCGGGCCGGCCGCCGATGCCGCCGAGGCCGACATTCGTCACCTGGAAGCGCTGCGCGTGTTCGGTTTCCCTGGCCGGCACCCGCTCATGCGCGCTCGACAGCGCCAGGATCCAGATGCTCCCCGCACTTTCCGCCTGTACCTTGCCGGGCAAGGCCTGCGCCAGGCAGCCAAAGGTCGCATCCGCCAGCATCTGGCCGATGACATGGCGCGCCGTGACCGGGCTCGGCCTGATCGGATCGACGCAGGTGCCGGGCTCGGTCACGAGATCGAAACAGGACAGCGATCCGATATTGTTCGGCACATGCGGCGCGATTACCGCCTTCAGGCCGAAGACCGAATAGGCATGCGTATAGGTGCGCGGGCTGTTGATGCCGAAGATCGAGGCGGGCGACGAGCCGGTATAGTCGATGGTGATCCTGCCCGCCTTGATCGTGAGCCTGGGGGTGAGCACGATGCCCGCCTCATAGCCGTCGAGCGGCATCTCATAGGACCACTCGCCCTCGGGCAGTGCCCGGATCGCCTCGCGCGTCGCCTTCTCGGATTGGCTGAGGATATGCTCGGCGAGCCTGTCGATGTCCTTGAGGCCGAATTCGGTCATCATGTCGATGAGGCGCCGGGCGCCCGTGTCGTTGGCGCTCACCAGCGACAGGAGATCGCCCCTGACCTCGATCGGGTTGCGCGAATTGGCGAGGATGATCGACAGCAGTTCCTCATTGATCTCGCCCGCCTTGCGCAGCTTGAGATGCGGAATGAGGGTGCCCTCCTCGAAGGCCGAATTGGCCCTGGCCGACATGCCGACCCCGCCGACATCGATGACATGGCAGGTCGAGGCGAAGATCGCGACGGGCTTCCGGCCGAGAAACACCGGCGTCATCACCACATAGTCGAAGAGATGGCCGGTGCCGAGCCACGGGTCGTTGGTGATGTAGACGTCGCCCGGCTGCATGTCCTTGACCGGATACATCGGGAAGAAGTGCTCCACCGCCGTCGCCATGGTGTTGACATGGCCGGGCGTGCCGGTCATTGCCTGCGCCAGCATGCGGCCTCTGGTGTCATAGACGCCGGCCGAGAGATCGCCCGCCTCGCGCGTGATCGTGCCGAACGCGGTGCGCAGCAGCGACTGCGCCTGCTCCTCGACGACCGCGATGAGCCGATTCCACATCACCTGCGTGCGGATCGCGGCGAGGGCTTTCTTCGACATCAGCGCTTTCCCTTCACGCGTTCGAGGACGATATAGCCCAGGCTGTCGAGCCGGGCGTGGAAGGGCGATCCGACCAGCGTCGAGGTCTCGTTCTCGGCGATGATGGCGGGGCCCTTGATGCGGGCGCCGGGCTTCATGTCGAAGCGCCAGTAGACCGGCATGGCGACGACCTTGCCGATATCGGGATCATAGACCTGCCGTTGCTTGCGCGGCTTCGGCGCCGTCGCGGCCCTGGGCTTGCCGGCCCGCTTCACCTTGGGCGGCGTCGAGGACACCGTCACCGACCAGGTCACCGCCTCGATCTCCATCCGCGGGATAGTGAGACCGTAGAGCACCTTGTAGAGTTTTTCGAAGGCGAGACGCAGCTTCGCCGCGTCGGTGGATTTGAGCGTCCCGTCCGGCAGGGGAACGCGGATCTCGTGACCTTGCCCGACATAGCGGAAGTCGGCGATGCGGGTGACCTTGAGCTTCTCCTTGCCGACCGCCGGCTCGACCACCTGGCGCGCGTCGCGCTCCATCGCCTTCAGCAGTCCGTTCGCCCGCGCGGCGTCGAAATTCTCGAGGGTGAGTGCGGCGCTGCGGGTGATCTCATAGGCGATCGGCGCCTGCAGGAAGCCGATGGCCGATCCGACACCGGCCCCGCTCGGCACGATGATCCGGTCGACGCCGAGTTTCCCCGCGAGATGGCAGGCATGCAAGGGTGCCGCCCCGCCAAAGGCGATCATGGTGCATTGGCCGATATCCTTGCCGCGCTCGATGGCATGGACGCGCGCCGCATTGGCCATGTTCTCCTCGACGATCTCGGTGACGCCGGCCGCCGGCCAGATGCCGTCGATCCTGAGCGGATCGCCGATCGCCGATTGC
>CAZICN010000343.1:0-2974 GCA_964537655.1 uncultured Aestuariivirga sp.
TCGATCTCCTACTACACTCGCGCCGGCGCCGTGCCGGCGGTCTATGACTTCAATCTCACCGTCATGCCTGGCGAGGCCGTCGGCATTGTGGGCGAATCGGGTTGCGGCAAGTCCACCGTGGCGCTCGCCATCATGCAATATATGGGCAGGAACGGCGCCATCACCGGCGGTGAGATCAAGTTCTTGGGCCGCGACATGCGCACCATGTCGGATGAGGAGTTGCGCAAGATCCGCGGCTCACAGATCTCGATGGTCTATCAGGAGCCGATGGCCTCACTCAATCCCTCGCTCCTCATCCGCACCCAATTGACCGAAGTGCTGATCATCCACGAAGGCATTTCGGAGGCTCAGGCATACAAGCGCTCGGTCGAAGTCCTCGATGCGGTACGGCTACCTGACCCGGACCGCATCATGAATTCTTACCCGCATCAGCTTTCGGGCGGGCAGCAGCAGCGCGTCGTCATCGCCATGGCGCTGCTCTCCAATCCGAAGCTCCTGCTGCTCGATGAGCCGACAACGGCGCTCGATGTCACCGTCGAGGCGGGCGTTGTCGAGCTGATCAAGGACATCTCGAAACGCTTCGGGACGTCGATGATCTATATCTCGCACAATCTCGGCCTCATCCTCGAAACCTGCGATCGCATCTGCGTTATGTATTCGGGACAGGCGGTCGAGGTCGGCAAGGTGAAGCAGGTCTTCGACCATATGCGCCACCCCTATACGCGCGGCCTGTTCTCATCGATCCCGCTGCCGGGGGCCGACCGTTATGCGCATCCGCTCGTGCCCATCCGCGGGCAGTTGCCCCTGCCGCGCGACCGGCCGAAGGGCTGCACCTTCGGGCCGCGTTGCGATTTCTTCGAGGCCGGACGCTGCGACAAGCCGGTCTCGATGCTCGACATCAAGAACGACCCCGGCCACGAAGCGCGCTGCGTGCGCTATGACGAGATCGACTGGAAGAAATACCGGCCGAAGGGCCTCGAGGCTGAGCCGATTAAGCCCGGACCGCCGGTGCTGCAGATCAGGAACATGAAGAAATACTACGAGATCCGCGACACCTCGGTGGCGGCATTGATCTCCGGCAAGAGGTCGCGCTTCGTGAAAGCCAATGAGAAACTGGATTTCGAGGCGCGCGAAGGCGAGACCGTGGCGATCGTCGGGGAATCGGGCTGCGGCAAGAGCACGCTCGCCAAAGTGCTTATGGGGCTCGAGGAATCGACCGACGGCGAGGTGCTGGTCAACGGCCTGGAGGTCGGCCATCTGCCGGTCCGCCAGCGCCCGCCCGGGCTCATATCGAGCCTGCAGATCGTATTCCAGAATCCCTTCGAGACCCTCAATCCGAGCCATTCGGTCGGCGCCCAGATCGCCAGAGTCCTGCGCAAATTCGGCGTCGCGAAAACCCGCGACGAGGCCGAGCGCAAGACGTATGAGCTTCTCGACCTCGTCAAACTGCCGCGCGAATTCGCCCAGCGGAAGCCACGCCAGCTGTCGGGCGGGCAGAAGCAGCGCATCGGCATCGCGCGCGCCTTTGGCGGCGACGCCGCCGTCGTCATTGCCGATGAACCGGTTTCCGCCCTCGACGTGTCGGTGCAGGCGGCGGTGACTGGCCTCCTCACCGACATCCAGCGCAAGAAGCGCACGACGCTGGTCTTCATCAGCCACGACCTGTCGGTGGTGCGCTATCTCGCCGACCGCATCGTCGTGATGTATCTCGGCCACATCATGGAGCAAGGCACGACAGAGGAAGTCTTTTCGCCGCCCTACCATCCCTATACGGAGGCCCTCCTCTCGGCCGTGCCGATCGCCGATACGTCGGTGACCAAGAAACATATCGTTCTCAAGGGTGAGCTGCCCTCACCCATGAACCCGCCTTCCGGCTGCCCGTTCCAGACGCGCTGCCCGCGCAAGATCGGGACGATCTGCGAGACGGAAATGCCGGCGCAGAAAGACATGGGCAACGGCCACATGATCATGTGCCATTTGCCGGATGATGTCCTGAAGGCGATGGAGCCGGTTATCAAGGTCGGCCGGCATGAGCCGGACGAGCCGCCGCCCGCCGCGGGCGCGGCCAAGACAACGAGCAACAATCGGGCTTCCAAGACCTCGAAGGCGGCGACCAGACACTGACCATGTCCGGCAGGCTCCCCGTCCATCTGCGATCAGCGCTCGACCAGGCGCGCCTGCTCAGGGCACGAAAGATCGGCGCGCGCGAGCTTCTCGATCTCGCCCTGGCGCAGGTCGAGAAACACAATCCGTCCCTCAACGCCGTGATCGTCAGCGATATCGATCGGGCCCGCAAGGCCGCCGCGGCAGCCGATCGCCGCCTCAAGGCCGGCAGGCCGAAGGGCATGTTCGATGGCGTGCCGATGACCATCAAGGAGAGCTTCGACTGGACCGGCACGCCGACGACCTGGGGCGACCCGCGCTTCACCGGCAATGTCGCCAAGTCGAATGCCGTCGCCCTCACCCGTCTCACCGACCACGGCGCCGTCATCTTCGGCAAGACCAATGTGCCGCTGATGCTCGCCGACTGGCAGAGCTTCAACGCCATCTATGGCACGACGAACAATCCCTGGGACGTGACGCGCTCGCCCGGCGGCTCTTCCGGCGGGTCGGCGGTGGCGCTCGCCACCGGCATGAGCGCGCTCGAGGTCGGCTCCGACATCGGCGCCTCGATCCGCAACCCGGCGCATTATTGCGGCGTCTACGGGCACAAGCCGACCTATGGCATCGTGCCGATGCGCGGACAGTTCCTGCCCGGCATCGTGGCGGCGAGCGATATCTCGGTCGCGGGCCCCATGGCGCGGAGTGCGCGCGACCTGACCCGGATGCTGAAGCTGCTGGCTGGCCCCGATGGGGCCGAGGCGCGAGCCCTGGCGCTCAGGCTGCCACCCGCCGAGGCCCGATCGTTCAAATCCTTCCGCGTGGCGGTCATGCCAAGCGATCCGGTGAGCGAAGTAGACCAGCCGGTGCAGGA